>NZ_CP011567.1:3304333-3615666 GCF_001655615.1 Pseudomonas sp. GR 6-02
GCGTCGACATTCACGACAACACCAGCGCCGGGGTCCGTATCTACGGCAGCAACCACGTCGAGCTTATCGACAACACGCTCCACAGCAATTCCCTGGGCAACCCCGTACCGGAGATCATCATCCAGTCCTACAACGACACCCTGGGTGTGTCCGGCAAGTACTACAACGGCAGCGATAACATCATCCAGAGCAACATCATCACCGGCAGTAACCTGTCGACCTACGGCGTTGCGGAACGCAATGAAGACGGCACTGATCGCAACGCCATCATCGGCAACACCATCAGCCACACCAGCAACGGTGCGACGCTGGTCTATGGCGACGGCAGTTACGTCAGCGACACGGTCCCGATGACCACCGTGCAAGGCACAACTGGCAACGACACCCTGCTGGGCAGCGCCGGCAGCGAGATTTTCTATGGCGGTGCTGGCAACGACACCATCAATGGCGGGGCCGGTGACGACATTCTGGTAGGCGGTGCAGGCATCGACAAACTCACCGGCGGTACCGGCGCCGATACGTTCCGTTTCACCACTCAGTCCGACAGCTACCGCAACGCAACCGCGAGCTTCGATGACACCATCACCGACTTCGATGTCACCCAGGACAAGATCGACCTCGCCGGCCTCGGTTTCACCGGCCTGGGCAATGGCCATGGCAGTACCCTGCAAGTCAGCTACAGCGCCAGCACTAACCGCACCTACATCAAGGACTACGATGCCGACGCCAGTGGCAATCGCTTCGAATTGATACTCTCGGGCAACCTCGCCAGCACTCTGACCGCCAGCAATTTCATCTTCAATCGTGTGCTCACCGGCACCAGCGGCAACGACTCGCTGCTGGGCAGTGATTCGGCCGACACCCTGCTCGGCCTGGCGGGCAACGATAGTCTCAGTGGCGGCGCGGGTGACGACAAACTCGACGGCGGTGCCGGTATGGACACCCTCACCGGTGGCGCCGGAGCGGACACCTTTGTGTTTTCCAATCGCCTGGACAGTTATCGCAATTACAACACCGGTGGTGCCAACCTCGCCGACCTGATCACCGATTTTGATATCACCGCCGACAAGATCGACCTCTCGGCCATGGGTTTCACCGGCCTGGGGGATGGCAAGAACAACACCGTGTACGTGGTGCTCAACAGTGCCGGCACCAAGACTTACATCAAGTCCCTGACAGCCGACGCCGATGGCAACCGCTTCGAAGTGGCACTGAACGGTAACTACCTCGACAAGCTGACCAGCGCCAACTTCGTCTTCGCCACGTCGTCACCGACCAACCACGCACCGGTTCTGGCCACGCCGCTGCTGGATCAGAACGCAACCGAAAACGCCCCGTTCAGCTACGTGGTGCCAGCCACCAGCTTCACCGATGCGGACAATGACAACCTCAGCTACACCGCCACCCTCGCCGATGGCAGCGCCCTGCCCGCGTGGCTGAGCTTCAATGCCACCAACCTGACCTTCACCGGCACGCCGACCAGCACCGCGTCCGGCAATTACGACGTGCTGGTCAAGGCCACAGACCCGGCCGGTGCATCGGCCAGCGATAGCTTCGCCCTGGGAGTGGCCAACACTGTCACCGGCACCAACACTGCCGAAACCCTCAACGGCACGGCGGGTGCAGACCTGATCCTCGGCCTCGGTGGCAACGACACGATCAAGGCCGGCGCTGGCGCCGACACCGTCGACGGCGGTGCCGGACGCGACTCGCTGTATGGTGGCGACGGTGCCGACACCTTCCGCTATACCAACCTGCTCGACAGCTACCGCGACTACGACACGGGTGGTATCACGGCCACTGACACGATCTATGACTTCACCGCGGGCGTCGACAAAATCGATGTGTCAGGCCTGGGCTTTGTCGGCCTTGGCGATGGCCACAATGGCACGTTGTACATCACCCTCAACGCGGCGGGCGACAAGACCTACATCAAGTCCGCCGAAGCGGATGCCGATGGTAATCGATTTGAAATCGCCCTCAGCGGCAACTACCTCAACACCCTGACCGCCAGTGACTTCGTGTTTGGCCAGCACGCCCAGCAGGACATCCTCTACCTGCCCACCCTCGGCCAATCCAATGCGCGCCTGCTGCGCATGACGGAGGACGACAATCAGTCCGGCACCTCGATGCTGGTCAACGACCTGGACCGCTACACCCCCTATGACGTGCGCAGCCAGTTCACCGATGCCGATGGCAACGGCATCGACATCGCGGTGGGCGGCAGCACGGTCACCGGCCTGTCGACGCTCAGCGCCGAGGAACTCAAGTTGTGCTGGTGGCTGACCGACACCGACCAACCCGGGGCTGCGCTGTTGCGCGCCGTGACGCTGCTGAGCGAACAGCGCTCCGAACTGCAATCGATCAATAACGTCACCATGGGCATCATTTGGGGCCAGGGTGAGGAAGCCGCTCAGGAGATCGCCCAAGCCACGGACAAAGCAGCGGCAGCAGCGGCCTACAAGGATGCGACCCTAAAGGTGTTTGACTACCTGCATGCCCAGTTCGGCAACTTCGACGTGTACATGATGGAAACCGGTCACTACGAGCAGGACGCGGCGCGCGCCCGTGGCTATTCGGAAGAGAAGATCGCCTCCATCGTCGAGGGGGTTGGCTATGTTCACGCCGCCCAGGAAGCCATTGCCGCCGAGCGCGCCGACGTCAAGCTGGCGGTGGACTACAACGACCTCCCCTTGCGACACGAAGTCGATCCGCTGACGTATCCCGACGACGTCTGGCACCTGCACGAGGAATCGGCGGAAATCGTCGGCCAGCGCCTGGCCGACTACATCGCCAATGACCTTGGCTTCCAGGGCAACCCCAACGACAACAACAGCGTGCAGGACATTTTCGACAACAACCGGACGATGATTTCCGGTACCGACCAGGCGGATACCCTGGTGGGCAGCTCGGGCAACGACACACTGGATGGCGGCCTGGGCGCCGACACCATGACCGGTGGCGATGGTAACGACATTTATGTGGTCAACAACGTGCTCGACCGCGTGGTGGAAACCAACACCTCGACCTCGCAGATCGATACGGTACAGGCCTCGGTCAGCTGGACCCTGGGCGCCAATCTCGAGAACCTGGTGCTCACCGGCGTGTCGGGCATCAACGGCACCGGCAATGAGCAGCACAACTTCATCACCGGCAATGCCGGCAATAATGTGCTCGATGGTGCCGCAGGCGGCGACAGCATGAGCGGTGGCGATGGCAACGACACCTACTATGTCGACAACGCTGACGACGCCGTGATCGAGACCAACAGCAATGCGGCGTCCGGAGGGATCGACAGCGTGCACAGCAGCCTGGCGGCCTATACCCTCGGCAACAACGTCGAGCATCTGTATATCGATAGCACTGGCGCCGCCAATGGCACGGGCAACGCGTTGGACAACACGCTGTTCGCCGGAGCCGGCAACAACGTGCTGGACGGACGCGAGGGCAATGACACGGTGTCTTTTGAACGCGCAGCGTCTGGCGTTACCGTCAACCTCTCGACGTCAGCGCAGCAAAACACCGTGGGTTCCGGGCTCGACACCGTGAAGCTCTTCGAAAACCTCACGGGAAGCGCCTACGCCGACACTCTGTCGGGCAACAGCGCCGCGAACGTTCTGAACGGTGGTGCGGGCAACGATACGTTGGTGGGCGGTTCGGGCGATGACCGGCTGATCGGCGGCGCCGGCACCGACAACCTCACCGGAGGCACTGGCGCGGATACCTACGTGTTTGATGCGCTGTCGGACATGGGCGCCGGCGCTTTACGCGATGTGATCAACGGTTTCAAGAGCACCGAGGGTGATCATCTGGACTTCTCCGGCCTGGACGCCAACCCGCTGACCACTGCTATCGACGCCTTCACCTTCATCGGCGCCAACGCCTTCGACCCTGCCGACGCCACCGGCCAACTGCGCTTTGCCGATGGCATTCTCTATGGCAGTGTCGATGCCGACGCCGCCCCCGAGTTCGAAATCACACTGGTGGGCGTCACGGAGTTGCACGCCAGCGATTTCACAGCCTGAGTTACGCCCAAAAGGGATTTGCAGTGCTCGAAAAATCGAGGACAGCCACAGGTCAAAATGCAGGAGCGGGCTTGCCTGCTCCTGCATTTTGCATTCTGGTACGGGGGCAGGCGTCAATTTCGCCAGCGAGAAAAAAACTCGGTCAAGGTAGGTTTTGGAAAGGTGATCCAACCCCTGCCCTTCAGTCCTTGCTCGATTTGGGTATCGCAATACGGCTACTGGTCTTGACCTCGCGTAATGCCAGGCTGGACTGGATGGAGGCAATACCCACCTGGCGCCTGAGCACCTGCTCGATAAAGTCACTGTAGCTATCAAGATCCTCTGCCAACACTTGCAGCACGTAGTCGGCATCCCCGGTGATCTTGTGGCAGGACAACACTTCGGGCAACTGCGCAATCACCGCCTCGAAGTCGTCGGGGGCGTGATCGGCGTGGGTGGAAAAACGGATGTGCACGAACGCCATGATGTCCAGCCCCAGCATTCGTCGATCAAGGTTAGCCTGATAGCCCTTAATCACTCCCGCCTCCTCCATTCTCTTACGCCGCCGCCAGCAAGGCGTAAGGCTTAACGACAGGCGCTCACTGAGCTCGGCGTTGGAGATACTCGCATCCTCCTGCAGCAATGCGAGAATCGCCAGGTCGGTGTCGTCGAGACTGATGCGCTTGGATGTTTTTTTCTGCATTGCGCCATTCCTGAGTAAAACCTCCCGTAATATCTACCAAACACCGAAAACAAAGCAAAGAAATCGCATCTGTACCAGAACAAAATATTTGTACTGGCTCACATCAACGGATGCGCACAATGTTTACAGTTTTCAGTGATTCCCACCGTTTGCACCACGGCACCGAATTGAAAGACGGCGTACTCAAGCCGTCCTTCGAACAGCCCAGTCGGGCCGATACCGTCCATCATCGGGTCAAGCAGGTCGGGCTTGGTCAGGTCATCGAACCGCGAGCCTTTGACCGGTCGTGCTATGTCAACGCGCACAGCGAGCGCTACGTAACCTTTCTTGAATCGGCCTGGTCTGAATGGAGCGCAACCGGACGCACCCACGATGCCTTGCCGCTGGTATGGCCAGTGCGCGATCTGGCTAACGAGCATGTGCCGGCTTACATCGACGGCAAGTTGGGTTTCTACGCCATGGACGCCGGCTCCCCGATTACCGCCACCACATGGCAAGCGGTAAAAACCAGCGCCGATATCGCGCTGACCGGGCTGGCGCTGATCGATGAAGGCCACGACAGTGCTTTTGCCCTGTGCCGTCCGCCCGGCCATCACGCAGCACGTGAATACATGGGCGGCTATTGCTATCTCAACAACGCCGCCATTGCCGCACAGCACGCCATTACCCAAGGCGCCAAACGTGTCGCGGTACTGGACGTCGACTTTCATCATGGCAACGGCACCCAGAACATCTTCTACGGGCGCAGTGACGTCATGTTTGTCTCGCTGCACGGCGAACCGACGGTGTCCTATCCGTACTACTCAGGCTACAGCCACGAAGTCGGCGCCGGCCACGGCGAAGGTTACAACCTCAACTACCCGTTGCCGAAGAACACCACCTGGGAAAGCTATCGCAACGCCCTGCTCCACGCCTGCAAGAAACTTCAGCAATTCGCCCCTGAAGTGCTGGTTATTTCACTCGGCGTCGACACATTCAAGGACGACCCCATCAGCCACTTTCTGCTGGAAAGCGACGATTTCATCGGCATCGGCGAGCTGATAGCGGGCGTGGGCTGCCCCGCCCTGTTCGTGATGGAGGGCGGCTACATGGTCGATGAAATCGGGATCAATGCGGTCAACGTGCTGCATGGTTACGAGAGCAAACGCACCTGAGTCATCCCCTGAATCGCAGCGCTTCAACTATTGAATCGGAGAATAAAAACATGACTCTTTTTATAGACGTCGATCATGCCGCACGCCTGTTCGCCAAGGTGGGAATCCGTCGGGCAATACGCGAAATGGCGGCTTACATCGAAGCTGACTACTCACGCTGGGCGCAGTTTGATAAGTCGCCGCGCACCGCCAATCATTCGGCCGATGGTGTGATCGAGTTGATGCCGACGGACGATGGCCAACAGTACTCGTTCAAATACGTGAATGGTCACCCGGACAACGGTCAAAGCAATTTGCTGACGGTCATGGCCTTCGGTGTCCTGGCCGATGTCCACAGTGGCTATCCAACCTTGCTCAGCGAACTGACATTGACCACCGCCGTGCGCACAGCCGCGACCTCCGCCCTGGTCGCGAAGTCCCTGGCGCGCCCTGATGCAAACATCATGGCAATCATCGGCAATGGCGCCCAGAGCGAATTTCAAGCCATCGCCTTCTACGAAATGCTGTCCATCAAGGAAATCCGCATTTTCGATATCGATCGCGACGCTTCACTTAAGTTGAAGCACAACCTAGCCGCATTCCCGGATATCGAGGTGATTCTGGCCAACTCGGTACAGGACGCGGTCAAGGGGGCGCACATCGTCACCACGGTCACTGCAGACAAGGCCTATGCAACGATTCTGACGCCCGAGATGATCGAGCCCGGCATGCATATCAATGCCGTCGGCGGTGATTGCCCTGGGAAAACCGAACTGCACGCCGACATCCTGCGCAATGCCCGGGTCATCGTTGAGTTTGAACCTCAAACCCGGATTGAAGGCGATATTCAACAACTGGAGGCCGACTTTCCCGTCGTCGAATTCTTCCGGATTGTTCAAGGTGAAGTCGCGGGCCGTGAGAACGACGCCCAGGTCACGGTTTTCGATTCCGTGGGCTTTGCCCTCGAAGACTTTTCGTCACTGCGCTACGTGCACGACCTGGCACGCGAGCATGCCATTGGTGAGCGCATCCATCTGGTGCCGACGCCGGCCAACATAAAAAACCTCTACCAACTGCTTGATCAGCAGTCAGCAGTTCCCTCGCGCCTGCGCACAGTCAGCTGATCGCCATAGGTGAGGCCTCCTGAGCAAAGTGCCAAGGGGCTACTCACCGTGTGACCGGACGAGAAACCCTGCCACACGCAAACCACCACCGTCAGTAGCCGTTGCATCTCTAACAAGAACGCTAGACACCCACTTTCTGCCAAAACTCAAAAACATAAAATCAAGAGGTTTTGTAATGAAAACGACTCCGTCCGGGCTGCCTGAACAGCCCGCGCTGCAGCGCACCCTCAGCAATCGTCACATTCAGTTAATGGCCATGGGAGGCGCCATTGGTACAGGGCTGTTCATGGGCTCCGGGAAGATCATCGCCCTTTCCGGCACGTCGATCATCCTCATCTATATGATCATCGGCTTGTTCGTCTACTTCGTCATGCGCGCCATGGGCGAACTGTTGCTCTCCAACTTAAACTTCAAAAGCTTCGCGGATTTTGCCGGTGCCTACCTTGGCCCGCGAGCGGCATTTTTTCTCGGTTGGTCGTACTGGCTGAGTTGGAGCGTCGCGGTAGTGGGTGATGCCGTGGTGGTCGGCGGCTTCTTTCAATACTGGTTCCCTGATGTACCCGCCTGGATCCCGGCCATCGGTATGCTAATGACGCTGTTTGCCTTGAACGTGCTGACGGTCAGGCTTTTCGGTGAAGTGGAGTTCTGGTTCGCGATCATCAAGATCATAGCCGTCGTCACCTTGATTGGCGTCAGCGTGGTGCTGATTGCCAGCTCCTTCGTCTCACCCAATGGCGTCACTGCATCCCTGAACCACCTGCTGGATAAACAGGCAGCCTTCCCCAACGGCCTGTTTGGTTTCTTTGCCGGTTTCCAGATGGCGATCTTCTCCTTTGCCGGCACCGAGCTGATTGGCACTGCAGCCGCCGAAACCCGTTCCCCCGAGAAGACCCTGCCTAAAGCCATCAACTCGATTCCGCTGAGAATCATCCTGTTTTATGTGCTGGCACTGGCCTGCATTATTGCGGTGACCTCCTGGCAACAGGTTTCGCCCAACAAGAGTCCTTTCGTCGAACTGTTTCTGGTTGCGGGATTTCCCGCAGCAGCAGGTATCGTCAACTTTGTCGTGCTGACATCTGCCGCCTCATCGGCCAACAGTGGCGTATTTTCATCCAGCCGCATGCTGTTTGGGCTGGCCAGTCACGACAACGCACCAGGGATTTTTCGGCGTTTGTCGGGCAATAGCGTGCCTCTGCTGAGCCTGGCGTTCACCACACTGTTGATGCTGGTGGGAGTATTGTTGCTGTTCATCGTTCCGGAAGTCATGACAGCGTTCACCATCGTCTCGACCGTGTCGGCGATCCTGGTGATTTTCACTTGGTCGACCATCCTCGCGTCGTACATTGCCTATCGCAGAAGCCGGCCCGACCTGCATGCGCAATCGGCCTACAAGATGCCTGGCGGCGTGCCGATGGCCTGGTTCTCCTTGGCGTTCCTGGGCTTTGTTCTCTGTTTGCTGGCATTAAGACCTGACACCCGAATTGCTTTAATGGTCATGCCGGGGTGGTTTATATGGTTGGCAATTGCCTATCAGCTGACCCACACCTGGAGGCCCAAACCCGCAGCTGGATCGATAAGTCAGTACAACTGATTTTACCTGAAGCCTTTGGGGGCGCCCTCTAGAGTGACGTGGCATTTGTGGGGCACCTGCGGGTCGAATAGCTGCAGGCGAAGGCCGTCAAATTTCAGTGGCGGCCAACTCGCTCCTGCAACCCAACCACCGCCGAGCGGTATGGCAAGTTCTGAGCACTGACTTACACTGCGATACACCAATGCGAACGAATAACTATTCAACGCATCGATCAATCCCACGGCAATCCGGGCATCACGTAATGATCTGGGTGAAGCCAACATGAAAACGGTCACGGCCCTTTTCACCTGTCTACTCGCTGCCAGCGTATGCGCGGCGGCGAGCACTTGTGTTAATGCTGCACCAACCTTCAAGACCAGCTTCGACTGTGCCGAGGCAAAGGCGTCCGTCGAAAAGCTGATCTGTCGCGATCCGCAGCTGGCGCAGATGGATATCGAACTGACGCGTCTTTATCGCCTGGCGCTCACGGATGAACATTCAGTGCCGCGTCCGGACAAAATCATGATCGACCAGCAGTTCTGGATCGATGCCCGCAATCAGTGCGCCTCCACACCTGTACCCAAGGCGTGCACAGTACGCAGTTATGCCGAGCGCGCGTACCAGTTGCGCCAAGGCTCGGCCATCGTGAGAACCAAGGACCCATACAGACTTACCGAGGGGCCCCTGGCTTTTCGTTGTACAGGGCTTGCCCCGCTGGTTGCCGCCACCTTCTTCACCACGCAGCCTGGTGTCGTGTACCTGAAATGGGCGAACACCTCGATCGTCCTGAACCAGGAGCCGAGTGATTCGGGAACCCGATACACAGGCAAGGACTCCCAAGGGAATTACAGTTTCTGGCAAGACGGCGACGTGGTGCTATTCCAGAAGCCAGGCTCAGGGCCAATGAGTTGCAAGGCCGAGCCGGTCGGTTGATGTCTCTGGCGCAAGTACCGGCGCCCTGCTCCCAGCCCCAAAACCTGCACGCAAAAAAAAGCCCCGAAACCACATAAGGTACGGGGCAAAAAATTGGTTGGTTGCGGCCAACCAAAGGAGCATTTTTCAAAGCTGTTACGGGTTACAGGCAATCCTGCGCGGCACGTTCAAAACTCGAAGGCATGAAGTTCGACGCCAGCAAGTGGCGCTCATACAAAAACACCTTGCCGCCGTTCGGGGCTTTGTAGGCTTCCAGAACGTTGTCTGCGGCGACTTTGCTCGGCACCACGATCCGGTAGCTGCGCTGGGTTTGCGAGACCGTCGGGTTCAGTGCGCTGCCCTGCAACTTCGGCACCACGCAATCGGCGTACTCGGCAGGCGTTTTTTTCGTCTGCAGGATCTGCGTCGGGTCGTTCGGCGCAGTGGCACAACCGGCCAGCAGCAAGGTGGCGAAAGCCATGGCAGGAACAAATAAAGGGCGCATCGGTGCAGTCCTGAAGTAAAAAATCTGTTTCGTTGCGCAACGGGTCACTGTCGTTGCGGTTATGGTCCGGGGGTTCAGCCAGCAGTCACCAGGGTTTTGAGCGAGTCATCGAACTGCTTCAAGGCGCTGAGTTGCAGGTCGCGTTGTTGATCGATCTGGGCGGCAATCTCGGCTGCCGCTTTACGGTGTACCCAGACCGAAGGCATTTGTTTCTCGACGGCGCCTTCGGCCTTGCCGATGTATTGCAGGTTGGCGTCGTAGAACCGTGCGGCGAAACGCGCTTCGACCTGACTGTTGCGTTGGGTCAGCAGACGGTTATGCGTATCGAGCATCACCACCACATCCGGATGGGCCTGCAACAACGCATCGAGGTTGTTGTAGACGGTCACCGACAGGAACTGCTGCTGTAACGAACTCATCAGCCAGTCGATTGCCAACTCTGGGTCGGAGCTGTTGATGAACGCGTCGCGAATCCGCGCATCCAGCGCATCGCGCGCGCCGTTCACCGCCACATCGTGGTAACGCTCGAGGTATTGCAGGTTATCCAGGGTGTTTTCGCTGTACAGCACACCGACGGTTTGCGAATGCTGCAACCCGGTACTGGCGCCGGCGATGGGCAGAAAATGGCACGACTGGGCGTCGTCTGCGTAGGCGGTTGCAGCAGTAACAACCCCGCCCATCAACAGGGCGACAATTGCCAGTCGGGTCAATGTCTTCATCGCGCAAATTCCTTGAGCTGCGTCTTCGATGGAGGCGATTTTCCGCCTTTACCCGATCCAGCAGAACTTGCGTTTCTTGATTGTCACTATCACTTGAACCGATAGTTGCGCCGCGTGCCGATTGTTCGCTCTTTCCTCCAAGTGCCTGCTCGTTCACGCGACGCTCAGCTGATTTCTCCCCTGCGACTTTGCCGCATAAAGTGCGCGGTCTGCACGACCGATCAGTGCCTTTTCATCAGGGTCGCTGCCGTCGGCGACATATGTCGCCACCCCAAGGCTGACGGTCACGATACCTAGCGGGCTCGACAAATGCGCAAGCTGCTCGGCCGCAATCCCCGACAGGATCGCCTCGGCAACCTTGCGCGCTCCTGATTCGTCCGTATTGGGCATCACCACGGCGATTTCTTCCCCGCCATAACGAGCCGCCATGTCTCCCGGGCGACGTACACAGTGCTTGATCGCCTGACCAATGATCCGTAGACATTCGTCTCCAGCGAGATGGCCGTAGTGATCGTTGTAGCGTTTGAAAAAGTCCACATCGATCAGGATCAGTGACAACGGGCTTGCGAGTCGCTTGGCGCGTTTGAGTTCGACCTCCAGGAACTGATCGAAATGCCGGCGGTTGGCGAGGCCGGTGAGTTTGTCCTCGCTGGCGAGAACTTCCAGCGTCTGGTTAAGCTCGATCAGTGCGGTTTGGGTGGCGAGCAATTTTTCCTCCGCCCGAATACGCCGGCTGATGTGGGAAATCAGCCTGCGCCCCAGTGCGACCAGGAGCCCCAGCAACAGCAGCACCACAGCGACAGATTGCTTTGTCTGACTGAGCCACGCTTGCATTGCCTCGGCCTGCCCCACCGCAACCGTCGTGACGACAGGATATTGATCGTTTCTCTTGAACGCGTAGAGGCGATGGATGCCATCGACATTCGACGCAAAATCCACGGTGCCCGATGAGCTGTTGCGCAAGTATTCGGAGAATATCGGTGCGCGCGACAGATCACGGCCGATGTCTTCCACTTGAAAGGGATACCTCACCAGCAGGCGCCCTTCGGATGAGGTCAGGCTGATCGCGCCGAATTGCCCCACATGGATGCTTCGATAAAGTTTGAGGAAGTGTTCAAGGCTGATGGTCGCGGCGATTACCCCGGCAAAACTTCCATCAGGGTGATCGATGCGTCGGCTGACCGAAATCACCCAGGCGCACGTGGCCCGGCTGAGAATCGCCGGGCCGATATAGATACCGCGATCCGCGACATCTCGGTGATGCTTGAAGAACGCCCGATCTGCGTTGTTGCTATTGGATGAGATCAGCATGTTGGTCGAGAATAGCCAGTCCCCTTGGGCGTCATACAGCACCACACTATTTAATTGCGGGAGCGCATCCATCTGCTGGGCAACCAACTTGCTCAGCCGTTCGAGTTGCTCCGGGCCGGTGCCGTCTTTCTCGATCCTTTCTGTCAGGCCCAGCAACAGCACTTCACTTTGCTTGAAGGTGCCCTCGGTGTAAGTGTTGAGCGCGTGAGTCAGGTTCAATGTATCGGTATTGATGTCGCTCAAGGTGTTCTGTCGGGCTGTCCATGTCTGCCAGGCCGTCAGCAGCACCACGGAGACACACACCAGAAAGATCAGAAAAGTGGCAAGTCGAAGATCGCGTTTCAAGGAAATACCGGGCTGTTGAGTACACTGGCGTCAAAGGCTGCGCATTATAGAAGGCTTTTGGCCAGCATTGCTGATGCATATGGATAGGTCAGCCCTGCGCCGGGAATGTTTCCAGGTCGGCAAGCCATATCTGCGTCAATTGGTAAAAACCTGATATGTTGTACGATGACAGATGAGTTGACGTAATCCATCTGTCGTCCTCGCACCTATAACAACAAGGAATTACCCATGAAAAAAGTGAAACTGATTATCGGTTTTTTATGCCTGTTCAGTGGCTACGTGGCGGCCTCCCCCGCATCGAGCGAGAAGGATGTTGCCACTGCGGTAGACCATCTGACTCAAGCGATGCTGACCAAAAACGTCCCACAACTGAATGCGCTCACCGCTGAAAACCTGACCTATGGGCATTCCAGCGGGAAAATCCAGGACAAGAAAGAATTCATCGCCGACATCGAAACCGGAAAAAGCGCTTTCAAGACGCTGGAGATGCAGAACCAGAAAATCACCATCTCGGGTGATGTGGCGTTGGTCCGCCATCATTTTTCGGCGCAAGCCATCAAGGGCACCGAGATTGTTCCCACAGAAATCGAGAACTTTCAGATCTGGCAAAAGCAGCAAGGAAAATGGTTACTGGTAGGACGACAAGCGTTTCGGCTCTGACCTGGCGAGGGCTGTCAGGCAGTTGCAATGCTGGATGTGCCGGTCTCTTCGCGAGCAAGCCCGCTCCCACACTGGATTTTCTGTGAGCACAGTATTTGTGCACGCCAGCGATCACTCGTGGGAGCGAGCCTGCTCGCGATCGCGTCCCTTGCTACACCGCTAAACAGCGGCCTTGAACCCCTCCCTCCTCCCGCTGCAACGCCCGAGCCTGAATCACATCCAGCACGGCACAGCCTTCGCGCGTCAGTAGATGCACCGCCCGGGTGACGCGGGTCAGGTCGCAATCAGAAATGCCTTTGAGGTTTCGGGGCCGAACGCGGAGCGTCCATTGAGGCGTTCCTTTGTATGCTCCGCCGCCCCACCTTTGTGCCGATGCGCCTTGAAGCAAAAACAGCACATCGACTCAATAACTGCGTCGAAATCTGCGCAACCATAGGCCTTGTGAACCAACCCTCAATCCACTTGCAAGGACATCATCATGGCCATCGCAAAAGCAGCACCTGGCAAAACCCTGCTGAACCCGACCGACCACACCCTGATCATGATCGATCACCAGTCGCAAATGTCCTTTGCGACCAAGTCGATCGATGCCGTCACCCTGCGCAATAACGCCGCACTGGTAGCCAAGGCAGCCCGGGGCTTCAAGGTGTCGACCATCCTCACCACCGTCGCCGAGAAAAGCTTCTCCGGCCCGATCTTCGACGAAATCAAATCGGTGTTCCCGGAACACAAAGTGATCGACCGTACCAGCATGAACACCTGGGAAGACGAGCGCATTGCCGTTGAAGTCAACGCCATCGGCAAACAAAAAATCGTCCTGGCCGGCCTGTGGACCTCCGTGTGCATCGTTGGCCCGGCACTGTCGGCCCTCGACCAAGGCTTCGAGGTGTACTTCATCGCCGATGCCTGTGGCGATGTCTCCATCGAAGCCCATGAAATGGCCGTGCAACGCATGATCCAGCTCGGTGCCCGCCCAATGACTTCACTGCAATACCTGCTTGAACTGCAGCGCGACTGGGCACGCACCGAGACTTACGACGAGACGGTGAAAACCTCCATCGCCAACGGTGGTGCCTATGGTCTGGGCCTGATCTACGCCAAGACCATGTTCCATGCCTCTGAAGGCCATTGAGAATAAATAGCGACTCTTCGGAGTCGCTGTTTCAAGCGGGAGATCCGTCATGTTTTCTTTACAAACCCTCCCGCGCATTTCCGGCAGGAAGGACGTACCCAGGGCGTCCTTCTGGCTCTGCGTGTTTTTTGCCGGAACAGCTCTGGCGGATGAGGCACCGGATTCCGCGCAAGGATTTCTCGAGGGCGGGAAGCTTGAGGTGCTCAGTCGAAATTTCTTCCTCAACAGCGACTACCGCTCACCCCAGCCTTCGGGCAAGAACTACAAACAAGAGTGGGCTCAAGGCTTTATCGGCTCATTTGAATCTGGATTCACTCCCGGCACGCTAGGTTTCGGCGTCGACAGCCATGCGTTTATGGGGCTGAAGCTCGACGGCGGCAAAGGGCATTCGGGAACCGGGTTACTGCCGCTGGACAGTGACGGTCGCAGCGAAGACAACTATTCCAGTGCCGGTGGCGCGCTGAAAATCAGGGCCTCCCGAACCACCCTGGCCTTCGGTGAAATGACCGTGGAAACCCCGGTGTTCGACACCTCCGACAAACGCCTGCAACCGGAATACGCCACGGGCTTTCTGTTGAACAGCAACGAAATCGACAACATGAAACTGGTGGCTGGTCATTTCACGGCGTTCAAGAATCAGGACAACACAACAAGCAAGGGCAACTTTTACGGCTACGGCGCCAACACCGAAGCTGGTGGCATCACGTTTCTGGGCACCGACCTGTTCACAAACAGTCCTGTCGGCGGCGCGTTGTACGCCTCCGAGCTGAGCGACACCTGGCGCCAGTATTACGCCAACCTGCACCTGAAACAGTCCGCCGTGTTCCTCGACGCCAACCTGTACCGCACGCAGGACACCGGCAAGGCACTGGCCGGTGCCATCGACAACACCGCCTACAGCCTCTCGGGCAAATACACCCTTGATGCCCATGCCTTTACCCTGGCCTGGCAACGCATCAATGGCGACACACCGTTCGACTTCGTCGGTGGCGACTCGATTTACCTGGCCAACTCGATCAAGTACGCCGACTTCAACGGCGCCCACGAACGCTCCTGGCAGGCACGCTACGACCTCGACCTCGGCGCTTATGGCATCCCCGGCCTGAGTTTCATGACGCGTTATGTCCGGGGCAGCGACATCGACGGCACCCGTGCGCCCAAGGGTGGGGCCTACAACCCGTTCGATCCGACCATCGGCGAGTACGTACCTCAACAGGGCGATGGCGGGCGGCATTGGGAGCGCGACATCGACCTGCGCTACGTCGTGCAGTCAGGCTCCGCCAAGGGGTTGTCACTGCAACTGTCCCATGTGTCTCATCGGGCCAACACCGCTCAGGCGGGCGATGACATCGACAGAGTTTACGTCGTCATCCAGTACCCGCTGACCTTCGGGCACCTGTGATCGAGATCACCATGGAAATGGCGGAAGGCAGCCGGAGTCGAACCTGCCCGGGAACGGATGCCGTCCCCAACCGGGTTTGAAGCCCGGCCGCGCCACCGGGCGCGATTGCCTTCCTTGAAGTCAGACTGCGGCTTGTTGGGCCAGTGCATTGTCGAGCCGGATATGGCGTCGATCGCCAAAGCGGCGGGTCAGGCCGAGCCGGTCGAAGTATTCAAGAATCTGAATACTGCGCTTGCGCCCCAGGCCCACGGCATCGCGAAACCCGACGACCTGGATCACTGGGTTATCGCTGGCCAGTTGCACCAGCATAGCCGCCAATCGGCGCAGCAGCGTGTCGGTGTAAAACAGGTCGCGAACGATTTGATGCAGCAGTCCCAACCGGGCCATCTTGCGCAGCAGCAGGCGCACGGCAGCCTCGTCAAGGCCAGTGGCTTTGGCCAGATCACGCACCCACGGCGGATCGAAACCCGCCTGTTCGAACAATGGCTGCAATTGTTGCCAGAGGCTTTCGTCGTCCTCGCTCAAGCGCACCTGGTGATCGGGTAAATGCAGCCACGGGCCGCAGGCCGTCATTGCACCACTGGCCAGTAATTCGTCGAGCAGGCTGATAAAGGTCGACCGTTCCAGCACGCTGCCGGCGAAGCGACGCAGGCGATCCCGGTCCGGTCCCATCTGGTCCGGTTCGAGTTGATGAAAGCGTGCGAGGTGTTCCAGCAGCGGCGTTTTCTGGGCTTCCCAACGCACCGCGCTGAACAACAATGGCCCCTGCCGCGTATCGATGAGACGCACGTCATCGGGCAATTCCCAAGTCTCGCGCGAACGGTTGAACTGACGCTCCAGGCGCAGCGGATCGAGCCCGGTGTCGCTGTTGGCCAGCAGTGCCGGCAGTGCCGCTTCCAGACTATTGGTGGCGGACAGCGCTTGTAGCTGCGCCAATCGCTCAGGGCTGCGACGATGTCGGGCCGGGGCGAACGGGTCCAGCACTTGGCCACCGCCAAGGGTGCGTTGGGCGCTTTGGTCGCGCAGGATCAAGCGGTCGCCCTTCACTGCCAACACCGGTGCATTGACCAGCAGTTGCGCGAGCATCTGCCCGCCCGGTGCCAGGCTGGAACCTTCCAGCAAGGCCACCCGCCCCGTCACGTCCTGAGTTCCAAGATGCACATGCACCGGTTGAAAGTGTTCGAAGCTTCGCGCTTCGCTGGTCAACACGCTCATCCGGATATCCAGACGCTGGGTCGGCGCATGCAGCCATTCGGCCACCAGCCAGTGGCCACGGTGGATCTGCTCCAAGGCCAAACGCTCGGCACTCAGGTTCAGCGCGACGCGCTGCCCGGCCATTGCGTTGTCAGCGGCCTGGTTTTGCGCATGCAGGCCACGTACTCGCACCAGTTTGCCCTGCGGGCTCAACATCAGCGTATCGCCCACCGCCACTTGGCCGGACAACGCCGTACCGGTCACCACGATGCCGGCGCCGGCCACGCTGAAGGCCCGATCAATCGCCAGACGAAAACCGCCGCCGGTGGTGCGTTGAACAACCTCATGCTGTGCATCCAGCAAGGCTTGGCGCAGTGTCTCGATGCCCTCGCCAGTGACACTCGACAGCGGGATTTGCGGCGCGCCGGCATACGGGCCGGGCGCCAGTAATGCATCGATCTGCTCACGAACAGCCTGCACCCGAGCCGGGTCAACCCGGTCGCACTTGCTGATTGCAATCAGTGCCCGAGGGATGCCCAGCAACTCGACAATCGCCAAGTGTTCACGGGTTTGCGGCATGACGCCGTCATCGGCCGCTACCACTAGCAACACCAGATCAATCCCTTGAGCGCCGGCCAACATGTTGTGGGTGAAGCGCTCATGGCCGGGCACGTCGATAAAACCCGTCAGGGCGGCGCCCGGTTCCAGCGCCGCATAGACATAGCCCAGGTCGATGGTCATGCCGCGTTCGCGTTCTTCGCGGCGACGATCACCGGCCTGCCCGGTCAATGCCTGCAGCAAGGAGGTCTTGCCGTGATCGATATGCCCCGCCGTGCCGACAATCACCCGTCCCGGCCCTCCTCCTGCAGTTGATCGAGCTGGGCTAACCAGGCCGCTTCGTCATCGAGTTGGCGCAAGTCCAGCCACAAGGCGTCATCGTCAATGCGACCGAGCACCGGAATGGGCAGTTGCCGCAACGCTGCTTCCAGTCTCAGCAATTGACGCCCACGCAGGCGTTTGGAAACGTTTGGCCGCAGGCATAACGCGGCGCTGGGCAGTCGGGCCACCGGTTGGCTGCCGCTGCCGATCATGCCCAGCGCCGGCACCGCGCTGACGCTCCAGGCATCGCCCAGCACCTGCGCCAGTGACGGTTGCAGGCGTTCGGCCTGGGCGAGGATGTCGGCTTGGGGCCGGGTCAATAGACGCAGACTCGGCAGTCGTTCGGCCAGACGATCGGGGTCGCGGTACAGCGCCAAAACGGCTTCGAGGGCAGCCAGGGTCAGTTTGTCGACTCGCAAGGCACGCTTGAGCGGGTTCTTTTTGATCCTGGCGATCAGGTCTTTGCGGCCGACGATCAATCCGGCCTGAGGCCCGCCAAGCAATTTGTCGCCGCTGAAGGTGACGATGTCCGCGCCATCGAGCAGTGCCTGGCGCACCGTCGGTTCGGCGGGCAACCCCCAGCGTGTCAGGTCCAGCAGGCTGCCGCTGCCGAGGTCTTCGAGCAAGGGCAGTCCGTGGCGGTGAGCCAGCTGCGCCAATTCCGCCGTCGGCACTCTCGCGGTGAAGCCTTCGATGCTGTAATTGCTCGCGTGTACGCGCATCAGCAGACCACTGTGCGGGCCGATGGCGGCCTCGTAATCGCGCGCATGGGTGCGGTTGGTGGTGCCCACCTCATGCAACCGCACCCCGGCGCGGGCCATGATGTCGGGAATGCGAAACGCGCCGCCGATTTCGATCAACTCTCCTCGGGAGATGATCCCTTCCTTGCGCGCGCCCAGGCTGTTGAGCGTCAGCAACACGGCGGCGGCATTGTTGTTGACCACCGTCACCGCTTCGGCGCCGGTCAGTTCGCGGATCAAGCCTTCAATCAAATCGTCCCGGTCGCCGCGCTTGCCGCTGTGCAGGTCGAATTCCAGATTGAGCGGATAGCGTGCAGCCCGTTGCACCGCTTCAATGGCTTCTTCCGGCAACAACGCGCGACCGAGGTTGGTGTGCAGCACCGTGCCGGTGAGGTTGAACACCCGGCGGATCTGGCTGCGATGCTGAATTGCCAGACGCTCACCTGCCCTCCCCGCTAATACGTCGGGGGCGATTTCAATGGCGGCGAGTTCACCGTTGTGCACCGGCTCGCGCAAGTCATCGAGCAATTGCCGCAGGCCGGCCAGCAGTGCGTCGTGTCCGTACCGCTCGGCCAACGGTTGGCAGGCGGGATGGCGTAGCAAACTGTCGATGGAAGGCAGCCGCAAGGTTTGGCCGGCGAGTGTTGCGGGCATCAGAGGCTCCCGGAAGCGAGTGACCGTCGCGTCTGAGTGTAGCCGCTGGGATCGATAAGCTCAGTCGCCTCCGGGCGCCAGCAGCAGATTGGGCGCTGGCCGCTGATAGCCTTCCTGCTCCAGACGCATGTCCAGCATCAGGCTGGACAGGTCCGCCGAGAGGGCTTCGGCTTCGGCGTCGTTTTCCAGGTAGATCAGTTTCAGGTAGCTGTTGCAGCCGGGACAGACCTCCGCCCGCAGCGGTGCCTGATTGGCGGCGTGGCGATCATCCTCGAAGCTGACGTATTCAAGCCCCTTGCTCTGTTCGCAATACACGCATTTGACCCGCACCACATGCCACTCGAAGGCGCACAGCGAGCACACCAGATAACGCAAACCGTTGTATTTGCCGCGATGACGAATCACCCCGGCCATCGCCGGTGAACCGCAGGATGGGCATTGGCTGAGGCTGTCGCCATGCTGGCGCTGCAGATGGAGTTCAAGGTTGGGCGTGTTCAGCAGCCAATGACTCCAGGCCACTTGCAGCGCGGCGCCGAGAAACGGCACCAGCGCTGCCGGCAGCATCGAATACTGGCCGCTGACCAGGGCAATCGCCCACGCCTTGAGCAGCCCAGGGTTCGCACTGCGCAATGTCGCCACGGCGTTTTCTACCGCCGAGTGTGGCAATGGCTGATAGCGCTGCAACAAGGCCTCGAGGTATGGCAGCCAAACGTTTTCGCGCACCAGACTGTCGGCGGCGAACGGCGGTAAGCCATGTTCTACGCACAACCGCAGGCGTTCGGGGTCGGGCATGGTCGCCACGAGCGGATCATCCATCAGCTGCTGCTGGACATGACACAACCCCGCGATCAAACGCAGATAGTCCGCCATGGGATGGCCGTCAGCCAAACGTTCCAGGCGCAACGCGCGCAGGGTGAACAGGTTGTTCGGCGGCAGGTACAAAAACGGCGGTGAACTCGCCGCCGCTTCTATTTGCCCGGGCTCGAGGATTGTGGCCAAGGGATCATCCTTTTTTGCTGATCGGTGGCTCTGGCGTTTCGTCGCCGGTCACTTCCCGGTACCAGAGCCCATGGTGTTTTCTCGCCCAGGCGCGGCTGACCCGGCCACGCACCATGGCGTGGACCGAACCGCGAATCCAGATACCAGCATAGACGTGGACAATGATGCTCAGCACCAGGATGAACCCTGCCAGCGCATGCAGCAGCATCGCCCAGCGGATGCTGGTGATGCCGAAGTACGCACTGAACCAGGCACGCCAGATCACCAATCCGCTGAATAGCAGCACCAGCATGCAGATCAACAATACCCAGAACAGCAGCTTCTGCCCCGGATTGTATTTGCCGATGGGCGGCACGCCCTCTTCCTCGTTACGGATCACATGCCCGACACGCCTGAGCCACAGCCGGTCGTTGGTGATGAAGTAGTTCGCCCGCCAGAAACTGCACACCAGGCCGAGGAACAGCACAAACATCGTCACGCCCAGGTACGGATGCAGAATGCGCGTCCACGAACCGCCGCCAAACAGGTTGCTGAGCCAGAACAGCCCCGGATGGAACAAGGCCAGCCCCGACAGCGCCGCCATGAGAAACAGAATTGCCACCAGCCAGTGATTGGTGCGCTGGTTGACGGTATAGCGCAGGATCGGTTTGTCGTTCATGGCCTGTCCTCCCCGCCCGGTTTGCTCGGATCGAAGGTGTGCACCGACGGATCGAACTCATGCACGGCAGGGTCAACGGTGGTCGGATGTTCGTCCTCCTCGACCAGTTGTGGCCCGACGCGCACGTAGTGGAAGAACCCGGCCAGCACCGCCGCGCCCATGGCCAACAGCGCCAGGGGTTTGCTCAGACCTTTCCACAGGTCCACCAGCGGACTGATCGCCGGGTGATCCGGCAGCCCGGCATACAACCTGGGCGTGTCGGCGTGGTGCAACACATACATGACGTGGGTGCCACCGACGCCCGCGGGGTCATACAAACCGGCGTTGTCGAAGCCGCGGCTCTTGAGGTCGACGATGCGTTCGGCGGCGTGTTCCTTCATGTCTTCCTTGCTGCCGAACACGATGGCGCCGGTCGGGCAGGTTTTAACGCAGGCCGGTTCCAGCCCCACCGCCACCCGGTCCGAACACAGCGTGCATTTATAGGCCTTGTGGTCCTTTTGTGAGATGCGCGGAATGTTGAACGGGCAACCGGTGATGCAATAGCCGCAGCCGATGCAGTGGTCCTGATCGAAGTCGACGATGCCGTTGGCGTGTTTGATGATCGCGCCGGGGCTCGGGCACGCCGCCAGGCAGCCGGGCTCGGCGCAGTGCATGCAGCCGTCCTTGCGGATCAACCATTCGAGGTTGCCGGCGTCGGTTTCATGCTCGGTGAAGCGCATCAGGGTCCAGGTGTCTGCGCTGAGGTCGTGGGGGTTGTCGTAGGTGCCGAGGTTGTGACCGACGTCGTCGCGTAGCTCGTTCCATTCCGAGCAGGCGACTTGGCAAGCCTTGCAGCCGATGCACTTGGTGGTGTCGATCAGCTTGGCCACTTCCTCCTGGGTGCGCACCGAGGGCGGCACGGTGGTGGTGGCCGAACGGGCGATGATGTCTTGGCTGGCCATTTAGACTTTCTCCACGTTGACCAGGAATGACTTGGATTCCGGGGTCTGTGTGTTGCCATCGCCGAGGAACGGCACCAGGGTGTTGGTCAGGTAACCGTGGCGGGTGGCGCCGGTGAAACCCCAGTGCAACGGGATACCGATCTGGTGCACCACCTGATTGTTGACCTGCAGCGGACGAATCCGCTTGGTCACCACCGCCACTGCTTCGATATGTCCGCGCTTGGAACTGACCCTAACCCGGTCGCCAGCGGCAATCCCCTTCTCCTTGGCCAGCGCCTCGCCGATTTCGACGAACTGCTCGGGCTGGGTCACGGCGTTGATCGGGCAATGCTTGGTCCAGAAGTGGAAGTGTTCGGTCAGCCGGTAGCTGGTCGCTGCATAAGGAAAGTCCTTGGCCTGGCCCAGGGTGTCCCAGACCGAATCGAAGATCCGCCCGGCCGGGTTGCTGGTCGCCTGTTTGTTGTTGGGGTGCATCGGGTTGATGCCGATGGGCGTCTCGAACGGTTCATAGTGTTCGGGGAATGGCCCTTCGTTCATCTTGTCGAGGGCGAAGAACCGCGCCACGCCTTCGGGGTTCATGATGAACGGGTTCATCCCGGCTTCCGGCGGCACATCGACCTTGTAGTCGGGCACGTCGGTGCCGGTCCAGACCTTGCCGTTCCACCACACCAGCCGCTTTTTCGCATCCCACGGTTTGCCTTGGGGGTCGCAAGAGGCGCGGTTGTAGAGAATCCGTCGGTTCGCCGGCCAGGCCCAGGCCCAGCCGAGGTTCTGCTTCATGCCGTAAGGATCACTGTTGTCACGACGGGCCATGTTGTTGCCCTGCTCGGTCCAGCTGCCGCAGAAGATCCAGCACCCGGACGCCGTGCTGCCATCGTCCTTGAGCTGGCCGAAGCCGGACAGTTGCTGACCGGCCTTGACCACCGCACCCGAGGCGTCGGTGACATCGGCGATGGCGTAGCCGTTGAATTCCCGGGCCAGTTCTTCTGGCGTCGGGTCATCCGGCACTTTGTAGGGCCAGTCGAGTTTGAGGATCGGCTCGGCCCAGGCGCCACCATTGGCCTGGTAACGCTGGCGCAGGCGCATGAACAGCTCGGCCATGATTTTTACGTCGGTGCGCGCCTGGCCCGGGCCGTCGGCACCTTTCCAATGCCATTGCAGCCAGCGACCGCTGTTGACCAGCGAGCCGTTTTCTTCGGCGAAACAGGTGGTGGGCAGACGGATGACTTCGGTCTGGATGTCGGCCGTCTGCACATCGTTGTAAGGCCCGACGTTGCGCCAGAACTCCGAGGTCTCGGTGGCCAGCGGGTCCATCACCACCAGCCACTTGAGTTTGGCCAGTGCCTTCATCACCCGGTTCTTGTCCGGCAAGGCGGCAATCGGGTTGAAGCCCTGGCACATGTAGCCGTTGACCTGGCCCTTGCCCATCATGTCGAACATTTTCAGGATGTCGTAGCCGGGAATGTCCAGTTTCGGCAGCCAGTCGTAGCCCCAGTTATTCTCGGCGGTGGCATTGGCGCCATACCAGGCTTTCATCAGGCTGACATGGAACTTGCCGTAGTTCTGCCAATAGGACATCTGCCCGGGACGCAGCGGTTTGAGTGCGCGCTTGGCGATGTAGGCGTTGTAGTCCTGTTCGCTTTCGGATGGCAGGGTCAGGTAGCCGGGCAGCAGGTTGGACAGCAAGCCGAGGTCGGTCAGGCCCTGGATGTTGGAGTGCCCCCGCAAAGCGTTGACGCCCCCGCCGGGCATGCCGATGTTGCCCAGCAGCAATTGCACCATGGCCGCGCTGCGGATCATCTGCGAGCCGATCGAGTGCTGGGTCCAGCCCAGGGCATAGAGAATCGTCATGGTCTTGCCCGGTTGCGCACACGTGGCAATCTCTTCCCAGATTTTCTTCATCGCGTCGGTGGGCATGCCACAGACCTGACTGGCCAGCTCCAGGGTGTAGCGGCTGTAATGCTGCTTCATCAATTGATAGACGCAGTGTGGGTCCTGCAAGGTCGGGTCGACTTTGGCAAAGCCGTCCTCGCCGATCTCATACCCCCAGCCGGACTTGTCGGTGTAGCTGCGCTTGCTCGCGTCGTAACCGCTGAACAAGCCGTCCTCGAAACCGTAGCCGGCCTTGACGATGAACGACACGTCCGTATAGGCCCGCACGTATTCGTGCTGGATCTTGTCTTCGGTCAACAGGTAATTGATCAGCCCGCCCATGAAGGCGATGTCGGTGCCGGTGCGGATCGGTGCGTAATAGTCCGCTACCGAGGCCGTACGGGTGAAACGCGGGTCGACCACAATCAGCCGCGCCTTGTTGTGGGCTTTGGCTTCGGTCACCCATTTGAAACCGCAAGGGTGTGCTTCTGCTGCGTTGCCGCCCATCACCAGAACCAGATTCGCGTTGGCGATATCGGTCCAGTGGTTGGTCATGGCACCACGGCCATACGTCGGGGCAAGACTTGCCACCGTCGGGCCATGTCAGACACGTGCCTGGTTATCGAACCCCAGCATGCCCAGACTGCGAATGACCTTGTGGGTGATGTAACCCGCTTCGTTGGACGAGGCCGAGGCCGCGAGGAAACCGGTGGTCAGCCAGCGGTTCACCGTTTGCCCCTGGGCGTTCTTCTCGATGAAGTTGGCGTCACGGTCGGCCTTCATCAGGTCGGCGATGCGGTCCAGCGCGTCATCCCAGGAGATCCGCGTCCACTCCTTGGTGCCGGGCTTGCGCACTTGCGGGTATTGCAGACGGCTGGGGCTGTGAATGAAGTCGAGCAGGCCTGCGCCTTTTGGGCAGAGGGTGCCGCGATTGACCGGGTGGTCGGCATCGCCTTCGATGTGAATGATGCTCTGGGCGACATTCTTCGCATTGTCGCCCTGGCTGTACATGATCAAGCCGCAGCCGACCGAGCAGTACGGGCAGGTGTTGCGGGTTTCATGGGTATGGGCGAGCTTGAAATGACGCACTTGTTCGGCGAAGGCTGGCGTCGGAGCCATGCCCAGCGCGCCGAGGGTGGATCCTGCAAGGCCGAGACCAGCGACCTTGAAGAACTGACGACGGTTGAGGTCCATCGTGCACTCCTGATCAGGTGGAAGCCCGGTGCGTTGGCCGGGTTTTTCTGGACGATCACGGTGACGGCAACGGAACTACCGCCAATTAGAACTTTAGACAATGTTGTGCTGCTCGGTCTGAAAACCGACCGTCGGCGGCTTGCCGGTCATGCCCTGTTGCACAACTCGCCAGCAGTGAAGGTTGGCGCTTATCATGGCCGCCGGATTACCCCCTCTGCCTTTTATGAGACTGAGCATGACTTTCGATTTTGATCAGGTGTTCGACCGCCATGGCACCGGCAGTACCAAGTGGAGCCGTTACCCGGCCGACGTGTTGCCGATGTGGGTCGCCGACATGGACTTCGCCGCGCCGCCGGCGATCATTCAGGCCCTGCAAAAACGCCTGGAACACCCGATGCTCGGTTACAGCGTGGCTCAGGATGACTTGCGTGACGCCATCGTCGCCGACCTGTGGAGCAAGTACGCCTGGCGTGTGCAGCCCCAGGAACTGGTGTTCCTGCCGGGTATCGAATCAGGCTTCAACATGGCCCTGCATGCACTGGTTCAACCGCAACAGAACGTGGTCGTGCAGACGCCCAACTACCCACCACTGCGCCATGCGCCGGGCCACTGGCAGCTGAACAAGGTCGAACTGGACTTCAACGTGCTGGCCGATGGCACGTACGCCACGCCACTCGATGCCTTGCGCCAGGCTCTGCAAGGCGGTGGCGCGTTGCTGCTGAGCAACCCGCATAACCCGCTGGGCAAGGTCTTCCCTCGGGAAGAACTGCAAGCGGTTGCCGACATCTGCCTGGAACAGGATGCGTGGATCATCTCCGACGAGATCCATTCCGAGCTGTGCTTCGATGGGCGCGTGCATATTCCGACCGCCTCGCTCAGCCCGCAGATCGCCAAGCGCACCATCACCTTGATGTCGGCGAGCAAGGCCTACAACATCGCTGGCCTGAAGACTGCGTTCATGATCATTCAAGACGCAGCGCTGCTCCATCGCGTCAACCATGCCCGCTGCGGCATGGTCGACAGCGTCAACCCGCTGGGCCTGGAAGCCACCCGCGTCGCCTACAGCGAAGGCCGCCCATGGCTGACCGAACTCATGGTCTACCTGCAAAGCAATCGGGACTATCTGGTGGAGGCCGTTCGCACGCGGTTGCCGGGCGTGACCATGAACGTGCCCCAGGGCACTTATCTGGCGTGGCTCGATTGCACGGCACTGGGGCTGGACAACCCGCAGCAATTCTTCCTCGAACAGGCCAAAGTCGGGCTGAGCGCCGGGCTGGATTTCGGCGATCACGCCCAGCAATTCGTGCGCTTGAACTTCGGCTGCCCACGGGCGTTGCTGGAAGAAGGGATTGCGCGGATGGAGCGTAGTTTGCGCAACCGCTGACTCGTGCGGCAACCACGGATCAACTGTAGGAGCTGAGCTCCTACAGCGCGGATTATCGGTACACGTATTTGACGATGTAAGCGTACAGCTCGTTGTAGACGAAGTTCGGGACATAGCGGGCATGGGTCCGGGACTTATGCAACGCCACATGACATTCTTTGACCATTTCGTCCCGGTCGGTCATCGCGAAGACATGTTTGTCGATGATGCCGGAATAGACACCGTGCGAAAAATGCGCGTTGAGTGTCGTCGAGTCGATCGCTCCGTTGGCGGCCTTTGTGTAGGTGCTCTGAGCGCGCAAGACACGGTCTTTCAAACCACCAAACCCACGCTCGTACAAGATGATTTGCGAGCCGCTGATCGCCTTTGCGGCTGTCTCGAAGGCCGGGATGATCGCTTGTGCATATCTCATGCTGGCCTCCAGCTTTGATGCCGGGAGAAATCTTTCCATTTCCTGATCTTCCAGGCTTTTCAGTGCTCTTTTGATGCTCGATACATGAGCGAACTCCTGATTGCAGGCGACGATGTGAGTTTCGAACTGGTAGCCGGCAGCCGTCGCCGTCGGTGGGAAAGCCGCGAAATCGATGCTGTCGAATGCACATTCCATGATGATGTTGTATTTGTTTTTAAACGCCTCGGTGAAGATCTTCGTGCTCACATCCCGGACAAAAGCCTCCGTATGTTCATAAGCGTGCAGGACACCGAGTTTGATCATTTCTGCGTATTGAGGGTGTTTTTTTCGGTATTCGGGCAAGTACAGCCGGACATAATTGGCATAGCGGTTGGTGGGCAAAAGGCTTTTTTCCAGCAGATAGGTTTTACCCGAGCCCTGTACCCCCGCGACAATCAGCATCTTGGGGAGTGTTTCGGCGGTGATGCCACTGAATAATGTGGTGGTGATTTCAGTGAACGCTGCGGTGACTTGTTCTGGCGTGTAAGCGTAATTCGGTGCTACTGACATACCTTGATTTCCTTATCAAAGATTCGCTTGAAAGTGATTGCCTGCCCTTTGAATAAAGCGGTGTTTCGTTGTTTGTTCAAACGAGCGTGTCTTTCAAGATATGTCACTGTTTTACAAGGTAAAAACTCCTACAAACCAGAAGGAAATTGCGTCAGCTCAACGGACCACCAACGCGGCAGTAATTGCTTGACCTTACTCTCGCCAAACCGGTCGTCAATCAGCATCACCACCCCTTGGTCCTCCCGTGTACGGATCACCCTTCCTGCCGCCTGCACCACTTTCTGCACACCTGGAAACAGGTAGGTGTAGTCATAACCGGCACCGAAAATCGCCGCCATGCGCTGTTTCAGCTGTTCGTTGACCGGATTGAGTTGCGCCAGCCCCAGGGTGGCGATGAAGGCGCCAATCAAGCGGGCGCCGGGCAAATCGATGCCTTCACCGAACGCGCCACCCAGCACCGCAAAGCCGATGCCCTGCCCGTCGGCGGTGAACTGGTCGAGAAAGTCCTGACGCTGCGCTTCCCCCATGCCCCGGGACTGCGACCACAGCGTGATCTGCGGATACCGCTCGGCCAGCAACTGCGCCACTTGCTGCAAATAGTCGAAGCTGCTGAAAAACGCCAGGTAGTTGCCGGGGCGTTGACTGAACTGTTTGGCGATCAGCTCGACGATGGGCGCAAGGGAGGCCTGACGGTGGACGAACCGCGTGGATATCTGGCTGACGATGTGCACTTGCAGCTGATCGGCGTGAAATGGCGATTCCACATCGATCCATACCGTATTCGCCGGAGTGCCCAGCAAGTCGGCGTAGTAATGCCGAGGGCTCAGGGTCGCGGAAAACAGCACCGTGCTGCGCGCAGCAGTCAGGCGCGGGCGGATGAAACCGGCGGGCACCACATTGCGCAGGCACAGCTGCGACAGATTGCGCTTGCGCTCGAGGTCACGCTTGCTGATGTCGAACAGGAAATGCTCGTCGAACAGTTCAGCCACGCGGCCGAATTGCAGCATGTCGAAGTAAAAATTCTGCAACCCGCTGTCCAGGCCCTGAGGATGATCATTCAGGTAATCGCCGATGCTTGCGCAGCACAAGGACAAGGCCTGAAGCAGTTTTTCCGGGGCTTTGTCGTAGGCCTGATAGGCGCCGAGTTGCTGATCGTGCAAGGCATTCCATTCACGATTGACTCGCTGCAAGGATCTCTTCAACGACTCGGGCGCGGTTTTTCGTACGCTGTTCAAAGTCGCCTGGTCGAGGCTGGCGCTGTACATTTGCCGGCCGCGCTCCACCAGGTTGTGGGCTTCGTCCACCAGCACCGCGACGTTCCAGTTATTGGCCTGGGCCAACCCGAACAGCAACGCGCTGAAGTCGAAATAGTAGTTGTAGTCAGCGACCACCACGTCCGCCCAGCGGGCCATTTCCTGGCTCAAGTAATAAGGACAAGCCTCGTGCTGCAGGGCAACCTCGCGCAAGGCACTCTGGTTCAACAGGCTCAATTGACTGGCGGCCTGACGCGCGTCCGGCAGACGATCATAAAAACCCTGGGCCAACGGGCAGGATTCGCCATGACAGGCCTTGTCCGGGTGCTCGCAAGCCTTGTCCCGGGCGATCATCTCGAGGACTCGCAACGGCTGTGCATCGGCGCTGTCGAGGATGACCTGAGCCGCGTCCAGCGCCAATTTGCGCCCCGGGGTTTTCGCCGTGAGGAAAAACACCTTGTCCAGTTGCTGCGGCGCCAGGGCCTTGAGTATCGGGAACAGCGTGCCAATGGTCTTGCCGATACCGGTCGGCGCCTGGGCCATCAGACAGCGGCCGGTGCTGACTGCCTTGAACACCGATTCGGCCAGATGCCGTTGGCCGGGGCGAAAATCGGCATGGGGAAAGCTCAGCTGTTGAGCCGCCACATTGCGCCCTTCGCGATGGGCCATTTCCTGCTCGGCCCAGTGCAGGAACAACCCGCAGTGGTGCTCGAAGAACAGCTGCAAGTCGGCGGCGCTGAAGGTCTCGACCAGACAGGTTTCCTTCTCGCTGACGATGTCGAAGTACACCAGGGCCAGGTCGATCTGCGCCAAATCCAGTTTCTGGCACATCAACCAGCCATAGACTTTCGCCTGCGCCCAGTGCAACTGCCGGTGGTTGGCCGGTTGCTTGCTCAGGTCGCCCCGGTAGGTTTTGACTTCTTCGAGGCAGTTTTGCCCCGGATCGTAGCCATCCGCCCGGCCTTTCACGCTCAAGGTTCGATACTGGCCCTCGAGTGCGACCTCGTTCTGGTAACCCTCGCTGCGTCGTGACGCCACGGTGCGATGGCCGACAATGCCTTCCAGCGCGGTTGGCGACGGGGTGAAACGCAGGTCGAGGTCGCCGACCTTGGCGGTGAATTCACACAACGCCCGCACCGCGATGCTGTAGCTCAAGCGCCCTGCTCCACCCATTGCACGTAGCAAACGGCGATGGGCATCTGGTGCTCGTGACAGAACTCCAGCCAGCGCAATTGGTTGTCTTGCAGGCGATCGCCGGGGCCTTTGACTTCGATCATTCGGTAGGTTTTGTGTTGCGGCCAGAACTGGATCAAGTCCGGCATGCCGGCGCGGTTGGCCTTGATGTCGAGCAGCAGTCGATTGAACCAGTGCTTGAGGTGTTCGGCGGGCAGACAGTCGAGCGCCTGCTCCAGCAGTTCCTCGCTCAGCGCGCCCCAGAATACGAACGGCGACTGCACGCCCCACTTGGCGGTGTAACGCTCGCGGATGGTCTGGGCGTAACGCCCGTCATCGAGTTCGGCGAGGCAGGCCTGGAACAGATCCGCGCGCCGCGCATGAAAGTCTTCGTTGTGCAGGTCCACCGGGCCGCGCTGGAATGGGTGAAAAAACGCCCCCGGCAACGGGGCGAAGATCGCCGGCCAGCACAGCAACCCAAACAGCGAGTTGATCAGGCTGTTCTCGACGTAATGCACCGGTGCCGACTCGTCCGCCAGATGCGCCTGAACGTAATACTCCACCGATAACGCCGGGTCGTGCCTGGGCAATTGCAGGTCCAGGCGCTGCATGGCCCGCGGGGCTGGCCGCTTGATCGGCGGCCCGCCCAGTTTGCGCCGCAGCCTGGGCAGCACACGCAATAAATGCTGATGTTCGGTGGCGCTTTCCGGGGTTTGCTCGGCGTGGCTCGCCAAATCCATGGCCAGTTGAAATTCACCACAGCGCTCCAGCACGCGAATCAGCCGCAGGCGTGCGCCGGGGTAGGCGCAATCGCGGTAGAGGCCCAGGGCGGTGGAAAAATCCGCCATGCGTTCGCAGTGCTGAGCGATCTGGAACAGCAGCTTGGCCCGACGTCTTTGCAGCCAGGGATTGGCGAGTTCCAGCCTGTTGATCTGCTCGACAACCACCGCCACCTCTTCACCGGCCTCGAAATGCTGCTGACAGCTGTGCAGGAACAGGCAGGCGTCGACGTCTTCGCGGCTGCGCAAGCCTCGGGACTCGGCGCAAAACTCGACTTTTTCGTAGGTGTAGATGCCCAGGTCAGCCAGAACGAATTCCGACCAATCCTGGTAAAGATTGCCGAAGAACATCAGGCGCAACCGATCGCACAGGCCCATGACGGTCAGGCTGAACAACCGGTCATCCAGTGCCGGGCACCACTGGGCAAAACTTTGCTCTTCAGGAAACTGCTCGCTCAGGGCCGGCAGCCAATCGCTCTTTTTGCCTTTCGGTTGATCGATGGCGTCGCCAAAACACTGGAGAATCTCGGCCTTGAGCAGCACCTCGAATACCTCCTCGACAGGCAGCGGCAACTGCTCGTCGATCCAGCCCAGGGCCTGGAGCGCTGCCGCGGCACTGGCGATGTCGCCGATTTCGACGTAACTCAGTTTGCCGGACCTGAAATGCACGCCCTTGCGCATCACCAATCTGACCAGCAAAGCCTGGGACTCGCGGGGCAGTCGATTGAAGTCGCGGATGAAGTCCTGCTCTTCGATGCTGAGTACATCGGCATAACGATGCTCAAGCCAATCAAGCACTTGCATGAAGTTGTTCAAGTAATAGAACGGGTCGTCGAGGGGATTTACAATCACGGGCAATCGGGCCATGGCAAGCGAATACTGGTTATGCGTACAGATACCAGCTATGCCCCACCCGGTGCAAACGGAAAAGGATAAGTGGCGACGCAATCGGACAATTTTCGGGTGACCATCGAACTTTCTGCCATTCCATCGCACCAACCGCGTTAGAAGCACAGTGAGGATTGATCTCGAACGAGGCGTTCGCACTGTTTTTATTGAGTGATGGAGGTGTGTATGAATATCAAGACTCTGGGTTTGCCTCTGGCGGCAGCGGCCTTTCTGGCCCTGACCGGTTGCTCGACGCCAACGGTCGTGACCCTGCAGAACGGCACCCAGTATTTGACCAAGGACATGCCGAACACCAAGGGCAAGGATGGCTTCTTCGAATTCGAAGATATTTCCGGGGCGAAAGTGAAAGTCCGCGCCGATGACGTGGCCACGATTCGCAAGGAAGACTGATCCCCTGCGTTCGGCCGTAGCAGCTGTCGAGCCTGCGAGGCTGCGATCGGCGACGAAGTCGTCGTAAATCCTGTCCACGGTTTAGCTGAAACACCGCAGTGCCCGATTTCACGACTGCTGCGCAGCCGAACGCAGTCTCGCAGGCTCGACAGCTGCTACACAAGGAGTGCGTCGCAGGCTTTAAAGCGCTTGCGCGATCGCCTTGCCGACCTCCTGAGTCGAGCCCTGCCCGCCCAGGTCCGGGGTGATTGGCCCTTCTGCAATCACCCGTTCGATCGCCTGCAGAATCCCGTCGTGCGCGGCGCGATAACGCTCATCGCCATTGCCCAGAAAATCCAGCATCAACGCACCGGACCAGATCATCGCGATCGGGTTGGCGATGTTGCGCCCGTAGATGTCCGGGGCCGAGCCGTGCACCGGTTCGAACAGCGATGGAAAACGCCGCTCGGGATCGAGGTTGGCCGACGGCGCAATGCCGATGGTGCCTGCGCAGGCCGGGCCGAGGTCGGACAGAATGTCGCCGAACAGGTTCGACGCCACCACTACATCGAACCGGTCCGGTTGCAGTACAAAACGCGCGCACAGGATGTCGATGTGCTGTTTGTCCCAAGTGATGTCCGGGTACTGCGCGGCCATCAATGCCGTGCGTTCGTCCCAGTACGGCATGCTGATGGAAATCCCGTTGGACTTGGTTGCCGCCGTCAGGCGTTTGCGCGGTCGGGTCTGGGCCAGGTCGAAGGCGAACTTGAGAATCCGGTCCACGCCGCGTCGGGTGAACACCGACTCTTGCAGCACGAACTCATGCTCGGTGCCTTCGAACATCTTGCCGCCGACCGAGGAATACTCGCCTTCGGTGTTCTCGCGGATCACCACGAAATCGATGTCCCCTGGTTTGCGCCCGGCCAGCGGGCACGGCACGCCGGGAAACAGACGTACCGGGCGAATGTTCACGTATTGGTCGAAGTCGCGACGAAACTTCAGCAGTGAGCCCCACAAAGAAATGTGGTCCGGCACCTTGTCCGGCCAGCCGACGGCGCCAAAGTAGATCGCATCGAACCCCTTGAGCTGATCGAACCAATCGTCGGGCATCATTTTCCCGTGTTCCAGGTAGTAATCGCAGTGAGCCCAGTCGAGCACTTCGATGCTCAGCTCCAACTGCCACTTCTTCGCGGCTTGCTCCAGTACCCGCAACCCTTCCGGCAGGACTTCCTTGCCGATGCCATCGCCGGCAATCGCGGCGATTCTGAATGTTTTGCTCATCAATCGTGCCCCCGTGTCCGTTAATTACAGCCCGCCGATGTGGAAAGCTTTGACTTCAAGGTATTCATCCAGCCCGTACTTGCTGCCTTCACGGCCCAGCCCAGACTGCTTGATGCCGCCGAACGGCGCGACTTCCATGGAAATGAGCCCGGTGTTGAGGCCGACCATGCCGAACTCCAGCGCCTCGCCGAACCGCCAGGAACGGCGCAAATCCTGAGTGAAATAGTAGGCGCCCAGGCCGTAAGGCGTGGCATTGGCCAAGGCCAGCGCTTCGGCCTCAGAGGTAAACCGCATCAACGGCGCCACCGGGCCGAAGGTTTCTTCGTTGGCCAGCAGCATGCCGGCGTGGGTGTCGCCAAGGACGGTCGGCTGAACGAACTGGTTGTCGCCTTCGGGAATGCCGCCGCAGAGCAAACGCGCGCCCTGGCTCAGGGCATCGTCGATGTGCCGGGCGACCTTGCTCACCGCCGCCGGGTTGATCAGCGGGCCGATGGTCACGTCGGCGTCCAGGCCATTGCCGACCTTGAGTTTGCCCACCTCCTCCACCAGTCGCTGGGCGAAGCGTTCGTAGATGCCATCCTGCACCAGAATGCGGTTGGCGCAGACACAGGTCTGCCCGGCGTTGCGGAATTTGCTGAGCATGATCCCGGTTACCGCCTGCTCCAGGTCGGCGTCGTCGAACACAATGAACGGCGCGTTGCCGCCCAGTTCCAGGCTCAAGCGCTTGATGTGCTCAGCGCTCTGACGCATCAGCAGCCGACCGACCGCGGTGGAGCCGGTGAAGGAGATCTTGCGCACCGTCGGGTTGCCGGTCAGTTCTTCGCCGATGCCGGCGGGCATGCCGGTCAGCACGTTGAACACCCCGGCCGGAATGCCGACGCGTTCGGCGAGTACTGCCAGGGCCAGGGCCGACAGCGGGGTCAAGTCCGAGGGTTTGACGATGATCGGGCACCCGGCGGCCAGGGCCGGCGCGCACTTGCGGGTGATCATCGCGTTGGGGAAATTCCACGGGGTGATCGCGGCGCACACGCCGACCGGTTGCTTGAGGGTCAGCAGGCGGCGGTCGCCGCTGGGGGCCGGTATGGTTTCGCCATAAACCCGGCGGGCCTCTTCGGCGAACCATTTGACGAACCCGGCACCGTAGCGGATTTCACCCTTGGCTTCGTTCAGCGGTTTGCCCTGCTCGCAGGTCATGATCAAGGCGAGGTCGTCGAGGTTGTCGATCATCGCCTGATACCAGCGCTCCAGCAGCGCCGCCCGTTCTGCTGCCGGGCGTGTGCGCCACGCCGGCCAGGCCCGCTCGGCGGCTTCGATGGCGCGTCGGGTTTCTGCGCCCTGCATGGCCGGCACCCGGGCAAGCAACTGGCCGGTGGCCGGGTCGATGACGTCCAGGGTCGCGGCGTTATCGGCGCCGATCCACTGCCCGTCCACATAAGCGAGTTCTGCCAGAAGGCTGGGGTCTTTCAAACGATTCTTGAGCATGGTCGAGTCCTGATCCGAGACATTTCCAGTCTAGGGAGGTGCCACGGATAAGGATGCTGAAAGCGTTTGATGGGCAGTGTTGGATGCTGAAATTCGCGGTGGGACGGCAGGCTCTACCGGCAAGCACAAATCAAAAGATCTTGACGATCTCAAAGTTTCAGGGAACCCAGCAATCCCTCCAGAAACCGCTCCCCAGCCTGCATCTGGCTGATCTCGATGAACTCGTCCGGCTTGTGCGCCTGTTCAATCGAGCCCGGGCCGCAGACCACCACCGGTACGTCCAGACGCTGCTTGAACAACCCGCCCTCGGTGCCGAACGAGACTTTGGCGGTGCCGGTGTCCGGCGCGGCGAAGTTTTTCAGGAAGCGCACCGCTTCAACGCTCGGATGGGTATCGAGGCCCGGATAGACGTTGAGGGTTTCGATCTCGATGTCTGCCACGCTGGACAGCTTTTTCGCCTCGCGCACGATCACTTCGGCACGCTCGCGCATCTGCTCCAGGAACTGATCCAGATCGTCCGCCGGCAAGTTACGTACCTCGAAATCCAGGGTGCACAGGTTCGGCACGATGTTCAGCGCCTTGCCGCCGACAATCTGCCCGACGTGCACGGTGCTGTAAGGCACGTCGTAATCGGCATCCTGTGCGCCCTGCTCTTGCAGTTGCTGCTGGCTCTGACGCAGAGCCGCGATGAAATCGCAGGCCACGTGAATCGCATTGACCGAACGCGGCGCCAACGAGGAATGCGCTTCCAGGCCACGGCAGTAAGTGCGGTAAGACCCCTTGCCCTTGTGCCCCAGCACGAACTGCATGTTGGTCGGCTCACCGATCAGGCACAAAAACGGCCGCACCGGCGCCAGGTGCAGCACGTCGAGTAAACGTCGTACACCGACGCAGCCGGTTTCTTCGTCATGGGACAAGGCGATTTGCAGCGGTCGGCTCAACGAATGGTCGGCGGCATCGAGCATGGCGTCGATGGCCAACGCAATAAACCCCTTCATGTCGCAACTGCCGCGCCCGTAGATCCGCCCGTCCTGCACCGTCGCCTCAAACGCCGGCAAGGTCCAGGCCTGCCCCGCCGCCGGTACTACGTCGGTGTGGCCGGACAACAGAATGCCCGGTAACTCTTTAGGGCCGGTGCTGGCGAACAGGTTGGCCTTTTTACCCGTTTCGTCCTTGACGATCAGTGACTCGATGCCCTTGGTCAGCAGCAAGTCGCGTACGTACTCGATCAGGGCCATGTTCGACTCCGAAGACACGGTGTCAAAGGCCATCAGGCGTTTGAGAATATCCAGTACACGGGGTTTCATGAGGCCCTGCTCCTTTGCTCAGTTGTCCGTTGCTCGGCTGAAGGGGTGAACCGGCGGATCGAGAACGGCTCAATCGAAGTGCTGGTGCTGCCGGTGCTGATCAGTTCGGCCATGACGTCGCCGACGCCTGGGCCGAGCTGGAAGCCATGACCGCAGAAGCCGAACGCGTAATACAAACCGTCAACGTTGCCGCTGGGGCCCATCACCGGCAGGGAATCGGGCAAGTAGCCTTCAATGCCACTCCACACGCGGATGATGTTCAGGTTGCCGACGCCCGGCAGCAGGCGACGCATCTGATCCATCTGATTGAGAATGCTGCGCGGCTCGACATAGGCGCGGCGGTTGAGCATGTCCGGTTTGCTGCGGTAGCCGCCACCGATGATGATGTTGCCGCGCGGGATCTGGCGGAAGTAGATCACTTCTTCGGGGATCTTGGTGTACACGCCGATCACCGTTGGCAAGGCGTACGGCACCGGTTCGGTCACGGCCATTTGTGGGCCGTTGGTATCCAGCGGCACCGGTTCGCCGAACTGCGCCGAGAGTTTCTGGCCCCAGGCGCCGGCGGTGATCAGCAAGCGCTCGGCGCCGAACTGGCGACCGTCGGTGGTGGTCACCGTGAACTCGCCGGCAATTTTCTGCACTTCAGCGACTTCAGTCTGTTCCTCGATCCGCGCCCCGAGGCGGCGGGCAGCCCGTGCAAATGCCGGCGCGGCCAAGCGCGGGTTAGCATGGCCATCGTGAGGCGCATAGGAGCCGCCCTTCACGTCCGGCCCGAGAAACGGAAAGCGCTGGTGCAGCTCGGCGCCACGATAGATTTTCAAATCCAGCTGCGCCGCCTCGGGTGCTGCCGCATAGGCTTCCAGTTCAGGGATTTCATCCTCGCGGTAACACACGCGCATGTGCCCGCTGGCAATGAATTCGAGGTCGTCGTCGATCAGCTCTGGCAAGCGTTTCCACAGCGCCCAGGAACGGTTGGCCAATTCCAGTTGACCGAGGAAGCGTCCCTGACGCCGGACGTTGCCGAAATTGACGCCGCTGGCGTACTGACCAATCTGGTCGCGCTCCAGCAGAATCACCGACTGCCCGCGCTGGCGCAGGAAAAACGCCGCCGCCGAGCCCATCAGGCCGCCGCCAACAATCACTACATCGGCTTTGTGTAGCGTCATGGCGACACCTCCTCGGTGAGCATCGAAAGGGGTTTGACCGGTGCCTGTCCACGCTGCCGACCGACCTGTTGCACGCTGACGCCTGCCGCCGCCGCGATCACTTCGGCCCCGGCCTGGGAGCAATAACGCCCCTGGCAGCGGCCCATGCCGACCCGGCTGAAGGCCTTGGCCCGATTGACTTCACAGGCCCCCTTCTCGCTCACGGTACGGCGCAACTCGCCGGCGCTGATCATCTCGCAGCGACAGACGATGGCTGAGTCCGGCAAGGCTTTGGCTTGATCCGCCGGCCAGGGAAACGCCTGGGCCAGACCGAGGCGAAACTCATCCATCACCGCCAGCGCGTGGCGTTGTTCGTCACGCAAACCGGCGTTCACCGGTTGCTGCAGATCCTCCAGCAACGCCATCGCCGCCAGACGCCCGGCGTGCTCGGCGGCATCGGCGCCGCGAATCTTCGAACCGTCCCCGGCGGCATACACACCGTTGACCGAGGTGCGGCCCTCTTCATCGACGGCCAGCCACCACTGGCTGGAGGCCTCATCGAAGCGCATGCGACAACCGGCCAGATCGGCCAGTTGGGTTTCCGGGCGCAAGTGATAACCCAACGCCACAGCATCACAATCCACCGTTAACGTCTCACCGCGCGCGGTACGCACCCGCACACCGCTGACGCCACTGGCCGCGTCGCCTTGCACCTGAAGCGGCGAAATCCCCAGATGCACCGGGATTTTCGCCCGGTACAACTGCGCCAGTAACTTCATCCCGGTGAACAGCAATCCCGGACGCGCCATCAGCTTCGGCACTGCCGCGATGCGCTTGCTGAGGGGTGAAGTGTCGAGCACCGCCGCCACATTGGCGCCTGCTTTGACGTATTGGCTGGCGACCAGATACAGCAACGGCCCGCTGCCCATGAACACCACGCGGTGGCCGATGGAAACCGCCTGGGACTTGAGCGCGATTTGCGCCCCGCCAAGGCTGTAGGTGCCTGCCAACTGCCAGCCTTCGATCGGCATCAAGCGGTCGGTGGCACCGGTGCAGAGGATCAGCGCATCGTAATCCACCGTCGAGTGCTTGCCCTGGCTGACGCAGCACAATTGCCCTGGCGTCAGGTTCCACACCAGCGTGTCGGGGCGGTAGTCGATTTGCCCGCGCAATCGGTCGAAACTCTGGTGCAGATTCTTGGCCTTGGCCGCTTCGGTGCCATACAGGGTGGCGTAGTCCCGGGTAAAACCTTCGGGCTGGCGCCGGTAGATCTGCCCGCCATCCCGGCGATTCTCATCGATCAGGATCGGTTTCAAGCCAGCCGCCAGCAGCGTTTCGGCACAGCGGATGCCGGCCGGCCCGGCGCCGACAATAACCACTCGTTGAGCGCTCAGCCGTGCAGTGGCCATATTGCCTCCGGTTGTGTGGTGACGATGTCCAGCCCTTCGCGGACTTCATTGGAACAGGCGCGCAAACGCTCGCCACTGCGGGTCCAGACCCAACAATCCTGGCAGGCGCCCATCAGGCAGAAACCGGCGCGGCGGCCCGAGTCGAATTCCGATTGGCGCAGCGCCGAGCCCTGGGTCAGCAACGCGACCATTAATGTGTCGCCCTGCAATGCCTCAATGGGCGAACCGTCCACCGTCAGCTTGACGGTCGGCCGGCCCTGCTCGGCCAGCCTCACAAAACGCCCTTTCATGCATAAGCTCCCAGGCTCATGGTGGATAAACCCTGCTGTGTTTTCAGCAACTCGGCACTGTCGTGATGACAAAGAATTTCGCTACCGCCGTCGATGATCCGCCGGTTCGGCGCGGTGCGATTGCACAGGCCGTCGACCCGCACCGGGCAGCGACTGAGAAAGGTGCACAGCTCTGGCACATTGGCCTTGGCGCCAATCGGCGGCAGCGTGCCGCAGGTGGTGCCGCAGTTTTCCAGCCAGCCCTGACGCAGTTCCGGCACCGAATGGATCAACAGGTCGGTGTAGGGATGGAACGGTGCCTGGGCAAACGCCTGCCGGCTGCCGGCCTGAACCTTGTGGCCGCTGTACATCACCACGATGTCGTCGCACAGCGCGCGCACCGTGGAAATGTCATGGCTGATGAACAGGTAGGACACGCCCAGTTGCTGACGCAGGTCGCGCAGCAGTTCGAGAATCGCCGCGCCGACCACGGTGTCCAGCGCCGAGGTCACCTCGTCGCAGAGGATCAGGTCCGGTTTGGCCGCCAGGGCACGGGCCAGGTTGACCCGCTGTTTTTGCCCGCCGGAGAGTTCATTCGGACGGCGTTCGGCCATGGCGCGCGGCAAGCGCACCAGGTCCAGCAGTTCGCCGATACGCTCGCGCAGCGCGGCGCCCTTGAGGCCGAAGTACATTTTCAGCGGACGGCTCAGAATAGTGCTGACACTGTGCATCGGGTTGAGCGCAGTGTCGGCATTCTGGAACACCATCTGAATCCGGCGGAACTGTTCATCGGTGCGCTCGGACAGGCTACCGCCCAGTGGCTGGCCATCGAAGGTCAGGCCGCCCAAGGCCGGCGTCAGCAACCCGGCCACCACCCGCGCCAGGGTCGACTTGCCGGAACCCGACTCACCGATCACGCCAATGGCCTGGCCCCGGCGCACGGTCAGGTCGATATCTTCCAGCACGCGAATCGACGGCATGCCTTGCAGGTTCTTGTTGCCGTAACCGGCGGTCAGCCCCTGGATGGTCAGCAGCGGTGTTTCCTCAGCGATGCCGCAAGGTGGGCGGATCGTCGTGTCCGGGCGGGCCGCCAGCAGCAGGCTGCGGGTGTATTCGTGGGCCGGGGCCTTGAGCAGCGGCGCGGTGGCGCTCTGCTCGAAAATCTGTCCGCCGTTGAGCACGACGATCTGATCGGCCATTTGCGCGACGACCGCCAAATCATGGGACACATAGACCGCCGTCGCCCCACGTTCGCGGACCACCCGCTTGAAGGCGCGCAGCACGTCGATCTGCGTCGTCACGTCGAGGGCGGTGGTCGGCTCGTCGAGCACCACCAGCAGCGGATCGCTGATCAGCGCCATGGCCGCCATTACCCGTTGCAACTGCCCGCCGGATACTTGGTGCGGGTAACGCTGGCCAATGTGATCGGGATCCGGCAAGGCCAGATCGCGGAACAGTTCGATGGCTTTGGCTTCCAGCACGGCCCGGCTACCCAGGCCGTGAATCAATGCGCCCTCCACCACTTGATCGATCAGTTTTTTCGCCGGGTTGAACGCAGCGGCGGCGCTCTGGGCAATGTACGACACCCGATTGCCGCGCAGGCCTTGCAGTTCGCTTTCGCTCAACGCCAGCATGTCGTGTTCGCCGACTTGCACCACGCCGGACGCCAATCGACAACCGCGTCGGGCATAGCCGAGCAACGCCAGCGCTATGGTGGTCTTGCCGGAGCCGGACTCACCGATCAACGCCAGCACTTCACCTTTGGCCAGGGAGAAGCTCACGCCTTTGACGATCTCCACTTCGCCACGCTCGCCGCAAGCGACCACGCGCAGGTCTTCGACTCGAATCAAATCACTCATTTCAATGACCTCCCGTACGTCGACTACGCCGTGACGACAGTCGGTCGATGAACAGATTCACGCCGATGGTCAGGGTGCCGATGGCCAGCGCCGGAATCACGATGGCTGGCGCGCCCTGATTGAGGCCGCCGATGTTCTCGCGCACCAGCGAACCGAGGTCGGCATCCGGCGGTTGCACACCGAGGCCAAGGAAGCTCATGCCACTGAGCAGCAGCACGATGAAGCCGAAGCGCAGCCCCAGATCGGTCAGCACCGGGTTGAGCATGTTCGGCAGGATTTCCACGCAGGCGATGTACAACCGACGCTCGCCACGGGTGCGGGCCACTTGCACGTATTCCAGCGCTTCGATGTTCACCGCCATGCTGCGGGCGATGCGGAACGCGCCTGGGGTGAAGCTCAGCACAGCGGTGCAAATCAGCAACAGCACCGAAGAACCGAACGCCGAGACCATGATCAACGCCAGCATCTTGCTCGGGATGGATATAAAGGCATCCATCAAACGGCTGATCACTTCGTCCAGCCATTTCGGCGACACCACCGACAGCAGCGCACATCCGGTCCCCAGCGTGCTGGCCAACACCGCTGAAATCAGCGCCAGGCCCACGGTGAACCGCGCGCCGACAAGAATGCGGCTGAGCATGTCGCGGCCCAGGTAATCGGTGCCCAACGGGTAAGCCGCGCTGAGGCTGTCGAACACATTATCGGAGACCACTTCACCCACCGGGTGCGGCGCCAGCCACGGACCGAAGATAGCCACCAGCAGCCAGATCACACACATCGCCGCCCCGACCAGGCCAAGCCACGACGGTCCATGGGCGACCTTGCCCAATGCCAGCTCGGGCCCGGCAGGCGCCGATTTCGCCATGAGATCGTTCATTGGTTTCTCAGCCTCGGATTGGAAAGAATCGCGCACAGGTCGGCAACCAGCACCAACCCCAGGTACGCCGTACAAAACAGCATGGTGCAGGCCTGAACCAGCGCCATGTCGCGGTTGGTCACGGCATCGACCATCAGACTGGCGATGCCGGGGTAGTTGAAGATCGTCTCGACGATCACCACCCCGCCCAGCAGGTACGACAGGCTCAGGGCGATGGCGTTGGCAATCGGCCCGATGGCGTTGGGCAAGGCATGGCGCAAGACAATCCGCACCGGACTCACGCCTTTGAGCCGGGCCATTTCCACATAGGCGCTGTCGAGTTGATCGATTACCGCCGCCCGGGTCATGCGCGCCATTTGCGCGACAATCACGCAGCACAAGGTCATCACCGGCAAGGCGTAGGTGCGCATGAATTGCCAAGGTGAGGTGATGTCGCTGGCATAGGACAGCGCCGACAGCCAGCCCAGGTTCACCGCAAAGATCAGCACTGCCAGGGTCGCCACCAGAAACTCCGGCACGGCGACCAGGGCCAGGGTGATGAAGCTGAGGACACTGTCCATGCGCCCGCCCCGGCCCATGGCCGAGCCGATGCCGATGATCAGCGCCACCGGCACCGACACCAGCGCCGTGACGGCCGCCAGCATCAGTGTGTTGGGCACCCGCCCGGCCATCAGCTCGCTGACCGGCAAGGCATTGGACACCGATTGCCCCATGTCGCCGCTCAGCAGATTCATCAACCAATGCAGGTAACGCACCACACCGGGTTGATCCAGCCCCAGTTTCAGACGCAAGGCCGCCACCTGTTCCGGCGTGGCGAATTGCCCGAGTGCCTGTTGCGCCGCGTCCCCCGGCAATACCGCCGTGATCGCAAACACGACCATGGACACGATCAACAAAGTCACGATCGCCGCGCCCAGGCGCCGGCCGATCAACCACAGTGTGTTGCTATTCATCGCCCTACCCTCATGCAATAGCCCCGCTGACGCCCGTGTGCGGCCGATCAGGCATCGAGCCAGACCTGTTCGGCGAACATGTAGCCCATGAAACCGCCGAGGGGGTTGCTGCCGTAGCCCTTGATGCGCTGGTCGACACCGTCGATGTTGCTAATGAACACCGGCACGCCGATGCCACAGTGTTCATGCACCAGGGCTTGCATATCGGCGTACATCTTGCTGCGCTTGGCGTCGTCGGTTTCACCGCGGGCGAGCATCAGCAGTTGGTCGAACTGATCGTTCTTCCAGCCCGACTCGTTCCATGGCGCGCTGGACTGGAAGAACTGCGAGAACATCACGTCGGCGTTCGGCCGTGGGTTGATATTGCCGAAGCTCAGCGGGTGCTTCATCCAGTGGTTGGACCAGTAGCCGTCGCTGGGCAGGCGGTTGACGTCGAGCTTGAGCCCGGCCTGTTTCGCCGATTGCTGCAACAGCACGGCGATGTCCACCGAACCGGTCGCGGCAGGCGATGCCACCAGCGGCATGCTGATGCTTTCCATGCCGGCCTTCTTCAGCAGGAATTTGGCTTTTTCCGGGTCGTAGGCCCGCTGCGGCAGGTCGGCGTTGTAGTAGCGCGAGCCAGGGGAAATCGGATGGTCGTTACCGACGACGGCAAAGCCACGGAACACCGCGGACTTCACTTGCTCACGGTCCAGCAAATACTTCATTGCCTGAGTGAATTCGGCGCTTTTACCCGGCATCTGGTCCTGACGGATGATCAGGTCGGTGTAGTTGCCCGACGGCGCATCGACGACCCGGTGTTTGGCGCTGGCCTTGATCCGTGTGGTCGAGCGTGGGTTGACCTCGTTGATCATGTGCACGTCGCCCGACAGCAGCGCGTTGACCCGTGACGGTTCGTCGGCAATCGCGATGAATTCGATCTCGTCCAGGTACGGCAGGCCCGGTTTCCAGTAGCCGGTGTTGCGCGCGGCAATCGAGCGTACGCCCGGTTTGAATTCCTTGACCGTGAACGGCCCGGTGCCGATGCCCTGGTTGAAGTCGGTGGTGCCTTCGGGAACGATCAACAAGTGCGACACGGCGAGGATCGACGGCAGCTCGGCGTTCGGCGCGCTCAGGCGGATCTGCACTTCGTGGGTGCCGGTGGCCTTGATCTCTTCGAACTGCGCCATCAGCGGCATGACCTTGGAACCGGTCAGCGGGTCTTTGTGGCGCGACAGCGAGAACACCACGTCGGCGGCGCTCAGGGTCTTGCCGTTGTGGAAGGTCACGTCCTTGCGCAGGGTGATGATCCACAGCGTCGCATCGGTGTTGTCGATGCGCTCGGCCAGTTCCAGTTGCGGCACCAGGTGGCTGTCGAAACGGGTCAGGCCGTTGTAGAACATGAAGTGACGCACGTAGTCGGTAGACAGCGCGCCCTTGGCCGGGTCCAGGGTGTCGGCGGTGGAGCTGGACATGCCGGCGACGCGAATCCGCCCGCCCGGCTTGCCTTTGCCCGGGGTCGCTGCTTCTTCGGCGAACAGTTTGCCGGCGGCGCCGAACAGGCTGCCGGCACCCGCTGCGGCAACACCCGCCACGCCGAGCATCTGCAAGGCGTGGCGGCGTGACATGCCACGATTGAGGCCTTCGAATACCCGCAGGCTGTCCTGGCCGGAAATCAGTTTCGAGTCGATCTTGTTGTCAGTCATATCAGTTGTACCTGTCGAAAATCAGAAGATTCGAGTGCTCCGGTTGACCGGAACGTCCTGGAAACGCAAACGACGGTGACGCCACAACATCAACTCAATGCAAATAGTCCTGGAGGCGGTAGTAAGCGCCCACGAACGGCAAGAACCACGGCTTGCCGAAATGCCCGGGAATCGCCGGCCAGTCGAGTTCGCGCCAGGGATTGGCCTCGACTTTGCCGGCCATCACCTCGGCCATCACCTGGCCCATGTGCACCGACATCTGCACCCCATGGCCGCTGTAGCCCATGGAGTGATAAACCCCGCCATGCTGGCCGGCGCGAGGCAAACGGTCGGAGGTCATGTCCACCAGCCCGCCCCAGCAATAGTCGATTTTCACCTTGGCCAACTGCGGGAACATCTGCACCATCGCCGCTTGCAGCACCTTGCCGCTCTTGGCGTCGGACACGCTGTCGGACATCGCGAACCGCGCACGTCCGCCGAACAGCAAGCGGTTGTCCGGGGTCAGGCGAAAGTAGTTACCGATCATGCGACTGGTGACATAGGCACGCCGACCGGGCAGCAACTGATCGATGAGGAACTGCGGCAGCACCTCAGTGGCGATCACGAAACTGCCGACCGGCACGATCCGCCGCCGATACCAGCCCAGGCCACCGTGCTGACAAGCGCCGGTCGCCAGCAATACTTGCCCGGCGTGCAAAGAACCCTTCGCGGTGTTGACCCGATAACCGCCGGCCTGGGCCTTCCAGTCCGTCACCGACGTACCTTGATAGATCAGCGCGCCGTGACGCGCCGCAGCCTCTGCCAGACCGACGCCGAAACGCCCGACATGCATCTGCACGCCGTTGCGCTGCAGCAAGCCGCCATGGAACTGGGCCGAATTCACTTCGGCGCGGGTCTGTTCGGCGTTCAGCAACTCGACCTCGGCATCGACCTCCTTGCGAATCAATTCGCAGGTGCGCGCCAGGCCTTCGTAGTGCAGCGGTTTGGCCGCCAGTTTGAGCTTGCCGTTGCGCTTGAGGTCGCAAGCGATCTGCTCCTGCTCCACCAGGGACACAACGCTCTGCACCGCGCTTTCATAGGCCTGGTAATAGGCCCGCGCCTTGTCGGCACCGAGGCTGGCACTCAGCCCGGCATAGTCCTGGGCAACGCCGGTGTTGCATTGGCCGCCGTTGCGCCCGGAGGCTTCGCCGATCACTCTCCCGGCTTCCAGCACCACCACACTGGCGCCCTTCAAGGCCAGCGCGCGAGCCGCCGCCAGGCCGGTGAAACCGCCACCGACGATGGCCACGTCGACCTGCCCGGGCAATGCGCCGAGCTGAGCACCGGTAAACGCCGGTGCGGTGTCGAGCCAGTAGGATTCACTGCCCATGTCTAACCCCTTATTCCGTGAAGAGCGCCGTTACCGTTCAACTCAGAGACCGACCAGCGCCGCCAGTCCACCGATGTCGGTGATCTGCTGGTAGCCGTAGAACGCATTGCCCGGAACCTCGTGACCACGGGCGACGAAGGCCTTGTTCTTGATCTTCATGTCGTGGGCCGGCATCAGGTCGTAACGGAAACTGGAAGACACATGCAAGATGTCTTCCGGGCCGCAGTTGAGGTTGTCGAGCATGTACTCGAACGCGGCCAGGCGCGGCTTGTAGGCCTGGGCCTGTTCGGCGGTGAAGACTTTGTGAAACGGTGCGCCGAGCTTGTCGACGTTGGACATGATCTGGCTGTTACTGGCGTTGGAGAAAATCACCAGGGGGATCTTGTCGGCGATTTTCGACAGACCGGCCGGCACGTCCGGGTGCGGGCCCCAGGTCGGCACGGCGTCGTAATACAGCTGGCCTTCGCCACGGTATTCGACACCCCAACGCTTGCAGACCCGCGCCAGGGAGGTCTTGAGGATTTCGTCATACGGCATCCAGTCACCCATGACTTGGTCCAGGCGATAGGCCGAGAAGTCCTTGACGAACTGATCCATCTGCTCGGGTGCCACGCGGTCGGCGAACAATTCGCGAGTCATCGTGCCCATGTGGAAATTGGTCAGCGTACCGTAGCAGTCGAACGTAATGAATTTGGGGCGAAGGAAGCTCATTGAGTGCGGTCCTGAAGTTCGTTGAGGTCATGGCGCGACAGGTATTCGCTGCGTTTCGGGAGCGGCGATGCAACGCTGCAGCACACCGTCATTACAACACCGTGAAATCAGCAGATGGCGTTAAAAGCGACCTCTGCTTGATACAAACCACCGTTTTAGCCTGCCCCCTCAGCAGACTTTGCGGCTCGCTCCAGCCTTGGGCAAACCCCGTATTTATGCGCTCTTATGGACCTTCATGGCTATGCGAGGCTGACGAACGCCCCCATTCACGGCAGAACCTGCGCCGGGCTGAACGAAAACGGGCGCTTCCCTGAGGAAGCGCCCGTTTGGGTGCGGTTTGAAACCTGTCGACGATCTGCGGTTAACGGATCACCTGTGGCGAGGGAGCTTGCTCCCGTTCGGCTGCGAAGCAGTCGTAAAGTCGGCTGATGCGTTCTACCTGAAGGATTGCGGTCGTTGGATTTTTTGGGGGGCTTCGCCCCCCAGCGGGAGCAAGCTCCCTCGCCACAGGTGTTAGGGGGCGGACATTAGCCAGCGATATCGATCAGCACACTCTTGAAGCGCAGATTGGCTTCGAAGGCTTCGCGCCCCAGGTCCTTGCCGATGCCGGAGCGTTTGTAGCCGCCGGTCGGCAGGATGTAGTCGTTGCTGCGTCCATAGCGGTTGACCCACACCGTGCCCGCCTCCAGCCGCCGGACCAGTCGCAGGGCGCGGTTGATGTCGGCGGTGTGCACGCCCGCCGCCAGGCCGTAGGTGGCGTGCGCGGCCAGGCTCAGTGCCTGCTGTTCGTCATCGAACGCCTGCACCGTCAGCACCGGGCCGAAGATTTCTTCACAGATCGCCGGGTTCTGATTGTCCAGGCCAGCCAGCAAGGTCGGCTGGTAATAGGCACCGCCCAGCCCTTCAAACAAACCACCGCCAGTCAGCATTTCGGCCCCGGCCTGGCGCGAACGCTGGACGATGCCGTCGATACGGCTGGCCTGCAACCGGGAAATGATCGGCGACAGCGTGCTCTCGGACGACCAGGTCGGCCCCGGGCGCAACTCCTCGAAATACGCCTGCAAGTGCGCAACGAACGGTTCCATGATCGAGCGCTCGATCAACAACCGCGAACCAGACACGCACACCTGCCCGGCATTGCCGGTAATAGCCAGCGCCACGGTGCGTGCGGTTTTCGCGATATCCGGCACGTCAGCGAACACCAGTTGCGGGCTCTTGCCGCCCAGCTCCAGGGTTACCGGTTTCGGCCCCACCAATGCGCAAGTGGACATGATGCTCGAGCCGGTCGCCGTGGAGCCGGTAAAGGTTACCTTGCCCACCCGTGGATGACGGCACAAGGCGTCGCCAGTGACGCGGCCATCGCCCTGAACCACGTTGAAAATCCCGGCAGGAATGCCCGCCTGCAACGCCAGTTCGGCAAAGCGCAGGCTGGAAAACGGCGTCAGCTCCGACGGCTTGAGCACCACGGCATTGCCGGCAGCCAGCGCCGGCGCGACTTTCCATGAAGCCATGCTCAAGGGGAAATTCCACGGCGCGATGGCGGCGATCACGCCGTACGGTTCAGCGATCTGCATGCCCAGGCGATCGGTCTGGGTCGCCGCGACTTGGCCGCCGTGCTTGTCCGCCAGTTCGGCAAAGAAACGAATGCCCTCGGCGACATAAGGAATGTCCCAGGCGATCACATCTTTATGCGGACGGGTCGAGCCCACCGCTTCCAGCGGCGCCAGCACGGCGACATCGGCTTCGATCAGATCGGCCCAGCGACGCATGACCCGTGCCCGTTCCCGGGGCGGACGGCTGGCCCAATCGCTGCGGTTAAACGCCTGCCAGGCATCGTTGACCGCCTCATCCACCAGGTCGGCATCGGCGATCGGCAACTGGGCATAGGCCTGACCGTCTGAAGGGCGAACCACCTCCAGCCCCGGTTGGGCGTCGCGGTATTTGCCAGCAATAAAGTGAGCGCTGCGCACAGCGATAAGGCGAGGATCGAAGCTATCCATGGAGCACTCCAAAAAGGGACGGCGAGGCGTTTACTCAGGCCTCCATCGTAGAAAAAAAGCCCAAGCATTTGCTGCCGACCTTATGGGGCAATTAAGTAGTAAGTGTGGTCTGCAGGCCTTTGATGTGAGGAATCTGCCGAATCTTTCCGCCCCCCTTGTCAGGCCTTCACACAGATGGGATACAGGCATCCTCGCGCCGGAAAACCGGTTGATTGCGCACACTGTAAACGGAGACTCGCCATGTCCGCCTCGCACCCTTCCACTTATGTTTATCGGCCGATGACCGCCGCCGACCTGCCTTCGGCCCACGCCTTGTCTGTTGAGTTGAAGTGGCCTCATCGCCTGGAAGACTGGGCGATGCTACAGCGGGTCAGCGAAGGTTTCGTGGTGCTCGATGGCCCGCGTTTAATCGGTACCGCATTCGCCTGCCGGCAAGGCGACTTCGCCACCATCGGCCTGGTGATTGTCAGTGACGACTATCAGGGCAAGGGCATCGGCCGTCGATTGATGGAGCACGCACTGGAGGCCTGCCAGTCGCGCACGCCGATGCTCAATGCGACCCTCGCCGGTGCGCCGCTTTATGCCAGCCAGGGGTTTGTCGAGTACGGACGAATTCAGCAGCATCAAGGCCTGGCCCAGGTGCCCGCGCTTGAACCACTGGCGGACGGTGAGGAATGTCGCCTGCTGCGTGTGGCCGATCAGGCTCGTCAACTGGCACTGGCCAACGCCGGCAGTGGTCTGGACCGGCAAGCGGTGCTCACGGAGCTGTTTGCGGTGGCCGAGCATTCGGTAGGCATCGAGCGCGACGGTCAGTTGCGTGCCTTCGCCCTGCTGCGCCCGTTTGGTCGCGGTCGTTGCCTCGGCCCGGTCATCGCCGAAAATCTTGAACAGGCCAAACACCTGATCGCCGTGTTGCTGGCCCAGGTGCCGGACGCTTTCGTGCGAATCGACATTCCAGCGGACAGTGGTTTGAGCGAGTGGCTGGAGCTGGCCGGTCTCAAACAGGTCGACACCGTGGCGCAAATGGCACGGGGTACACCGCCGCAAGCGGCCAACGGCGTACGCCAATTTGCCCTTGTCACCCAAGCCATCGGCTGATTCCGGCGCGCGATGAAGCGAGCGCCTTCCATCACTTTCTACCCCCCATTTGCAGGGAGCGTCACCCGCATGTCTCAACCCACCATTGTGCTGTTGGCCCGCGCCGACGGCAGCCGCGTTTCTACGTCTTTCAAGGCAGCGCCCTTGAGTTCCATCGATCCGTTCATGGACGGTCGTCAGATCGCCTACATTGGGTCCGACGGTGTCTCGGCGGGCCTTGTTCACACCAGCAAAACCGTCGATATCGAGCACTTCCCGCACACCGAAGTGATCGTGGTCCATGCCGGGCACGTCGTGCTGCAATCCGGGGAACAGGTGCTGGAACTGGGCATCGGTGCCAGCGCGGTGATCGGTCGCGGCACAGCGCTCAGGTTTGAGGCACAACCCGATACGTGCTGGGCCTTCTGCGCCGTCACCAGCCCCAGCGCCGAAAAGAAACCGGGGCTGACAGCGCTCGACCCGCTGGCGATGCTGTCCCCTTCGGCGGCACCGGAACCGCAGATACTGATCGGGCCTACGCCGCAGTGTCGCTCGCGCAATGCCTTCGAAGATGACGCCACTGATCTGCGCGTCGGCGTGTGGGATTCGACGCCTTACACCCGCCATGGCCGAGCGCACAAACTCAACGAGCTGATGCACCTGCTCGAAGGCAGCGTGACTTTGCAGGCGCCGGATGGAACCAGCGTAACGGTCAACCCCGGTGACACCGTGTTCGTGCCGCAAGGCGCACCGTGCGCCTGGAGCAGTGCGCGGTATGTGCGCAAGGTGTATGCCGTCAAATAGGGAACTGTGGGAGCGCCGCACCGCCGCTCCCACAGGTATTTGTGCTGAGTTCAGCAAGATCTTTGAATCAGAGGTATTTGAGAATCGCGATGTCGCGACGCTGCTGCTTGAGGTTGGCGAACCAGCGCGTCGGGAAGAACAGCAGCACCCCGAGAATCACGCTCCACAGCCAGACCATCGGCAGGTTGTCGAAGCCGTAATAGGTACCCTGATTGGCGCCCCAGATGGCAACGGCCACCAGGTACATGGCCTTCAGCACATACAGGTGCAGCAAGTAGAAGAACATCGGCGCGCCGCCGTAGACCGCCAGGGTCGCGGTGGACCAGCGATCCTGGGCCTTCTCGAACACCGCCAGAAGAATCAGCCCCAGGCCGAGGGTCGGCATCAGGAACATCAGTGACGGCGGATACTTCTTCGCGCTCATGAAACTCATGAAGGTGCGCAGCGAATCACCGGTCTGCACCCAGGGTTTCTCGCCGTAAACGTTCAGGTATCGAATGAATACGAACGCCAGCAGCAGGCCGACGCCAACCTTGAGCAAGCGGGAAATCCGCTCGGCCGGTTCCATGTCCTTGCCGAACCATGGCCCGATGGCCCAGCCCAGCAGAATCACGCCGATCCACGGCAACACCGGATACGTGGTGCGAGCCCGGGTGAACTCGGTGATGTCGATGAATACGCGCTGATGCAGGATCGACCACGGCACGAAGACCGGCGACTCCGGCCCCACGGTCACGCCATCGAGCAGGTTGTGCCCGGCGACAATGGCCACCCCGAGCACGATCAGCCAACCGCGCTTGAAGTGCAGCAACCCGGCAAGCACGATCATGCAGATGCCGATGCACCAGATCACTTGCAGCCACAGCGTCTTGGGCGGGAACTCGGCGTTCCAGGCAAAGCACACGAATGTGAGCTCCAGAAACACCAGGAACAGCCCGCGCTTGAGCAGAAACACCGAGGTTTCACTGGCCGTGTGTTTCTGGCTGTAGAGCCAGGCCGACAACCCGGTGAGGAAGATGAACACCGGGGCGCAAAGGGTGCTCAGCAGGCGGGTGAAAAACAGGTCCGGGGTCACACTCAACGCATCGATCGGGTCGGTGACCTGACGGTGCAGCAGAAAGGTTTCGCGCACATGGTCGATGAGCATCAACAGCATGACGAAGCCGCGCAAGGCATCGATGGCCAACATCCGGGTGTTGGTTTTGGCAACGCTGGTGGCCAGCGCAGGGGAAACACTTCCCGCCTGCCCTGCCACGCTTGTAGATAGGGTCATATCAGTCACTCATGTCTTGGTCAGTGGACTACCGCTGGCTCAGCCCTGTTTCTTCAGCCTGGCAACTTCCGATGCCGGCAGCTGCGACGGCGCCCGCGGCAAGGGTACCTGACCTTCCTTTCGATAGAACGACAGTGTTGAACTGAAGCCGTGCAACGACCTGCCCCTCTCTCTGAACGCATTACAACGCAGGCGATTTTGCGCTTTGTTCCGAATTCATCGCCCGTAACGCAAACGAAGACTGTTTTCGCCGCGTAAACAGCGGTTTATACGGCCTGCGCCAGCATGAAGCGTGTTGAAGCGGTTGTGCGGCCCCGATGTCCGATTGAGGTGCATGCCCAAACCGAATTCTCCGTAGCAGCTGTCGAGCAGCGCGAGGCGGCGTTCGGCGGCGAAGCAGCCGCAAAATCAGTCACTGCGATCCGTCAGGTACACCGTGCATTCAGGGTTTACGACTGCTACGCAGCCGAACGCCACCTCGCGCTGCTCGGCAGCTGCTACACAGAGCCCGTCGCGCGCCTCTTTCGAAGGCGCGGCAGGCTGCAAGGGAATGGGGGGATGTGGAGTCAGCTTCAGTGCCGCAACAATTTGCGCAGCGGCACGCCGTCCTTCAGTACGGGTGACTTGATGACGATGTAGCTGAAATACTTGGAGATGCCGATGTTCTTGTCCAGCAGGCTTTCGACCACTTCCTGATAATGCTGGATGCTGCGTGTCATGAAGCGCACCAGGTAATCGTAGCCACCGCTGATCAGGTGGCATTCGAGCACTTCGTCGACCAGACGGATATTGGACTCGAACTTGGCGAAGTCTTCGCGCTTGTGGTCGCTCAAGGTGATCTCGGTGAACACCGTGACCGAGTCGGTGATCTTGGCCAGGTTCAGGTGAGCCTTGTAGCTGGAAATATACCCGGCCGACTCCAGCCGCTTGACCCGTTGCAGGCAGGGGCTGGCCGACAGGCCCACGGCATCGGCCAGGCTGACGTTGGTCATGCGCCCGTCCTTTTGCAGCTCAACCAGGATGCTGATGTCGATTCGGTCCAGTTTTACTAAACCTTCCATTGCGTACCTCTTGACTGCCGTTTGTAAGACAATCTTCTAGCAAAATCAGCGCCGTAAAGACAGCTGATGCTGAGCCACCAGATCCGCCATGCTGTTAATGCAGTAATCCGCCGCGCACGGCGACGGTTGTCTGGCCCGGCCGCGACAGATCAGGCAGACCGCCCCCGCCCCCGGTTGCCGGGCGCCAGGCCGGGTTACCTGGAGGATGGTGTTGGCATCAAGGTCATTGGCCGCCAGCCAGTCATGGTCCTGCAATGGGTCGCTTGCCAGGGAAATAAAATCGTCGGGCATGATCCCCAGGCGTTCGCACAGCAGGCCGCGATCTTCGGCGTCACGGTCGCCATGCACCAACAGGCGATAGAACTTGCGCAAGTACAGCATGGCGCCGGGTGCATCCTCGAACAACGACCAGCCGACGACGGACCGGGCGAAGCTCATGCCCTCCTCCCAACTGGCTTTCAACGCCCAGCGCTCGGCCAATTGACGGTGGGCGAAACACAGCAAACCACTGAAGCCCAACTCGCCGAAACGCGGGTACAGCGCCCGCACCACCTCGCTGAATTCGGCCAGCACCTGTGCCTTGTCCGGGTGACCGCCACGGCTGTCGAGCAGCGGCTGCAACGCCGCCCAGACTCCGGAATCGCGATCCACCAGCACCTCATCGCAATCGATCAGCAACGCTCGATAATCAGTCAGCCCCATGGTGTGTAAAGCCTCCGATGATGCATTCCATCAATCCATGCTCCATAAATGCTCACGGGCGATGCCGTGTGGCAGCGCCCGTGAGCTGGCGTGAGCTCAGTTCAAGACTCGTGCCAGTGCCGCGTCGAGAATCTGCAACGCTTCATCGATCTGTGCTTCGCTGGTCACCAGTGGCGCGAGGAAACGCAACACGTTGCGTTGCACGCCGCACTTGATTACCAACAGGCCACCGGCCCGGGCTTCATCGATCAGTCGTTGGTTGAGGTCGGCATCTGCGGTCCGTGCCTCGTCATCCTTGATCAGCTCGATCGCCAGCATGAAGCCGCTGCCGCGCACGTCGCCGATCCGCGGGTAACGGGCCTGCAAGCGCAACAGTCCCTGACGCAGACGCTCGCCCAACGCTTCGCCACGGGCCAGCAACTGCTCTTGCTCGTAGGCTTCGATCACCGCCAGCGCCGCCGCGCACGACAGCGCGTTGCCGCCGTAAGTACCGCCGAGGCCGCCTGGCAATGGCGCGTCCATGATCTCGGCTTTGCCGACCACACCGGACAGCGGCAAACCGCCGGCCAGGCTCTTGGCCACGGTGACCAGATCCGGCTGAATCCCGGCGTGCTGGAAACCGAACCATTTGCCGGTACGCCCGAAACCGGTCTGGATCTCATCGAGGATCAGCACGATGCCGTGCTTTTCAGTCAGCGCGCGCAGGGCCTGTAGAAACTCCGCCGGTGCCGCAAGGAAACCGCCATCGCCCTGCACCGGTTCGATGATGATCGCCGCGACCCGCTCAGGCGCCACTTGGGTCGCCAACAACTCGTCCAGTGCCTTGAGCGCCATGTCGCTGGTGACGCCGCGATAGGCATTCGGATACGGAGTGTGGAAAACCTCCGGCGCGAACGGCCCGAAGTTCTGTTTATACGGCTGGCTCATGCCGGTCAGCGTGGTGCCGAGCAAGGTCCGGCCATGGAACCCGCCACGAAAGGCGATCACCGCCGAGCGGTTGGTGTGGGCGCGGGCGATCTTCACCGCGTTTTCCACCGCTTCGGCGCCGGAGGTGAAGAACGCTGCTTTATAAGCGTCCTGGCCGCCGATCATTTCGCACAGGCGCTGGGCCAGGTCGAGATAGGGCTTGTAAGCCACCACCTGGAAGCAGGCGTGGGAGACTTTCTGCAACTGCGCCTGCACCGCCGCGACCACCTTCGGGTGATTGTGACCGATGTTAAGCACACCGATACCGCCGACAAAGTCCAGGTAGCGCTTGCCGTCCACGTCCCACAATTCTGAACCCAGGGCCCGATCGATCACCAACGGATGCGCGGTAACCAGGCCACGTGGCACGAATTGATCGCGCTGACGGAGCAAATGAGGGGTTTCGTCGACTTTGCTATTCATGGCATTTCCCATCGTGAGTCCGGCAACCGGGAAGTGGTTGCGATGGTGTTCAGGTTAAGGCTTGCGCGAAACGAACTACGCCGAACTTGCCCCCTGAGAAATTCGGATCGACTGTTTTCACCCCGCCAAACGGCAGATTCCTTCAGCCCGCCGAATCTGCCGATGCCGGGTCGATACAAGATCACACAACCCGTTAAAGCCGCTGCTTTCGACAGATCCTGCGCTGGTATTGCGCGATGATGGGCAGCCCCTTCACCTTTCAGGAAATGCCCATGGCCCTGCTGTATAAAGCTGACCCTGTGCGCGGCAAACAGTGGCAAGCGCTGTTTGCCGAACACGCCCCGGATATCGAATGGCGCGCCTGGCCGGACATCGGCGACCCGAAGGACATTCAATACCTGGCCGCGTGGCAGGCACCTGACGATCTCGACGTTGTGCTGCCGAATCTGCAAGTGCTGTTTGCCTTGTCCGCCGGCGTCGATCAACTCGACCTCGGTCGCTTGCCGGCGAGCTTGCCGGTGGTTCGTCTGCTGGATCCGGGCATCACCCGTGGCATGTGCGAATACGCGACTTTTGCCGTACTCAGCCTGCACCGCGACATGCTGCGCTACCGCCAGCAACAAATGGCCCGCTGCTGGCAGGCGCACTTGCTGCAACCGGCGGCCAAACGTCGGGTCGGGGTCATGGGGCTCGGTGCCCAGGCGCAGCAGATTCTGGCGACCTTGCAACCGCTGGGCTTTGCCTTGTCTGGCTGGGCGCGCAGTGCCCATCACATTCCGGGGGTCGATTGCTATGCCGGCAACGCGCAACTGTCGGCGTTCCTCAGCCAGTGCGACATTCTGTTGTGTGTGTTGCCGCTGACCGAACAGACCCAGGGCATTCTTGATCGCAACCTGTTTGAGCAACTGCCCAAGGGCGCGGCGCTGATCAACATGGGCCGTGGTGGGCATTTGATCGAAGAGGATCTGCTGGAAGCGCTGGACAGCGGGCACTTGAGCGGCGCAGTCCTTGATGTGCTGCAACAGGAACCGGCACCGGTAGATCATCCGTTCTGGCACCACCCGCAGATTCTGCTGACACCGCATATCGCCGCGATGACCCAGCCGGAAAGCGCGTTCGGGGTGTTGCTGGAGAACATCCGCCGGCATCAACGGGGGGAGCCGATGCTCGGCGAGATCGATCGCGTGCAGGGTTATTGAACGCCGATGCAGTAACGGGCGCTCAGGGGCTAATGCCGGTCAGTTCAGCCGCAACGCACTCTTTGTGCGTTCGCCGTAGCAGCTGTCGAGCTTGCGAGGCTGCGTTCGGCTGCAGAGCAGTCGTAAAACCAGACATTGCGGTGCATCAGGCAGACCGCGTTAGCCGGATTCACGACTGCTTCGCAGCCGAACGCAGCCTCGCAAGCTCGACAGCTGCTACAGATCGCATTACGGCTTAATTGTCCGGCATTAATAGGTTTAGTGGGTGCCCGGAATACTGTTATCGCAGGAAATGTATTGCCCGCCACGCCGGATCAGTTGTTCCTGCATGTGCTGGCAGCGTTCCAGTTCCTGCTGCATCGAACGGTCGATGCTGATATTGCCAGTCTTCTCTGGTTGTTTGCCGTCGCCCAGGCGCAACGTCACCCAGGGCTGTTCCGGCTGGAGCTGGAAGCGGCTTTTTTCTTCGACGGGCTTGGCGGTTTCGGTGGCTGCCGGTTTGGGCAGTTGATCGGAGGTGACCCCGTAACGGGTCAGAATCGAGCTCTGAGGCAGTTCTGCGGCGGCGGCTGCCGATAACAAGGCCAGCGCCAGACCGAAGGTGTACCTCTTGCTGTTACTCACGTTGCAAAATCTCCTGTACTCAATGGCGGCATGCAGCACCGGCGTCATAAGGATAACGCGTGGATGGGCTGATGCTTTAGGGCCAGTTGCTGTTGAGGCAGGTATTGGAGTCCGGGAGTGGCCAGTGAGTCACGGGGACAGGCAGGATTACCGCGTTATCGTTCTTCGCGGGCAAGCCTCGCTCCTACAGGGGAAATGGATTCCAATGTAGGAGCGAAGCTTGCTTGCGAAGAGGCCCTTACCGGCGCCCCATTACCCTCAGGCGATCACAATGCCGCTGCTGGACAAACTGTCCAGCCCAACGCCTACCAGGGTCACCGAATCACTGCCAAACGTCAGCAACGTATCCTGCCCCACCGCCGTGGCATGGGCGCGGAAGTCGTCGTTTGGCGCAACGCCCTGAACCCCGAGGAACACCAGTTTGTCGTTGGCCTGGTAGCCCACCACCCGGTCCTGGCCAAACGCGCCGCTGAACAGGAAAGTATCAATCCCGCCGCCCGACTCGATCAGGTCATTACCCGCCCCGCCGACAAACACATCGTTGCCGGCGCTGCCGATCAAGTGGTCGTTGCCGTCCAGGCCAAACAACCAGTCGCCCGTTGCATGGGCCTTGAGGGTGTCGGTGCCGGTGGTGCCCTTCACGCTCGAGGCGTACTGGGTCAGGTTGCTGCCGACGGTGAGGCCATTGGCGGTGACGCTGTGGGTCACATCATCCTTGAACAGGCCCCAGAGCAACCCCGGTTCCTTGGTGACAATGCTGCCGATGTCGCGGGTGATGCTGATGCCGCCATTGGCGTCGCGCACGTACAGGTTGCCGACACCGTCATTGGCGAAGACGAAATTCTTCACCGACTGCTGCAGGTCCAGCACGTTGCTGCCCTTGCCGCCCAACAGGATGTTGTAGCCACCACTGTCGCGGAAGGTGTCGTTACCGTCGCGGCCTTCGATGTAGTCGTTGCCCTTGCCGCCCTGGATCAGGTCATTGCCGTCGCTGCCGATGATGAAGGTGCTGCCTTTGTGGGTTTCGGCGTTGCGGTTCAAGTCCTGGACCCAGGTGTTGGCTCGCGCCGGGTCCGAGAGGTTGGCGACGATGATCGTCGAGTCTTTGCTGGTCAGGTCGTAGAACTTCGACTCCAGCACCCGGGTCATGCCGTCGCCGTAACCGGTGGGCAAGTGTGAAATCCAGGTGGCGATGTTGGTGATGGAATACGGCAACACATTCCACGCCGTCGAGGCGTAATGGTCGTTGAAGCTGACGATGTTATCGGTCGCTGAATCCTTGGGAGCGTCGTGCACGCCCACCGAAGCCAGGTTGAACGACGAGCCATCGAGCGCGCGGAACACCGGGTCGTTTTCATAACCGATGTTCAGCACTTTGTCGCTGCTGCTTTGGGTCGGTGAGGCGTAGGCGATGTAGTTGGAATCCTGATAGAACCCGGACCATTTTTCGCTGCTCAAGTCCGCCAGGCTGTTGACCGCCAACCCGCCGAGGCTGTGGCCGCTGACCAGCACGTCCTTGCCCGCAAGGCCATTGGCCTGGGCAAACGCCGCGACTTTGCCGAGCAAATTGCCGAAGGCTTCGCCCGCATAGTTTTTCGCGTAATCCTTGGGACCCAACGCCGCCAGCAGATCGTTGATCACATCGCCGATGGAATCGCCGATCTGGATTTCCCGTGGGCCGCTGGTGCCGCGAAAAGCGATGCCGATTTCCGTGAGATGGCCCCGGGCGTCGTACTTGCCGAGGATCTCCACTTGCGCACTGGTGTAACCGGCCTTCTCGCCGAAGAAGGTTCCGCGAGCGTCGGTCTTGCCGTCATAGCCCAGTTGCGCGGCGGTGATCGGGGTCCAGCCGGCCTTTTGCACGGCGTCGAGCGCGGCCTTTTCCGAATCGGGGTTCCAGGGAATGCCGGGAATGACGCCCTGGGAGTCGGTGCCGCCGATCAGCGCGGTCACGAGGGTGGCCGGCAAGCCCAGGCCGAAACCGTTTTGCTGGTAACCGGTGGCGAAACCGTTGTCGAGGTTGTGATAGGAATACAGCATGATCGCCATGGCGTCGCTGAACAACGCCTTGGAGTCTGCTGCGCCGAAGTTCTTGTAGTCATACACACCCATTGCTATTGCCTCTCTCTTTGTTGGAATTGTCAGAGATAGCTCACAGCCAGGACGCCTCGATCACGAGGCGCCCCGGAGCCTCTAGTGCATGCCGCCTTTACGCAAACGTAATTCCCGAAGCCGACAGGTTATCCAGTCCCACCCCCACCAGCGTCACGGCGTAATCGCCAATCTTCAGCACCGTGTCGTTGCCGGCCTGTGAAGCGTGCTGGGTGTAGTCATAGCCCTGCCCCGCGCCCTGGACGCCGATGAACACCAGTTTGTCGCTGCCCTGGTAGCCATTGATCGCGTCGAAACCGAAGGCGCCGCTGAACAAAAAGGTGTTGCCGCCGCCCGAGGCATGCATCACGTCATTGCCCGTGCCGCCGACGAAGGTCACATGGCTTTTATCGCTGCGCAGCAGGTCGTCGCCGGCATTGCCGAACAGCCAGTCACCGTCGACGCTGGCCACCAGCGTGTTGCTGAAGGCATCGCCGTTGAGCGAATGGTTGTAGTGGGTCAGTTCCGTGCCATTGAGCAAGCCATTGGCGGTGACGTTGTAGGTCACCTCCTTGCTGCCCCACCACGAGCCCGATTCCTTGCTCACCAGCGCGCCGATGTCGCGGGTCATGCTGATGCCGCCGTAGGCGTCGCGCACATACAGGGTGCCGTCGCCGTCATGGGCAAAGCTGAAGTTCTGCAACGGCTTCTGCAGCTCGAAGGTGTTGCTGCCCTTGCCGCCCAGCAGCAGGTTGTAGCCGCCGTCATCGCGGAACCGGTCGTTACCGTCTCGACCTTCGATGAAGTCATTGCCGGCGCCGCCCTTGAGCCAGTCATTACTGTCGGTGCCGATGATGAACGTGCTGCCGGTGTGGGGCTCGCCGCTGCGGCCCAGGTCTTCGACCCAGGTGGTGCCTCGGGACGACTCCGACAGGTTGGACACGATCAGCGTCGAGTCCTTGTCGGTGAGGTCGTAGAAGCGCGAGTCGATCACCCGGTTCAAACCGTCGGCATAGCCCAACGAGCCGTGGGCCGACCAGTTCAGCGGGTTGAGGATGCTGAACGGCACCAGGTTCTGCGCGGTGGACGCGTACTGGTCATTGAAGTTGACGATGTTGTTGGTCGCCGAATCCTGATGACCGTCGTGCTTGCCCAGCGAGCCACTGCTGAAAGTGGTGCCGTCGAGCACGCGAAACACCGGGTCGTTCTCGTAACCGATGTTCAGCACGTTGTTGCCGGTGGCGCTTTGGGTCGGCGAGGCAAAGGCGATGTAGTTGGCGTCCTTGAAGAAACCACCCCAGTTATTGCCGCTCAACTCCGCCAGGCTGTTGACCCCCAGCCCACCGAGACTGTGCCCGCTGACCAGCACGTCCGTTGCGCTCAGGCCGTGGGCGATGGCAAACGCGGCGACGCTTTTGAGCAAGGTATCGAAGGCGTTTTTCGCGTAGTTGCTCGCGTAATCCGCCGGTCCGACCGCGGCCAGCAGGTTGTTTTTCATGTCACCGAAGGTGTCGCTGTAACCCAGGCCGCCAGTGCCACGGAACGCAATGCCGAGGCCGATCAGCTGCCCTGCCCCGTCGTATTTACCGAGGATTTCGGCTTCGGCGCTGGTGAAACCGTCCTTCTCGCCATAGAAGGTGCCTTGAGGCCCCACCTTGCCCTGATAGCCCAGGGCTGCCGCGCCAATCGGCGCCCAAGCGGTCGCTGGCAGTGGCTGGCCGGTGGGCGTGTACGCGTAGAGCGTCAGCGCGATCGCGTCGGAGTACAACGCCTTGCCGGCCGCACTGCCGGCATTTTTGTAATCAAACAGTCCCATGTTGTGGCTTCCTTTGCGTCAAATCAGAACTGCCAGTCCAGGGTCAGGCCCACACCGTGGTCTTTTTCCCGGGAGCCGAGCAGCCCGTTGTAATCCAGGTTCAAACGGGTATCGCGGCCCAGCGCCAGTCCGGCACGGGCGCCGACCACCGCGGCATCGCGGTCCATCGACACGCTTTGCACGCTGAACGCGGTGTTGCCGTTGACGAAGGCCAGGTGGTCTTCGGAACGGGTGCTGCTCAGGTTGTGCTGCCAGCCGAGCGTGCCGGACAGTTCCAACTGATGCTGGTCGGACAGCGCAATGGCTTTGCTCGCCCGCAGGCCGAGGGTCGAGAGCACCGCATCGCGGTTGTTTTCACCGCCCTTGAGTGCGGCGGCATCACCTTTTTCGCTGAAGCTGTCGCTGTTCAAATGCACGTAGGCCAGGTTGGCGAACGGCTCCAGTGCCAGCGGTTGCAGGTCCAGGCGATAGGCCGCTTCGGTGAACAGTTGTGCGGTGGTCGCATCGCGTTTGGATTTCTGCTTGCCGCTGACGTCACCGAATTGCAGGTCGCGTTTGACGTCGATGCGATGCCAGCTGTAAGCGCCGCCGACACTCAGGCGCAGCGCGTCGATCTCATGGCCCAGGTAGGCGCCCAAGTGATAGCTGTCGACCGAAGCTGAAGAGTGCGTGCCATCGCCCATGCTCAATGAGCTGTCGCTGTAACCAGTGACGAAACCCAAGCGCGTATCTTCAGTGATCAAGCCATCGACACCGGCCAGCAACCCGCCAATGGAGCTGTTAGAACTGGCGTTGTCATGCCCGCCATCGCTCTTGCCCCAGGCGCCGAGCACTTTGAGCCAGGCATTGCTGCGGTCATCGGTCGGTGCGCCGGCGTCGAACAGATCATGCTCGCGCAAACGTTCGCCGACGGCATCGCGCAGGTAGTGGCTGTCGTTGATCAGCAGCGTGCCGATCGCCGGATGAATCTCGCCAGACAGCTGCTGGAACGCCTGTTGCGCGACAGCGGCGGTCGGCGACAGCAGCAGGGTTTCGTACAGCGGATTGCCTGCGCCCAGTTGCTCGGCGGCAGCGGCCACGGCGCGTTGGTTCGGGGTTTGGCCAACGCTGGTGAAGGACGTCGCATTACGCTCAACGGCCAGTTGAATGCCGTTGGCCGCGTAGTCGAGGGTGCCACCGATAAACAGGTAATCCGGCAGCACTGCTCCGAAGCGCCCTTCGATTCCGCCGGCCGCTTGCAGGATGTTGTACTGATTGCCGAGCAGGGTTTTCGCCTCGCCGGTGGTCAGCAGCGTCGGGCTGTTTTCCAGCGACAGGCTGACCGTTGCGCCGTCAATGATCGCCTTGCCGCCGGCGATGATCCGGTCGCTGCTGGTGGGCGACAGTTCTACGGCGTAGGTCGAACCAGGTTCGAAGGTCACGTCGCTCGCCACCTGCAAGGTGCCGATGGAATTGCCGGGGGCTACAGTACCGCCGCTTTTCGCGGTCAGTGCCGCGATGCTGCCGTTACCGCCAAGGATGCCGCTGTTGTTGACGGTGACGGCCGACAGCAGCGAACCGTTGATCGCCAATCGGCCCTGATTGACCAGGGTCGGGCCGGTGTAGGTGTTGGCGCCGGTCAGCACCAGCGTGCCGATGCCCTGCTTGGTCAGGCCGCCATGGCCGGAAATGTCGTTACGCCAATAGTCGAGCCCGCAATGCACGTCATTGCACACGCGCTCGGTGGGTTTGCCAGCATCGATGATCGCGCCGATACCCGGCAAGTCCGCGACAAACTGGCTGGAGCCGTAGGCGCCGTTGATGCGGAACTCCTCGGGAATGTCCTGCTCAGTGACGAACATCGCCGGGCCATCGATGCCTTTGCGCAGGTTGATCATGCCCCAGCCGTACAGTGCGTCGACGCCGGGTGCGCCGAGGTCGGTGGCGGTGGTGCGCAGCACGCTGGCAACTTGCGCGCCGGTCATGTAAGGGAAGCGTTCCATCAACACTGCCACCGAGCCGGCAACGTGCGGCGCCGCCATCGAGGTGCCGTTGTAGTTGGCGTAGCCGGTGGTCAGGTTATCGGCATTGGTGCCACTGATGATCGAGCTATAGATGCGGCTGCCCGGTGCCGACACGCAGAAACTCGCGGTGTAGCCGCAGCGCGACGAGAAGGTGCTGATGGTGTAGAGGTCGGGGCTGTTGATGTCCGGGTTCTTCTGCAACGCGGCGACGGTCATCCAGTTCGGCGCGATCTGGGGGACGAAGTAACCGAGGCCGGCGATGGCGTCCGGGTTGTTGAGGTTGTAATCGTTGCCGGCGGCGAAGATCGTGACGATGCCGCTGCGGGCCGCCGCAATGGCGCCGTCGTAGGCACCGCCGGGTTTGGTCCCGAGCAAGGTCTGGATTTCGTTGAATTGCAGTTGCGCGTCCTGCACGGTGAAGTGCGGGTATGCCGGGTCCCGGCCTCCGAGGTCGAAGCGGTCGGTGATGCCGATGCCCCAGCTGTTGTTGATGATCCGCGCGCCGCTGGCGATCAGGGCGTCCCAGCCGGCCTTGTACACCGCGCCGTCGTTGCCACGGATGATGCCGTCTTCCGGGCCTGGGTCGCCGTTGTCAGCGCTGATGATTTGCGCGCCAAAGGCGACGCCGTGCATCGGTCCGCCATCGCGACTGCCCGCGGCGATCCCGCCAACGTGGGTGCCGTGGGCGCCGAGTTTGCCGTTGGAACCTACTGAAGGCGAACCGTCATAGAGAAAGGCGTCCCCGGCTTTGACCGGAATGTACGGATCGGTGTACTCGCGGATGCCGCTGGTGACCAGGGTTATTACCTTGTTGGCCCCGGAAAACTCCGGGTGCAAGGCGTAGACCGGCTGGTCGAAGATCCCCAGTTTCACCCCTTTGCCGGTGTAACCGGCCGCATAGGCATCCTGAGCGTTGATCGCCCCCAGCCCCCAGTCGGCGTTGAACTCCGCGCTGCTCCAACTGTTCGGGTCACCGCCCCTGCCGTTTTCCACGTAGGGTGCCGCGTGTGCGGTGCCCAGGGTTGCCAGTGCACAGAGCAAGGCAAGTTTGTTGTACTTGTTATCCATCAAGCTACCGTCCTTAGTTGTGTTGCAAAGATCCTTGGGCCTTCAAAGGCGTGTCTTGTCCTGCTGATACACCACGCATCAACCCGATCTGTAGCAGCTGCCGAGCAGCGCGAGGCTGCGTTCGGTGTGGGCCGCATTCGGGCGCAGCCGTCGTAAAATCAGGCACTGCGGTCCGTCAGGTATGCCGTGCTTTCAGGGTTTACGACTGCTTCGCAGCCGAACGCAGCCTCGCGCTGCTCGGCAGCTGCTACAGGCGAACTACTAAAACTGCCAATTGAGACTCAGCCCTACTCCATGGCTCTTCTCGCGGCTGGCCAGTTGGCCGGTGTAATCGAGGTTCAACCGAATGTCCCGACTCAAGACCAGGCTGGCATGGGCGCCCACCAGCGCCGCATCACGAACCAGCGGCGAGCTCTGCACCGCGAACGGTGCGCCACCGCTGGCAAACGCCAGGTGTTCTTCGGAATCGGTGTTGCTCAGGTTGTGCTGCCAACCGAGGCTGCCGCTCAGGTCCAGCTGTGAAGTAGCGCGGGTCGGGGTTGGGACCGAACAGGAAACTGTCGTTCTTGTTGGTGTTGCCGACGTAGATTTGTGCGTTGAACGCCACGCCGTACATGCCGCTGCCATCCCGGGACGCGCCCATGGTGCCGGTGACGTGGGTACCGTGGGAGTCGTTGTGGGCGTTGAGCGTGCCGTCGATATTGAACGCTGAACCATCGACATAGCTGCCGCTGGCCGTCACGGCGTGATAACGGTCGGCGGCGAATTCGGGATGGCTGGAATCGAAACCGGAATCCAGCGCGCCGATTTTCACGCCTTTGCCGGTGATGTCGGCGGCATAGGCTTGATCGGCCTGCATCCGCCCCAGGCCCCAATCGCGCTGGAACTCCGCCGAACGCCAACTGGCCGGGTCACCGAGGGTGCCGGTTTCCAGGTACTGCGCCAGGGCCGAACCCGGCGCTGATGAAATCAAGAGCAGCAGCGTGCCGACCGACATCGGCTTGATCTGTACGTCCATGTGCATGAAATCTCGCTTTCTTGGCGTTTTTAGAGTTCTAGGCCCCGGTCCCAGGGGCGAGGTGTTGCTGTGATTCTGTGGCGAGGGAGCTTGCTCCCGTTCGGTTGCGCAGCAACCGCCATTGGGTCTGCTTCGCAGCCCAGCGGGAGCAAGCTCCCTCGCCACACTGTTTTCTAACGGCTACTGTGCCCTCGCGCCCTGGCCGAACGCCTCATCCACCTTGGCCAAGTCCTGTTCGTTCAAGGTGCCGGCGTAGTAATGCAACTTGGTCCAGGCCATCAGATAGTCGTAGCGTGCCTGCGCCAGATCCCGGCGGGTGGTAAATAGTTGTTGTTCGGCATTCAATGCGTCGAGGTTGACCCGTTCACCACCCAGAATGCTTTGTTTGGTCGAGACCACCAGCGCTTCGGCCGAGGTCAGGGCCTTCTGATAAGCGCGCAGCTTGTTGACCCCCGACAGGCAGGCGCTGAACTGGCGGCGCAGCTGGATCAAGGTTTCCCGGGTCTTGCCGTCCAGCTCGTACTCAGCCTGTTCCATGTTGCGGCTGGCCTGCCGGGTCGAGGCCGAGACGCCGCCACCGGCGTACAGCGGCACATTGACTTCAATACCGATGGTGTTGGTGTCGTAGCGCTGGTTGTAGGTGTTGCCGCTTTCCGATTCGTTCTGGCGCATCGAGGCGTAGGCGCTGACTTTCGGCAGGTGCCCGGCGCGGTTGCGTTCGACTTCATAGCGCGCCACTTCCACCGCCTGCCGCTGGGAAGCCAGGTTCGGGTTATTGGCCACCGCCATCTCGTGCCAGGTGTCGTAGTTGGCCGGTTGCAGGGTGAAGGTCTGGAAGTTCTGATCCAGTGGCGTCAGGTCGCCAATGTCGATGGCGGCTACACCCACCAGGGCGCCCAGTTCCCGCAGAGCCGCATCCTGTTCGTCCCGCGCCTCGATTTCCTCGGCGGTCGCCAGCTCGTAACGTGACTCGGCTTCGAGGATGTCGGTGCGCGTGCCTTCCCCTTGGCGGAACATCTGCTCGTTCTGCTGGAACTGCTCCTCGAAGGCTTTTTTCTTCGCGCGCGCGATGTCGATCTGGTCCTGGGCGAACAGCGCCTTGGTGTAATTCTCCAGCACGCGAACCAGCAGTTCCTGGCTCTTGCCACGGAAGTTTTCATCGGCGAACAGCGATTGCGCCACGCCTTTGCGATACGCAGCGTAAGCCTCGTAATCGAGCAACGGCTGTTGCAGGGTCAGGGTCGAGCCGTAACTGCTGTAGTTGCGATCTTCACTCTGGCTGTTACCGCGGGCATTCAGATTGGTGGCCTTGGAGGAGTTACGCCCCTTGTTGTAGTTGTAACCCAGCCTCGGCAACAGCCCGGCGCGGCCGATGTCGCGGTTTTCGAGGCCGGCATCGCGCTCCTTGATGGCACCGAGGAACACCGGATCATTGCGTAACGCTTGCTCGTAGATGTCGAACGGCCCCATGGCCATTGCGCTGTTGCACGTCAGCAACGCCAGGGTCGCTGCGAGCAGGGAAAGCTTATTCATACAACCGAACATCCTTATTCCTCGGTCAACGCGGAGCCTGCCCGGTCGAGCAGCGGTTTGAACAGATAGTTGAGGAGTGAACGCTCACCGGTGCGCACGAACATTTCTGCCGGCATGCCAGGCTTGATCACCAGGCCGTTGAGTTTTTCCATCGCCTGATCGCTGACGCTGCTGCGCAGCACGTAATACGGCGCACCGGTTTTCTCATCGACCATCTGGTCGGCGGAGATCAGGCTGACTTCGCCCGGCACTCGCGGGGTGCGACTCTGGTTGAACGCGGTGAACAGAATGTCCACCGGCAAGTGCGTGCCGACCTTGTCGATCAAGTTGATCGGCAAGTGCCCCTCCACTTCCAGGCTGGTGCCTTGCGGGACAATCTCCAGCAGGTTTTCGCCCTGGCGTACTACCGCGCCTTCGGTATGAACCCCAAGGTTGACCGCAATGCCATCGGCGGTGGCGACGATTTCGCTGTGTTGCAGGTCGAAGCCGGCGGAAGTCAGCTGCTCTTCCAGGGTCACGCTTTTGAGCTGCGCGTCGGCCAGTTGGCTGCGGACTTCCTTCTGGTATTCCTCACTGTGCTGTTGCAGCTTCAGTCGGGACTCGAGGATGCCCTGCTCCACCCGGCCGCTTTCGCCGGTGTTCTCTGCCAGTTGTTGCTGCACTTGCGACAGCTGACGCTGGTACTCCATCAAGCGGTTGCGCGGGATGTAGCCGTTGTCTGCCAAGGGCTGCAGATTGCTCAACTGTTGTTGCAGGGAACTGGCCTGGGCTGTCAGGTCCGTGCGCGCGCGGCGCATGCCGGCCAGTTGCGCGCTGGCGCCTTCGATGTTCGCGCGCAAAGCGCCTTGTTCACGGGAAAACGCTTCGCGGCGGCTGCTGAACAATTGCCGTTGGCCTTCAAGCACCAGCGCCAGGCGCGGGTCGGGATCGTTGCTCAGCTCAGCGGGGAAATTCACCTGCTTGAGGTTGTCCCGTTCACTCTGCCAGCGCGCCAGGCTGGCCCACGCCATGCGGTATTGCGCTTGCAGCGATTGCACGTCGGCCGCGACCTGGGTCTGGTCGAGGCGGAACAGTGGCTGGCCTTGTTTCACCACTTGGCCTTCACGCACCAGAATCTGGCTGATCACGCCGTTGCTCATCGATTGCACGGCTTTGCGCTTGCCCGAGACCACCACGGTGCCCTGCACCGGGATGCCTTGATCGAGCGGCGCGAGGCTCGCCCAAGTGAAAAAACTGCCGGCGCCGACAATCGCCAGAATCCAGCCCATGCGGGCGAAGAAACGGGCGTCGCGCTCAGGGCGTTCGGCAATGTAGTCGTGTTCCATCGTCGCTTCGCTGTCGTGGTTCATGCGTGTGCTGCTCATACACCCGAATTCCTGGTCGTGGGCTGATACTGCCGGCTCATGCTGAGCCCGCCCGGTGCCTGCGCGGCTTTTTCACGTGATTGTTCCTGGGTAGCCGACGGGTTGCCGGCAAGCGCCTTGAGCACGTCCTGGCTTGGGCCGAAGGCTTGCAAGCGACCTTCGTTGAGCACCAGCAACTTGTCGGCCTGGGCCAGGGCCGAAGAACGATGGGTGACCAGAATCACGCTGGTGCCCCGGGCCTTCATGTGTGCGATGGCGCCGGCCAGTGCCGCTTCGCCGACGGTATCGAGGTTGGAGTTCGGTTCATCCAGTACCACCAGGCTCGGATGACCGTACAACGCACGAGCCAGGGCCACCCGTTGCTTCTGGCCACCGGACAAACCGCTGCCGTCTTCGCCGAGCACGGTGTCGTAGCCCTGGGGCATGCGCAGAATCAATTCATGGACGCCAGCCTGTTGCGCGGCTTCGACGACTTTTTGCGGGTCTGCCTCACGGAATCGGGCGATGTTTTCGGCGATGCTGCCGCTGAACAATTCGATGTCCTGGGGCAGATAGCCGATGTAAGGGCCGAGGTCGTCGCGGTTCCAGCGATGAATGTCCGCGCCGTCGAGGCGCACCGTGCCGCCCAGCGTCGGCCAGACGCCGACCAGCACCCGTGCCAGAGTCGATTTACCGGAACCGGAAGCCCCGAGCACGCCCAGCACTTCGCCGGCGCCGAGGTTGAAATTGACCATGTGCAAGGTCGCTGCCCGCTGCCCCGGCGGGCCGGCGCTGACTTGCTCGAACGTGATCTGGCCTTTCGGCGCCGGCAGCGCCATGGCCTCGTCACTCGCAGGAAAGGCTTGCAGCAAGGCGTCGAGGCGGCGGTACGCGAGTTTAGCGCCGCTCCACTGTTTCCACACGGCAATCAACTGATCGATGGGGCTCAGCACCCGGCCCATCAAAATGGAGCCGGCGATCATCATCCCGGCGGTCATGTCGCCCTTGATCACCAGCAAGGCGCCCAACCCCAAGACCAGGGATTGCAGGCACAGGCGCAGGGTTTTGCTCAAGGAACTGATGACCGCGCCGGTATCGCTGGCCTGATTCTGCAAGCCGAGAAAACGCGAGTGCACCCCGAACCAGCGCTTGCGCAATGCACCAAGCATGCCCATGGCTTGAATGGTTTCGGCGTTATGCAGATGACTGGTGGCCAGTTGGCTGGATTTCTGGGAAAACCCTGCCGCTTCGCCCAAAGGCTTTTTGGTCATGGCCTCGTTGAGGCAGGCCAGCCCGATCAGCAGCACCGCCCCTGCGGTGGCCAATACGCCGAGCCAGACGTTAAACAGGAAAATCACAAACAGATAGACCGGAAACCATGGCGCATCGAAGAAGGCAAACAGCGCCGGACCGGTGACAAACTGGCGAATATGGGTCAAGTCGCCCAGGGATTGCCCGGCGTTGCCCTCACCCTTGAACAGGTTGCGCTCGAAAGCAGCCTGATACACCCGCAGGTTGAAACGGCGCTCCAGTTGGCTGCCGATACGGATGACGATGAAACTGCGCACAGTCTCCAGCAACCCGATGAAGGCGAAGAACCCGACCACCATCAGCGACAACATCGCCAGTGTGGTTTCGTTTTGCGACGACAGCACCCGGTCATAAACCTGGAGCATATAAATCGACGGGACCAACATCAGAACGTTGATCAATGCGGTAAAGCAGCCGACGCTGATCAAGATGCTCTTATAGTCGCCCAGTGCCTTGAATAACGGTGCGGTGGCCGGGCTCTTCGCCATCTTCATTGGTTTTTCCTGAGGTATTAAGCCTCGCCTCACTTGGCAAGGTTCCAATTAACTGTCCGCACGCGGCTCGAGACATTCTTTTGCCGGTTATTGCTGACAGATTAATAACAACTCTTTGTGGACTTTAAAGAGTCTTGGTTATTGATCTGCTGCTTATAACTGCAACAACGGTCTTTATATTCAGTACCTGTCGTCGGTCCGACGCCTTTCGCTTATTGCGCTGCGCGCGTAAGCGTAATAATCAGCCCCGACTTCAAGGTGCTTTTATAAAGCCCCTCATGCTGTCGGCTGAAAAACACAATTCTTGAGCCTTCTTCCCCGGTCACGGCAATGCCGTCCGGCTCCGGGAACCAGCCCATCGCCGATTTGTTCAGCCAGGCACTGAAGCAATCGGCCCCCTCACCCAGGGTCTGGTCCGATTTAAGCTCTATCGTGCAGACATTCGACGGTTTGTCCTGCAGCGCCTGGGACTCGGGCGAGTCTTGCGCGGTATTCAAAATGGCTTGCCATTTGCCGGCGAGCTCCGACGGATCGGCTAATTTCAGACTGCTTGCCATGGCTACTTCTCCAAGAAACATCATCAGCGTCGCTAACAGCCACGCGGTTGTTTTGCAGGTAAAAGCGTTCTGGGTCATAGGGCGTTTTACTCTGGATCGGGGCAGAGAACGACGCGTAAAGCGCCGCCCTCCTTTATGCCTTGAATCAGGCCACGATGTCCGAGAACGCCGCCTGGCCAACGGTGCTGACCAGGAAATCAGCCACGCCGTGCCCGGAGAAGTCCACCGACAACAGGCTGTTGCCGCCCGAAGTGGTCAACACTGCATCGCCTGCCGCACCGGTGAACGAGTTCACGAAATGCAGGCCCGCGCCTTTGGTGATGCCGGTCAGGTCGATCTTGTCCAGGCCGCTGACGAAATCGAGGATCTGGTCGACCGCACCTGGCTTGGAATCGCTGCTGGCCGCGAACACGAAGGTGTCCGAACCCGAGCCGCCCCACAGTTTGTCTGCACCGCCCGCGCCGAAGAGGATGTCGTTGCCGGCACCGCCCTTCAGTTCGTTGGACACACTGTTACCGATCAACAGGTCGCTACCCGAGCCGCCAATCGCGTTCTCGATCGTGACGCCTTTGGCGATGGACACGTTGCCCACCAGGCCGCCAACGTCGGAGAACGAGGCTTCATTGAGGTTGATCTTCTGGTTTTGGGTAAAGCCGGAGAAATCCAGGGTGTCCTTGCCGCCCGCATCCCACACCGAAAACACGACTTTGTCCGACGAGGAAGATGCGCTCAAGAAGTCGCGACCGGCGTTGGAGTTGAAGCCGTAGGTGGTGTCACCGGTACGGGTGGTGGTGTTGGCACCGTAGAGCTTCTGGATGGCCGCGATATCGTCCATCAGCGGGCCGGAAGAATACGCTTCCACACCGCCCTTGCTGAAGTTCTGATCGGTATTGCTTTCACTCCAGTAACTCATGACGCTATAACCGCGGGTGTCTTGCCCGTAAGTCGCGTCATTGTAGGTCGGCGCACCTTCACCGGCGTTGTAATCGCCAGGGTGGGCCAGCCCCAGGGTATGACCGATTTCGTGGGTCAGGGTCTGACGGCCGTAGTTGTTCAGGTCCGGCGTCTTGTTCGGCGTATAGCTGCTGTTGGTCAGGTACCACGAAGTGCCGTCATAACCGGCGCCCGTGCCAGGCAGATAAGCGAATGCCGCTGCGCCATCCTGACCACCGCTGTAGTTGCCGAAGGTCATGTGACCGTCACCACCGGAGGACTTCTCGGTGAAGGTGACGTTGGCCACGTCGGCCCAGGATTGCATGGCGAGCACGGCCTGGGCTTTCTGTTGCGTATTGAACTGGCTGAACCCGGTAATGCCGTGCTTGTTCATGGTGCTCGACGAGGCCGAGGTCAGGAACGTGTAGGTAAGTTCGATTTTGCCACTGCCGTCCTTGTCCTGGTAAGCAGCGCCGTCACGCAGCAGCTGGGTAGCGGCCTGGTCGACGGAGAAGGAGGGTTTGCCATTGACCGTGAGATTGCCACCCCGATCATACTGATGGCTGAAACTATCGATCTGGTTGTAGGCAGAACTGGCGGCAGCCAATGGTGCAAAGGCCTGTTCGGCAAGATCAATAGCGTTGTCTTTTACTTTCGACATAAACACACTTCCTTGTTTAGCAATGGAACAGTTTTTGTCCGATACGACAATCTCTGGCGAGATCGTCCTATCACTCGCCCAATGAAGGCGTATGAAAACTGACACAATTCGAAATCAAACGTCTACATTTTTTTTGACGTCAAATTGAACTGTTTCATAGAACTCCAGCAAACATTGCTTGTGCTGTCGAAAGATTGTTCTTAGTACAGGGTTTCAGCCGGATTGTCCGACAATTTCATATTTAAATATTAAATATTGGTAAGTTGTTTTTTTGTTGATTGGCTCTCTTTTTTTGGACTTCTTAGTATCAGTGCCAGTGTATTGACATCAATCAAATTAAACGTCCAGTTAGTTGCCGCAGTGGACAACGACAGGGCTCCGACGACCCGTTAATCCCGGCACCGCCCTCAGACCATGCTCGTGATTGCGGCCTGCTAGACTGATTACGCTCTGGCTTGCCAGGCCACCGCATCCGAACGGCCAAAGTCCCTGTCTCCTGATCTGGAGGTATCCCATGAGCAACAGTACCGAACTCACAACTTTTACCGGCTGGGCCGCAACATCGGCAGGCGCGCCGCTGGAGCGCTATAGCTACGACCCCGGTCCATTGGGCGCCGAGGAGGTGGAAGTCGCCGTGGAGTATTGCGGCGTCTGCCACTCCGACCAGTCGATGATCGATAACGAATGGGGCCTGAGCCACTACCCGTTTATCCCTGGCCACGAAGTAGTCGGCAGTATCGTGCGAGTGGGCGCACAGGTACGCGGTCTCGAAGTGGGGCAACGGGTGGGCATTGGTTGGTACAAGGGCAGTTGCATGCATTGCTCCTCGTGCATCGGAGGCTCCCACAATCTGTGCAGCACAGTCCAACCCACCATCGTTGGCAGCAATGGAGGCTTCGCCGATCGCCTGCGTTCGCACTGGGCCTGGGCGCTTGCGATACCGGACGGACTTGACCCGGCCATGGCCGGACCGCTGTTCTGCGCAGGCTCGACGGTGTTCAACCCGCTCGTGGAATTCGACGTCAAGCCCACTGACCGGGTCGGTGTCGTGGGAATCGGCGGCCTCGGTCATCTGGCACTGCGCTTTCTCAACGCCTGGGGCTGCGAGGTCACGGCCTTTACCTCGTCGTTGAGCAAGCAGGACGAAGCCAGGCGCCTGGGCGCGCACAACGTGCTCGCCTCTACCGACAGCAACGCGCTGAAATCCATTGCCGGCACCCTGGATTTTCTCCTGGTCACCGCCAACGCCGACCTCGACTGGCCGGCCATGCTCGGCACGCTGCGCGGCAAGGGTCGCCTGCACTTTGTCGGCGTCGTGCCTGGCGCTATTCCAGTGCACGTATTCAACCTCCTGCCCCAACAAAAGAGTGTGTCCGCCTCGCCGGTTGGCTCGCCCAGTAACACAGCAACCATGCTTGAGTTCTGCGCCCGGCATCAGATCTTGCCGCAGGTCGAACACTTTCCCATGAGCCGGATCAACGACGCGATTGATCACCTACGCAGTGGCAAGGCGCGTTACCGCGTCGTGCTGGACGCCAGCAAATGACAGACTGGCGCGTCGGGTAATACCGCACGCGCCTTTTGCCATCGCTACTCGAGAGGTGTTGCAGGCAGACCGATCAGCTACCGGTCCTGATCTTGTTCCACACCCGCGTCCGCACCCGGTCGATGTTCAACGGCATCGCCTCAAGGGCAAACAATTTGCCCATCATTTCCGGGCTCGGATACACCTTGGTGTCGTTCTTGATCGCCGGATCGATCAGGTGGTCGGCCTGTTCGTTGCCGTTGGCGTAGTGCACGTAGTTGCTGATGCCGGCCATGACGTCGGGACGCAGCAGGTAGTTCATGAACGCGTAACCGGCTTTCTCGTCCGGGGCGTTGGCGGGCATGGCGACCATGTCGAACCAGATGGCCGCGCCTTCCTTGGGAATCGAATAGCCGATGTCCACACCATTCCCGGCTTCCTTGGCGCGGTTTTCCGCCTGGAGAATGTCGCCAGAGAAGCCGACGGCCACGCAGATATCGCCGTTGGCCAGGTCGCTGGTGTATTTGGACGAGTGGAAATAGCTGACATAGGGCCGGACTTTCATCAGCAGCGCTTCGGCCTTTTTATAGTCTTCGGGGTTCTTGCTGTGATGCGGCAGCCTCAGGTAATTCAACGCCGCCGGCAACAGTTCGGGCCCGTTGTCGAGGATCGCCACGCCGCACTTTTGCAGTTTTGCCATGTTCTCGGGTTTGAAGATCAGGTCCCAGGAATCCACCGGCGCGTTGTCGCCCAGCACAGCCTTGACCTTGGCCACGTTGTAGCCGATGCCGGTGCTGCCCCATAAATACGGGAAGCCATGCTCGTTGCCCGGGTCGTTGGCTTGTAACGTTTTGAGCAACACCGGGTTGAGGTTTTTCCAGTTCGGCAGCTGGCTCTTGTCGAGTTTCTTCAGGGCCCCGCCCTCAATCTGTCGGGCCATGAAGTGGTTGGACGGGAATACCACGTCATACCCGGATGTGCCGGTCATCAATTTGCCATCCAGGGTTTCGTTGCTGTCGAAGACGTCGTAACTGAAGGCGATACCGGTTTCTTTCTGGAAGTTTTTTGTGGTGTCCGGGGCGATGTAGTCCGACCAGTTGTAGATTTTCACGGTCTCGGCGGCCTGACTGAGCGTCGCGACGAGCGCAAGTGGAGCAAGCGTCAGTGTCTTTCGGATCATGGGTCGATTCCTGTATGGGTTGTTTTCTTTTTATTGGAGAACTGGCAGGCAATCAGAGATCAAAAAATCAAAACGTAGGTCTTGCGCACGGTTTCCTGGATGTCCCAGATGCCGAGGCTGTTGGCTGGCAACATCAGTGCATCGCCGTTCAGCGCATGAAACCTTCCATGAACCCCGCGACCCGGCCGGCCAGTTTGCGACGCCAGGGCGCGGTGGACGGATTGGCCAGGGTCTGGTCTTCGTGAACGAAGCTGCGGATGATTGCGTTGTAGCCCAGCCAGCGGCAGGGCTCCGGCTCCCAGGCCTTGAGCGCGTCGAGACCGCCCTCCGCAATCACCCACGGCTGGCGCACCAACTCGGTATCGCGCCGAAGAATCAGATCGGCCAGCGTCCGCCCGCCGAGGTTGCTGGCACCCACGCCTTCTCCGCCATAACCGCCCGACAAGGCGATGCCGCTGGCCTGATCGCAGAGCATGTGCGGCTTGAAGCGCCGGGACATCCCCAGGTTGCCTCCCCAGGCGTGGGTGATTCGCACGTTCTTGAGCTGTGGGAAGAGTTCACCGAACAGGTAGCGTCGCAACTGCACTTCGCTGGCGCTCAGCTCGAAGTCATGGCGCAACTTGCCGGCAAACTGATAGCCGCCACGGGCGCCAAACACCAGACGGTTGTCGGCCGTGCGCTGGCCGTAGGTGACCTGGCGGCTGCTTTCGCTGAACGCCTGACCATGGCTGAGACCGATGTCGTCCCAGGTCGCGGCGGACAGCGGTTCGGTCGCCACCAGTAAACTCTGCACGGGCAATTGATAACGACCCAGCGGCGGCAACGTGACTGCGTAACCTTCTACCGCCGGCACGATCCAGCGGTTGCGAACCTGCGCGCGGGCGGTGCGCAAACTGCCCGACTGCCATTGGGTGACCGGGCTGTTTTCATAAATTTTGACCCCCATGCGCTCCACCGTCCGTGCCAGACCTCGCACCAACTTTGCCGGGTGAATGGTCGCCACGTGCGGTGCATAGATACCGCCATAAGGTTTGGCAATTCTGATCTGTTGCGCCAATTGCTCGGTGTTGAGCCAGCGGTAGTCGGCCTCGGTCAGCCCTTGGCGGTAGAGCGCGTCCAGATAATCACGCAGGCTGGCTTCCTGCTCCGGGTAACGCGCCGCACAGTAAAGCGCCCCGCCCTTGCGGTAATCGCAGTCAATGCCTTCTCGTTCGAGGACGATCTCTACTTCATCAGGGATCCTGTGCAACAGATCGAAAGAGGCGCGACGTTGTTCCGCCGGTAGTCCGGCGAGCAAGCGGTCTTCACCCAGCAGATTGCCCATCAACCAGCCGCCGTTACGGCCCGACGCACCAAACCCCGCGGTTTGGGCTTCGACGATGGCGATGTTCAGTCCCGGCGCCAGGCGTTTGAGGTAGTACGCCGTCCAGAGCCCGGTGTACCCGGCGCCAATGATGGCCACGTCGACGTCCAGGTCCTGTTCCAGCGCCGGGCGCGCCAGCATCGGCTCGTCGAGTTGATCCATCCACAAACTGATCGTTCGCCACGCTGCCATGCAAGACTCCGCCGCTCAATACTTCGATGGCGTCGATCCTAGTGCGTGGGCTCAGGGGCCGTCTTGCGCGCGTGCACGCAAAGAAATTTGTTTGGCGTAAGCCTTGGGCGACAGACCGGTGTGCTGGCGGAAACAGCTGTAAAACGCCGACAGCGAATTGAAGCCTGCGGCAAAGGCCAGCTCATCGATACGCAGTGGTGGAGTGGCACTGTCCAGTGCCGCGAGCAAATGCTGCAACCGCGCCTGATTGACGTAACGGTAGAAGCTTTGACCGAGCACCTGGTTCAACAGGTAGGAAATCTGATTGCGGCTGTAACCGCACTCCTTCGCCACCCGTTGCAGGTCGAGTTCGGGATCCAGGTACGGCTGCTGTCCCTGGAAATACTGCTGCAAGTCTTCGGCCATGAAGCTCAGCTGTCGCGGTGACAACCCGAGCCGACTGACCGCCGGGCGCAGGTTGCGGGCGGCTTTGCCGGATGTTTGTTCATGTACAAGGGTGGCGTATTCATTGACCCGCCAGATCAGCCCGTCACGCACGGTGATCGCCTCGCTGGTCCGAAACGACACCAGCCCTTCACCGCCGCGAAGGGTGATGCGGTATTGAATGAACGCCGTGTTGCCATCCAGTCGAATACGGTCCGAGTGCTCCAGCACCTCATCCGGATCCCGGGGCATACTGTCGCGCACGTAGTCGCGCAACGCATCCAGCCCCATCACGCGGTTCTGGAAAAAGTCGTTGTACTGAATGTCCGGGTGATAAAGCGCGATCACACCATCAAGATCCCGGTGCTTCCAGCGCAGGTGGTAACGCATGACCGTGTCGCCCGTGGCCTGGGTTTGCGACGGACCATCATCATCGGCGTGCATAGAGGACTCGACGAGAAAAAACCGAGCTTGCCGAAGTTCTGTCCGGGCTTCAATGACCAATGGGATGCCCGGCCCGGCAATGCTGGCCCTTGGCCGAGATGCCCGTATCTCATGACCTGCATCAAAAAAACTGAACCAATCGCTGAACGGTCTGAAAAATTCCACATGATTTTCACATCCGGGTGCTACTTTTAAAGACAGTCACCGGTTGAGCCATTGAAGGCTCTTCCCTCCTAACATGAGCTAAAGGAAGCGCTCGATGAAGAAGGTGGGCAACACATGAATCAAGGTTCATTCAGCAAGGTTACTTTTCCAAATGCCTGCCAGCTGATGCGCTGGCATTTTCATCCCATGGGTTTCGAGGCGACCATGGATGCACCGGGCAGCATGGTTGCTCGCCTGTTCGACCGAGCCAGCGGCGAAACCATGATCGCCATTGCCGGCATTCCTTGTGCAACGGTCATGAACGCTGCCGATGTAGAGCGGATTATCGAAGCGGTCGAGGATGAGCTGGAAGCGTTCATTCCTCCGCAGACGCTCAGGAGTTATGCCTGACGGTCAGGACAAAGGCGCGGGACTATTGTGGCGAGGGGGCTTGCCCCCGTTGGGCTGCGCAGCGGCCCCAAAAAAACATTCACTGCGATCCTCCAGGTAAAACGCATCAACCGGATTTGCGACTGCTACGCAGCCGAACGGGGGCAAGCCCCCTCGCCACACAAGCCCGCTCCCACATGAATTGCGCTTAACTGATAGACATCAGCGCCTGGGCCAGATCGGCGCGTAGGTCTTCGACATCCTCCACCCCCACAGACAAACGCACCAGCGCATCGCTGATACCTAGCTGTGCGCGGGTTTCTGCGGGAATGGTGGCGTGAGTCATGATCGCCGGGTGCTCGATCAGGCTTTCCACCCCGCCCAGGCTCTCGGCCAAGGCAAAGATCCGCACACTCTCGAGAAAACGCCTGGCGCCCGTCAGGTCGCTGTTCAGCTCGACGGAAATCATCCCGCCGAACCCGCGCATCTGCCGCCGCGCCAATTCGTGCTGCGGGTGCGATGGCAGGCCCGGATAATACACGCGTGCCACTTGCGGCTGACGTTCCAGCCATTGCGCCAACTCCAGCGCGTTGCTGCAATGACGTTCCATGCGCAGCGCCAGGGTCTTCACCCCGCGCAAGGTGAGGAACGCGTCGAACGGCCCGGCGATCGCCCCCACTGCGTTCTGCAGAAAGCCCAGGCGCTCGGCCAGTTCTGCATTCTGCCCGACCACTGCGATGCCGCCGATCACGTCGGAATGACCGTTGAGGTACTTGGTCGTCGAGTGCAGCACGATATCAAAGCCCAATTCCAGAGGACGCTGGATCCACGGGCTGGCGAAGGTGTTGTCCGCCACGCAGATGATGCCGCGCTCGCGACAGATGCGTGCGACGGCGGCGAGGTCAGTGAGGCTGAGCAAAGGATTGCTCGGCGTCTCGACCCAGACCATCCGCGTGTCATGCTGCAGCGCCGCTTCGAAGGCCGCCAGGTTCGTCAGATCAACGAAGCTGAAGCGATGCCCCGCGCTGCGCCGGCGCACCCGTTCGAACAGACGGAAAGTCCCGCCGTACAAGTCATTGCCAGAAACGATGTGCGCACCCGCGTCGAACAATTCGAGCACAGTGGCGATCGCCGCCAGCCCGGAGGCGAAAGCGAACGCCTGGGTGCCGCCCTCAAGGTCCGCCACGCAACGCTCCAGGGCAAAGCGCGTCGGGTTGTGCGAACGCCCGTAATCGAAGCCCTTGTGCACACCGGGGCTCTGCTGCGCATAGGTGGAGTTGGCGTAAATCGGCGGCATCAGCGCCCCGGTGGTCGGGTCCGGCGTCTGTCCGGCATGGATCACACGGGTGGCAAAGCCCCGTGGCGCGGTGCTTTCATCGTGCTGACTCATGCCAGTGATCTCCGCAAGTGATTGAGCATGTCGACGCGGGTAATCAGGCCATGGAAGCCCGAGGTGTCGGCGATGATCGCCACCAGCCCACGGTCGAGCACCGCCTCCAGTTCAGCAAGACTGGCACCGGGAGGCAGGGTTTCGAGTTTGTCGGTCATCGCGCTGGTCACGGTCATGCGAAAGTGCGTGGCGTCTTCATGCACGCCAAACAGAATATCGGACTCGTCGATGACCCCGACCAGCCGCTGCCCGTCCACCAGCACCGGCAGTTGCGACACATCCGCCAGGCGCATGCGCTGGAAGGCGGTGAGCAAGGTGTCGTCCGGGCCGACGCTGACCACCCGGCCATCCTCGAAACGCCGCGCGATCAGGTCACGCAAATCGCCGTAGCGTTTGCGCGCAAGCAGGCCCTGATCGTTCATCCACTGGTCGTTGTAGATCTTCGACAGATAACGGGTGCCGGTGTCGCAAACGAAACTGACCACCCGCTTCGGCTCGGTTTGCTCGCGGCAATAGCGCAATGCCGCCGCCAGCAAGGTGCCCGTCGAAGAGCCGCCGAGAATGCCTTCGGCGCGCAGCAGCTGGCGGGCATGATCGAAGCTTTCCTCGTCGCTGATCGAATAGGCCTTGCGCACGCTGGAAAGGTCGGCAATCGACGGAATGAAGTCCTCGCCGATGCCCTCCACCGCCCAGGAGCCGGGCGTACCAAGGGTGCCGCTGCGGCTGTATTCCGCCATCACCGAGCCGACCGGGTCGGCCAGCACCATTTCCAGATTCGGTTGTACGCGCTGAAAGAAACGAGTCAGCCCGGTCAGCGTGCCGGCCGAACCGACACCAACCACGATGGCATCCACATCATGCTGAGTCTGCGCCCAGATCTCCGGCGCGGTGCTGCACTCGTGGGCCAGCGGGTTGGCCGGGTTGTTGAACTGATCGGCGAAGAAGGCGTCGGGAATGTCCTTGGCCAGCCGCGCAGCGACGTCCTGGTAATAATCGGGATGGCCCTTGCCGACGTCGGAGCGGGTGATATGCACCTCGGCGCCCATCGCTTTGAGGTGAAGGACTTTCTCGGTGGACATCTTGTCCGGCACCACCAGTACCACCCGATAGCCCTTGGCGCGACCGACCAGTGCCAGCCCCAGGCCAGTGTTGCCGGCCGTGGCCTCGACGATGGTACCGCCGGGGCGCAGGCGACCGTCGCGCTCGGCGGCGTCGATCATCGCCAGGCCGATGCGATCCTTGATCGAACCACCGGGGTTCTGCGATTCAAGCTTGAGGAACAGTGTGCATGGGCCGGTATCGAAGCGGCTGATACGCACCAGCGGCGTATTGCCGATCAGTTCGAGCACGGCGGGACGGGAGTTGTTCGGCATGTCGTCACCTCGCTACGGGTATCCGCACTGGATGGACAGCGACCTGAAGCGTGTCGAGCGCCTCGTCGCAATCAAAGCCTCGCTTGGACCATAGGCCGGGATCGCGCCCCTCGCAACTTTTGTGGCGAGGGAGCTTGCTCCCGCTTGAGTGCGCAGCGCTCACAAAAATCGGCAATGCTTGTCGCATTTTTGGGGCCGCTACGCAGCCCAGCGGGAGCAAGCTCCCTCGCCACAGGTTTTTGACTCAAGACTCTCTTGAGGTTCAGGCCTGCACTTTTCCCTGACGGTGATCGGCAAAAAACGCCTTGCCCTTGCCGATCCGGTCGGAGGCCTTGGGCATATTCGCCGCCTGGGTATCCTGGCCATCGACATACCAGTAGCAATGGCTCACCGCCCGGGTGATGCCCACGTAGGCCAGACGCAGGATCTCGTCTTTCTGTGCGCTGTCGTAGGGCTCGCTGTCGCCGGCCTTGCCGAGCCCGGCCATGCGATAGACCTGGTTCTTGTAAGGCGAACTGGTCAGATGCTGGCAATCACCCAGCAGGAACACCGCATCAGCTTGCAGGCCCTTGGCGCTGTGATAGGTCAGTTGCTTGAGCCGTCGCGCGTCGTACGGCAAGCTAGAATCAACATTAACTACAGACTGAATATGCTCTTCTATCAATGACTTATCGCTACTTTTTCGATAAAGCATCAAGATTGAATCGCCTTTTCTGTAGTGCTCGATCAGGCGCTGGGCCATGCCATGGTCATCCCGATCGAGGACGTTCACCGGCAGCAACGCCTTGGGTTCTCCGCTGGCCTTGGCTTTCTTGCCGGCGATTGCCGGTGCGGCGCGGACGATGTGCTCCGCCGCGTCGATGATGTGCTGATGGCTGCGGTAATTGTCGCTGAGCATCACCTTGGTCGTGCTCGGTGACGGGAACTCCTTGTTGAACTCCATGAAGTAGCTCGGCGAACTGCCACGCCAGCCGTAAATCGATTGCCAGTCGTCCCCCACACACAGCAATGACGAACGTTGCGCCCCGCGCCCTACGTGCATGGCCGGGCCACGACTGCGGATTTCGGCCAGGCTGGCGCGAATCCAGGAAACGATCTGCGGCGACACGTCCTGGAACTCATCGATCATCAAGTGCGACATTGGCCTGAGCAGTTCATCGCCGAGCAACTTGAGATTCTCCGGTGAATGCTCGCTGAACAGGGCAAACATCCGGTTGTAGGTCATCACGGGTGGCGATTGATCCAGCAGATGATCTTCCAGCGCTCGCCAGAACAGGCTCAAGGCCTCGAAGAAGAATCGGTCCGGGTCATCCTTGGCGAAACTCATCTGGCCCACGGCATTGGGCACATCCAGGCCGAGGTTTTCGATAAACCCGGCTGCCGCGACAAAACAGTCCAGCAACGGCGCGGAAGCCAGCTCGCCCTTGACCTTGTAATCGAAGCCCGGCCCGGCGCTGGCATCACCGGCAAGCGACGCCAAAACACGTTTTGAAGATTCGTAACTATCGAGCCATATCAATGGCTTACGACAGAAAGCTTGAAACAAGGTGCGCTTTACAGCCCATTCCGCACGCACGGTCAGCTTGGCATTCGGGCGACTGACCTGGGGATTTTCCCGAGGATCGAAACCCAGCACCACCCAGGCATCCAGCGCCGGAATGTAACCGTGGCAATGGAAGGTCGAACCGTTGATGTCGAAGGTCTGACGATTCGGCTCGATGCCCTTGATCGGCCAGGCGCCGGCGCGAAACCACAGGTCCTCGATGGTGTCGCACAGCTCTTCATCGCGCTTGGCCGCCAGTTCAGTCACCGCCATGCGCTTTTGCACGTCCGGGTGATCGCGCTCCAGTTCCTTGAGCTGCAAGGCGTGACGAGACAACGGCTTGATCAATTCGCGGAAACGCTCATCGCGGGTATGCAGGCTGTGATAGCAGACGTTGAGCTGCTGGCGCTGGGCGTCGTTGATTCGCAGGTCGAAGGGGTTGCTGTCGACCTCCTCATCGGTGCCCTGCACGCGAAAGCTGAGGTTTTCGAAGGCTTGCAGTCGTTCGAAACCCGGCAGGCTGCGCACCATTGGCAGGATCCGCGAATGAAAAGTACGCACCAGGTCCCGCGCTTCTTTGAAGCTGAGTGCCCGGCCCCACACGGTAAACAGTTCGATCAGCTTATTGATGAAGTCCTTGCGCGACTCGCGGGTGAAGGTCACCACGGTCATCGAGCTCAGCTCAAACCCCAGATAATGGCTGAGCAGCAAGATACGCAACACCAGGGTGGTCGACTTGCCCGCGCCCGCGCCGGCGATCACCGAAGTCGACGGTGTGTCACTGAAGATCATTTTCCATTGGGCAGCGCTCGGCTGGGCATGCGCAGGCAGCAGTCGCGCCACGTCGGCCTTCATGCGCTTCTTCAGCTCGGCGCTCAATGGCAGGCGCCAATCGTCGAACAGGTTGTCATCGACGTTGGGCGGTCGATGCTCGGTGGAGCGCGAGTCGCGGATCAGCAGCACTTGCCGGCCTTCTTCCAGACCCTCGAGCTTGCCTTCCTTATAGCCGTATTCCACGCCAGCGCTGTGACCGCTGCGAAAACCGTCGGCTTGCCCGTGCAGCCAGGACGCACGGTGTTGCGCGCGCAGGCGGGTCAGGCCGTGGCCAAAGAACCGGGCGGCCAGACGTTTGAGCAAAGGCATCTCGGCCAGGGGACGAAGTTCGGGCGGAAGATCGGGTGTGTGTTGCGGCACGCAGGCGGACTCCAGTGTGTGAGGCTGTCGGGGGCTATGGTGTCTGCATTTGCCGTTGAGTTCTAGTGAAATGCTTACAGGTCATTGGCTTATGCGATGAAGTGAAGGCTGGATGAGAAAAATTCGAGATTATTCGGCATCAAATAATTCGATGGTATTGAGGCATTTTTTACGCTTTTTATCGATGGGTACCTGATGGATGATACTGACCATCAACCACCGGTTCTCGTTTGTGGCTCAGACGTTCTGCCCCCATGACGAACCTTTTTCAGGAGACGATCATGCTTGAACTCAGACCTTTCAACTCCCTGGGCGGCGCGCACCATGGCTGGCTGGATGCTCACCACCACTTTTCGTTCGCCGAGTACTACGACCCCAAACGCATGAACTGGGGCAACCTGCGGGTGTGGAACGATGACGTGATTGCCCCCGGCACCGGGTTCCCGCAACACCCGCACCGGGACATGGAAATCATCACCTACGTTCGTGAAGGCGCGATTACCCACCAGGACAACCTGGGCAACAAGGGCCGTACCGAAGCCGGTGATGTGCAGGTCATGAGCGCCGGCACCGGGATCGCCCACAGTGAATACAATCTGGAAGCGACCGAGACCCGGATCTTTCAGATCTGGATCATCCCCAACGAAACCGGTCTGGCACCGTCGTGGGGCGCCAAGCCCTTCCCCAAAGGCCAGCGCGAAGGCTTCGTGACCCTGGCCAGTGGCAAGGCCGGCGACGATCAAAGCCTGCGGATTCGGGCCGATGCACGTCTGGTGGCGGCCAACCTGAAAGCCGGGGAAACGGCTGAATATCGTCTGGACAGTGGCCGTCGCGCTTATCTGGTGCCAGCGACAGGAGCGATTGAAGTCAATGGCTTGCGCGCACAAGCTCGAGACGGGGTCGCGGTTGCCGATGAGCAAGTGTTGCGGGTGACTGCGATCGAAGACAGCGAAATCGTCTTGGTAGATGTGGCTTGAGGCGGTAAATGCGCGGCAAAAAAAGGGGCGACCGTTGATGGTCGCCCCTTTTTTTGGCTGTGTGTCCCGTCCTGAACAAGGTTTACACCAGCTTCAGGACTAGACAATTTCATTTGTGGCGAGGGAGCAAGCTCCCTCACCACAGGACTTTCAATCACTTCGCAGAAATTGCGCCATCTACCAGTGTCTGGGCCTCGGCCACCAGTTGTTTCAGGTGGTCGTCACTGACAAAGCTTTCTGCGTAAATCTTGTAGATGTCCTCGGTGCCCGACGGCCGCGCCGCGAACCAGCCGTTCTCGGTCATGACTTTCAGACCGCCAATGGCCTGGTCGTTGCCCGGTGCATGGCTGAGGATGCTCTGAATCGCTTCGCCCGCCAATTGAGTCGAGGTGACCTGGTCCGGCGACAATTTGCTCAGCAGAGCTTTCTGTTCAGGATTGGCCTTGGCATCAACGCGTACCGAGAACGGCTCACCCAGTTCATCGGTCAACGCGCGATAGGCCTGGCTTGGGTCACGGCCCGTGCGAGCGGTCATTTCAGCGGCCAGCAACGCCGGAATCAAACCGTCCTTGTCGGTACTCCAGACACTGCCGTCCTTGCGCAGGAACGATGCACCGGCGCTTTCTTCACCGCCAAAACCCAGGGAGCCGTCAAACAGACCGTCGGCAAACCATTTGAAACCGACCGGCACTTCGTACAGACGACGGCCCAGGCGTTTGGCGACGCGATCGATCAAGCCGCTGCTGACCACGGTCTTACCCACGGCCGCATCGGCGCGCCACAGTGGACGGTTCTGGAACAGGTAGTCGATCGAGACCGCGAGGTAGTTGTTCGGCGCCAGCAAACCACCGGACGGGGTCACGATGCCATGACGGTCGTGGTCCGGGTCGCACGCAAACGCCACGTCGAAACGCTCTTTCAGGCCGATCAGGCCTTGCATGGCATAGCTGGACGATGGGTCCATGCGGATCTGCCCGTCCCAGTCGACGGTCATGAAACGGAACGTTGCATCAACCTGTTTATTCACCACTTCCAGGTCCAGGCGGTAGTGCTCGGCAATCGCCGACCAGTAGCGCACCCCTGCTCCGCCCAGCGGATCGACACCCAGACGCAGCTTCGCATCGCGGATGGCGTCGAAGTCGATCACGTTGATCAGGTCAGCGACATAGGTGTTGAGGTAATCATGACGATGGGTAGTGCTGGCCTTCAGGGCCTGCTCGTAGCTGATGCGTTTGACGCCGGCGAGCCTGGCTGCCAGCAACTCGTTGGCCTTGGCTTCGATCCACTTGGTGATGTGGGTATCGGCCGGGCCGCCGTTGGTTGGGTTGTACTTGTAGCCACCGCTTTGCGGCGGGTTGTGGGACGGCGTGATGACGATGCCGTCCGCCAGGCCTGAAGTGCGCCCGCGGTTGTAGCAAAGAATCGCATGGGAAATGGCCGGCGTCGGGGTGTACTCGTCGCCTTCGGCGATCATCACCGTGACACCGTTCGCCGCCAGCACTTCCAGGGCACTGGCACCGGCCGGCGTGGACAGTGCGTGGGTGTCGATCCCGACGAACAGCGGGCCATCGATGCCCTGGGCCTCGCGATACAGGCAGATCGCCTGGCTGATGGCCAGGACATGCCATTCGTTGAAACTCAAGTCGAACGAGCTACCTCGGTGTCCGGACGTGCCGAAGGCAACGCGCTGGGTAGAAATGGCTGCATCGGGCTGGCCGGTGTAATAGGCCGTTACCAGTCGCGGGATGTCGACCAACAGTTCTGCCGGTGCCGGTTTGCCCGCAAAAGGACTGAGTGTCATGCAAAACCTCTGAGAGAGAGTGGTTCGGGATAGGAGCGCAGTTTACTGACAGTTTGGCCGTTGCGCGACGTTATCGAATGTCAGGTTCCGAGGAGCTCTGCCACCTCGGCTCAATCGATCGATTCCAGACGCAAGGCATCCCCCAGTAGCCCCAGTGCAGCGACGAGCTCGTGGTCGCCACCGAATGTATGACTCAGGCGCAAGTGCTGCGCGTGCAGGCCCTGCAAACTGAACAACTCCCCCGGTGCGATGACCACTTGCTGCTTGAGCAGTCTCTGGAACACTCGATGTACATTGACCTGGCGCAACGAGCGAATCCATACCGTCGCCCCGCCCTGGGGCTCGACGAAATGCAGCGATTCCGGCAGACGCTCCTGGAGCAGTTGGGTCATCAGCACCATGCGTTCCTTGAGCAGTCGACGCAACACCAGCAGGTGTTGATCGATTCGTCCGTTGCTGTACAGCCGCGCGATGGCTTTCTGACGAATCAGCGACAAACGGAATGCCCGCAGCAGAAAGTGCCGTTGCAGTTCGGCACGCAGTTGTCGCGAAAGCAGGTAACCAAAGGGTGCCTCCGAGCCGATGATTTTCTCGAAAGTGGAAAACACGATCAGCCGATCAGGGTCCACCAGGTCGCGAAACCGCAAGCCGCTCGGCTCGAATTCGAGCTCGCCGTAACAATCGTTTTCCAACACCCAACAGCCATGCCGTCCCAGCAGTTGCGCAGTGGACTGCCGGTTGTCGTCAGGCGCCACGCTCCCGCGCGGCATGTTCAGTCCTGATGAAAGCATCATCAGTCGCACCCGCCCGGTCTCGAGCAGCTCTCTCAGCTGTTCGAGATCCAGGCCACCACAGGCTTGCAGCGGCAGCTCGACAACCTGCACGTCGGCGTCCTGGAACAAGCGCAGAATCACCCAGTCGCACGGCGACTCGACCACCACCACCGAATCTTTGAGCTCAAGAACGGCGATCAATATTTCAAGTACGCCGCGCATATCTGCGCCGATATAGACATCATCGGCATGCCAGCAGCGTGTCGGCGAAGTGGTGTAGCGTGCCGCAAGGGCCGTGCGCAGTTCCAGCTCGCCGCAGGGTTGTGAAGACGGTTGTGGCTGGCGCGGATACTGGCGCAGCAATTCTCTCTCCAGCAACAACAACGGGCTGTCCAGGGGTTGTAACAACGCCGGCTCATCGGCGCTCAACACCAGCATGCCGGGGCGCCTGGCGTTGACATAGACCGTTTCGAGCAGGTCTTTGCCGCTGCCGGGAAGACCGATAGAAGACACCGGCAGTGCGTAATAGCCTGACTTGGCAACCGAATAGATGCGTCCTTCCTTCTCCAGCAGCGAATAGGCGTATTGAATGGTCGAGATCGACACACTCAAACGATCCGCCAACTGCCGCAATGAGGGCAGGCGCACTCGCACGTCACTGCCCGGCTCATTGATCAGATTGTTCAGGTAGCGGTACACCGCCTGGTACGCGAAATCGGAATCTCGTGATCCTTTCATGGGTGATGACCGAACACGCTACGAACGTCATGACGCACTCTTGATGCATCCGCCAAACCAGGAACATTCACTGGCCCATCGACCATTCGCCAGTCACTGCTGTTTCATTCTCGGGGTCCATGTCTTCGACTTGCACGCCCGCGTCGCCGCTTTCCGTGTCTGGCACCCTACCCTCATCCCGAACCACCGGCCTCATGCGGTAAAGCGTACCGATCAGGCTGACCGGTAACCCGCTGACATCCACCATCCACTGCAGAACCTGCTCGGGTGCCGGACCGCCCTGCATCGCCCGGTGCAATTCCGGCAGCGCTACCAGCATGCCGGGATGGCATTGACGAAGAAAATGCTCCAGGGCCGCGCCGTTATCGACAAACGGGGCGAACAGCAGGCATACCAGTTGGGCTTCACTCAAACCGAGATTTTTTTGTGCCTCGGCTGTCGCCAATCCGCGCTGATCGGCCATGGTCAGCGGATTGCCGAAGGTCTCCACTGCCTGCTCGCAAAAGCGCTCGGGCAATTGTTTACGACGCATCATCACCAACGCCCGCTGCAGGTATTCGCTGACCCCCTCTTCGTAGGTGCGACCGTGTACAAAGCGCGCTCGCAAGCCGCGAAGGTGCGCGGATATCGACGGACTGACATGGTCGTTATCACTGAGTTGAGCCGTCAGTTCGTCAGGTTGGAAGCCGAGGAAGTCAGTGAGCAGCGGCCAGCGCTCTTCCAGGTTGCTGACCAGCATGTCGTGGATGTCGATGAAGGTCGTGCGACGGCAGGCCTCAAAGCGCTCGGCAGGACGCCACGCAGCCTGAGCAGAGTCGGGATAAAACTCGCGATAGCAGTCGCTGCCCAGTTCATCGAGCCGCGCGAACAATCCCTCATAGCCCGTTTCATGGCGGCTCGTCGGCGCAAGCCCGGCCTTGGCTGCGGCACGGTTCAAACCCTCGATAAACTGAGCCTGCCGACGGGGTGAATCGCTGCTGACCATGACATCGACGCCGTTGTCCCAGCGGGCAATTTGTCCATAAAAATCACCTGTGGCCAGGTACCCGTCGTCCCACAACTCAAGCGGCCCGTTCCAGGCCCGACGGTGCCCGACCATCAGCAGATTGAGCCGATTCGACTCGCGGCCGGCATCGGAGATTGGCGCCAAGTGATTGAACGGCAGGACCTCACGATTATCGACCATCAACATTTCGACCCGGGGATCGTCGTAGAGAAACAATGCACTGCTGCTGCGATGGATGTTTTCCAGTGCTGTCGCAGCCGTACCATTCAAGCGCAAAGTGGCCACTCGCAGCTGAAACGTCGCCGGTGCCCGACCGGCGATACTCAGTTGCGCGGCGCGCAGCAACGCCAGTGTGTAGCAGCTGTCACGGGACCCGGACTGGATCGCCAACACCTTGTAATCGCCGATACGCTCCATACCTCCAGCCGACACCACCAGGCGCTGAATCATCAGTTGCAATGCCGTGCGCTCGGCGCGAGAGAAAAAGCTCAGCAAGCGCTGCAGTACTTGTTGATAAACATAATTCATTGCCTGTTCATGGGTATGGGTCATCATTGTTTACCTGTTACTCATAAGTTCGACGCCACGCAAACAATTACATGCACTGCGCGACGGATTGCCTGTCATGAATGGGGTGCCGGGGTTGTTATCAAATGCTAGCACTTAAGCATTTTGTAATTATTTGAAATGGTTGCATGTCTCGAGAACCCCAAACAGGGCAATACCGCCGCAACGCCAGGCAGGACGGGTGTTTTTCGGCCCCGAGCGATGTCCTAGGAAATTTCCGACAACATCCCACAGACGTGTAATACAAGAAATAAAGAAAGAAGTTGCCAATAAATGTATGACCGCCGAGCGGCGTCGAATTATTTGTTGAGCATGTATTGCCGATGCGCGTTGAAAAGTTTCAACCTGATACCCAGCCATGACTCTTTCCTTGAGATGAAATAATCATTCAATTATCAGGGCTTACATAATGATTAGAAGATACAGATCGAGAGCAAAAACCAGTTCAGTTGCTGAACCGCCCCACCGAGGGATCGATGGGATGTCTCATTTTGGAGGTTTTGACAGCGGAAAAGTCCGTGCCTGCACGGACCTTTCCAGAGGGGTTTATACAAGGGGGCTCGTACGAAGAGCTCAGGCAGGCTCGACCTCAAGGGCGACCCGTTCGCGGCATGGGCATTCGTCCATGTAGCGGTGTGCTTCGACAAACTGGGAAAACGGGAATACCCGAGTCTTGAGTGGCAGCAGCACATGGTCTGCGGTCAACTGGTTGATGTCGCGCAGGGCACGTTGCAGTGCGGCCTGATCCTGGAGGATGCCCAGCTCCGGCTTGCCGGTGAAGTTGCCGATGCAGTGCACGAAGAACTGAATGTTCTTCTGGAACGCCGCACAGGCCGGAAATGGCGTCTGGTTACCACCCTGCAGGCCATAGAGCACCAGGCTGCCGCGAGGCGCGAGCACATCGCCGAGCAGCGACATCTGCGGGCCGCCCAGGCCATCGAACACCACATCGACGCCACGGTTGTCGGTAATTTTGTTGATCCGCATCAGCAGATCTTCTTCTTCGGTGACGATGACTTTTTCGGCACCCAGCGACAGCAGGTATTCACGCTCGTCCGCGGTTTTGGTCGCAGCGATTACTCGCACACCAAGGGCTTTGCCCAGCTGTACGAACGACGGCCCGGCGCAGTGACTGGCGTCGGTCACCAGAGCGAATTGCCCGGGCTTGACGCGCGCCAGATCGGTGTAGCCAAAATAGGCGACCAATAGCGGCGTGTAATGCACGCTGGCTTCGACCGGACTGAGCACGTCCGGGTAGCGGGTCAGCGCCGTGCGCGGCAGAACGATCTGTTCGCCGTAGACCGGATAATCGTTGGGGCTTTCGGCCGGGAAGCTGGCGACCTTGTCACCGATAGCGAGGTCATCGACCCCCTCGCCGAGCGCCGTGACCACGCCGGCCATTTCATGACCCAGGCCTGAAGGCAGGCGAGCATGGGACGAGGCCAGGTTCTGGCGCCAGAGAATGTCGTACCAGCTGATGCCTATCGCCTCGACACGCACCTGCACTTCGCCCGGCGCAGGCAGAGCGGCCGCATGCTCTTCGCATTTGAGCACCTCGGCTGGACCAAACTTGTGAAAACGGATCGTGCGGGACATCGCAAACCTCGTCAAAGTAACCTCTAATGCCCTGAACTCTATCTGGGCTTTCTACCCAAGACCATCAGTGGCTATTAATAGTCGACATGCCTGTCATTGATTCCGCAGCGACGGCGACATCATCCAATGCCGTAAAAACCGAAGCAGCCTTTCAGGGAAAACTGAATTACCCTGTGCAGAGTACCAGCCTTTCCCCGTAAGATTCACGCCGGCCATTGTTCTCATATGGTCGCTCACGTCAAGTTTGCTGAATCTGCCAGGACCCCAGATGAATCGTAATGACCTGCGTCGTGTCGACCTGAACCTGTTGATCGTTTTCGAAACACTGATGCACGAGCGCAGTGTGACCCGCGCTGCGGAGAAATTGTTCCTCGGCCAGCCGGCCATCAGTGCGGCGCTCTCGCGCCTGCGCGGGCTGTTCGATGACCCGTTGTTCGTGCGCACCGGCCGCAGCATGGAACCTTCCGCCCGAGCGGTGGAAATCTTCGCCCTGCTCTCGCCGGCCCTGGATTCGATTTCCACCGCGGTCAGTCGCGCGGCGGAATTCGATCCGGCCACCAGCACCGCGGTGTTCCGCATCGGCCTGTCGGACGATGTCGAGTTCGCGTTGCTGCCGATGCTGCTCAAGCGGTTGCGCGCCGAGGCACCGGGCATCGTGCTGGTGGTGCGTCGGGCCAACTACATCCTGATGCCGAACCTGTTGGCCTCGGGCGAAATTTCCATTGGCGTCAGCTACACCGCCGACCTGCCGGCCAACGCCAAGCGCAAAGTACTGCGTCGCAGCATGCCGAAACTGTTGCGAGCCGACTCCGTGCCGGGGCCGTTGAGCCTGGATGACTTCTGCGCCCGCCCCCACGCGCTGGTGTCGTTCGCGGGCGACCTGAGCGGCTTTATAGATGAAGAGCTGGAGAAGCTGGGGCGCAAACGGCACGTGGTGCTGGCGGTGCCGCAGTTCAACGGGCTGAGCACACTGATCAGCGGCACCGACATCGTGGCCACCGTCCCGGACTACACCGCCGAAGCGTTGACAGCCGCCGGTGGTGTTCGGGCGGAAGATCCACCGTTGCCGGTGCGCAGCTTTGAATTGCACATGGCCTGGCGCGGGTCGCAGGATAATGATCCGGGTGAGCGGTGGTTGAGGTCGCGGATTCAGATGTTCTTTGGGGATCCGGACAGCCTGTCCTGATGCTGATGCTGATGCTGATGCTGTATTGAGGCTGATGGCCTCTTCGTGGGCAAGCCTCGCTCCTGGACCGGATCAACGATACACAAATCCCCAGTGGGAGCGAGGCTTGCCCGCGAAGGCCGCTACACGGTTTCAAGCCAAACCTTTGCATTCCCCGCAACACACAATTGTCATCATTTCATTTGATAGCCCGCTAACGAAAGGTGCATGCTAGAGGGCTTGCTTCTGGCTTATATCATTCCGAATGATAGTTACCTTTGCCTCGTTCGATTCGTTTGATACCGCCCCGCCAAGCATTATCCGCCCATCTCAATACATTGGCGGATGCATCCATGGAACAGTCACTCAAACATTTGCGCTTCCCCTTGGCCCTGTTGGCCGTGATGGTGATGAGCGCCTGCGGCAAGACTCCGGACGCTGCCGCCACCATGCCCGCGGCCAAAGTCAGCGTGGCCAAGGTGCTGGAGCAACCAGTCAACGAGTGGGACGAATTCACCGGGCGCCTGGAAGCGCCGGAAACGGTAGAGATTCGTCCACGGGTCTCCGGCCAGATCGATGACGTAACCTTCACCGAAGGCGCATTGGTCAAGAAAGGCGATCTGTTGTTCCAGATCGACCCGCGCCCGTTCCAGGCTGAGGTCCGCCGCCTCGAAGCCCTGGTGGCGCAAGCTCGCGCCACGGCTACCCGCAGTGAAAACGAAGCCCAACGCGGTGAACGCCTGCGCACCAGCAACGCGATTTCCGCCGAACTCGCCGACTCGCGCACCAGTGCCGCTCAAGAGGCTCGCGCCGCCGTCGGCGCACTCCAGGCGCAACTGGACCTGGCCAAACTGAACCTGAGCTTCACCCGCGTAACTGCGCCCATCAGTGGCCGCGTCAGCCGTGCGGAAATCACCGCCGGCAACCTGGTGACCGCCGATACCACCGCCCTGACCAGCGTAGTGTCCACCGACAAGGTCTACGCCTACTTCGACGCCGACGAGCGTGTGTTCCTCAAGTACAACCAGCTCGCCCGCCAGGGTCAACGCGGCGCCACTACCCCGGTTTACATGGGCCTGTCCAATGAAGACGGCAACCCGCACCAGGGCCAGATGAACTTCGTCGACAACCAGGTCAACCCGAAGACCGGCACCATCCGCGGTCGTGCGGTGTTCGACAACAGAGACGGCAGCTACACCCCGGGTCTTTATGCACGCCTGAAACTGGTGGGCAGCGGCACCTACTCCGCGGTGTTGATCAACGACGAAGCGGTCGGCACCGACCTGGGTAAAAAGTTCGTGCTGGTGATGGATGCCGACAACAAAACGGCTTATCGCCCCGTCGAGCTGGGTCCGAAAATCGAAGGTTTGCGCATCGTGCGCAGCGGCCTGAACAAAGACGACACCATCATCGTCAAGGGTTTGCAACGGGTTCGCCCTGGTTCGCCGGTCAGCCCTGAAGTGATCCCGATGGCCAGCAAGGAAACCCTCGCGGCTCTCGCTCAACAACGACAAGCGCTGGAAGCCAGCAACCTGCCCCAAGTCGCACCTGCCAAGGTCGCGCCGGGTACGGTTGTGAAACTGGCTGCTGCGACTCCACGCGGTTAAGGGGCAATTACTCCGATGAATTTCTCCCAATTCTTCATTTCACGGCCGATTTTCGCAGCGGTACTGTCGCTGCTGATCCTGATCGCCGGTGCCATCTCGCTGTTCCAGTTGCCGATCAGCGAATACCCGGAAGTGGTGCCGCCAACCGTGGTGGTCCGTGCCAACTTCCCCGGCGCCAACCCTAAAGTCATCGGTGAAACTGTGGCTGCTCCTCTGGAGCAAGCCATCACCGGCGTCGAGAACATGCTGTACATGTCCTCGCAATCCACCGCTGACGGCAAGATCACCCTGACCATCACCTTCGCCCTGGGTACCGACCTGGACAACGCTCAGGTGCAGGTGCAGAACCGCGTGACGCGTTCCGAGCCGAAACTTCCCGAGGAAGTGACGCGCATCGGTATCACCGTCGACAAGGCGTCGCCCGACCTCACCATGGTTGTGCACTTGACCTCGCCGGACAAACGCTACGACATGCTCTACCTGTCCAACTACGCCTTGCTCAACATCAAGGATGAGCTGGCGCGTCTGGGCGGTGTCGGTGATGTGCAACTGTTCGGTATGGGCGACTACTCGTTGCGGGTATGGCTCGATCCGAACAAGACCGCTTCGCGCAACCTGACCGCCACCGATGTGGTCACCGCGATTCGTGAACAGAACCGTCAAGTGGCGGCCGGTGCCCTGGGTGCTCCGCCTGCGCCGAATGCCACGGCATTCCAGCTGTCGGTCAATACCCAAGGCCGTCTGGTGTCTGAGGAAGAGTTCGAGAACATCATCATTCGCTCTGGCGAAAATGGTGAAATCACTCGCCTCAAAGACATTGCTCGCGTCGAGCTTGGCTCCAGCCAATACGCCCTGCGCTCCTTGCTGAACAACCAACCGGCGGTGGCGATCCCGATCTTCCAGCGCCCAGGCTCCAACGCGATCCAGATCTCCAACGACGTTCGGGCGAAAATGGCCGAGCTGAAGAAGAACTTCCCGGAAGGCATGGACTTCAGCATCGTCTATGACCCGACGATCTTCGTGCGCGGTTCCATCGAGGCGGTGGTTCACACCCTCTTCGAAGCACTGATCCTGGTTGTGCTGGTGGTGATCCTGTTCCTGCAAACCTGGCGCGCCTCGATCATCCCGTTGGTGGCGGTACCGGTTTCGCTGATCGGTACGTTTGCCGTGATGCACCTGTTCGGCTTCTCGCTGAACGCCCTGTCGCTGTTCGGACTGGTATTGGCCATCGGTATCGTGGTCGACGATGCGATCGTGGTGGTGGAGAACGTCGAGCGAAACATCGGGCTCGGGTTAACCCCCGTGGAAGCCACCAAGCGTGCGATGCGTGAAGTGACCGGCCCGATCATCGCGACGGCGCTGGTGCTGTGTGCGGTGTTCATCCCGGCCGCGTTCATCTCCGGCTTGACCGGTCAGTTCTACAAACAGTTCGCTCTGACGATTGCGATTTCGACCGTGATCTCGGCTTTCAACTCGCTGACCTTGTCGCCAGCGCTGGCCGCTGTGTTGCTCAAGAGCCATGACGCGCCAAAAGACCGCTTCTCCAAGGTGCTGGACAAGATATTCGGTGGCTGGTTGTTCCGTCCGTTCAACCGTTTCTTTGACAAGGCCAGCCATGGCTATGTCGGCACCGTGGGCCGGGTAATCCGCAGCAGCGGTATCGCCCTGCTGCTGTACGCAGGCTTGATGGTGTTGACCTTCTTCGGTTTCTCCAACACCCCGACCGGTTTCGTACCTGGTCAGGACAAGCAATACCTGGTGGCCTTCGCACAACTGCCGGATGCCGCGAGCCTGGACCGTACCGAAGATGTGATCAAGCGCATGTCCGACCTGGCCCTGAAACAGCCTGGCGTGGAAAGCGCGGTGGCCTTCCCCGGCCTGTCGATCAACGGTTTCACCAACAGCCCGAACGCCGGCATCGTGTTCGTCACCCTGAAGCCTTTCGACGAGCGTAAGGATCCGAGCATGTCCGCCGGTGCGATTGCCGGCGCGTTGAACGGCCAGTACGCCGGGATTCAGGAAGCCTACATGGCGATCTTCCCGCCACCGCCGGTACAAGGCCTGGGGACCATTGGCGGTTTCCGCCTGCAGATCGAAGACCGGGGCAACCTGGGCTATGACGAGCTGTACAAAGAAACCATGAACATCATCGCCAAGAGCCGCAGCGTGCCGGAACTGGCCGGTCTGTTCACCAGCTACACCGTGAACGTGCCGCAGGTCGATGCCGCCATCGACCGGGAAAAAGCCAAGACCCACGGCGTGGCCGTCAGCGACATCTTCGACACCCTGCAGATCTACCTGGGTTCGCTGTATGCCAACGACTTCAACCGCTTCGGTCGCACCTATCAGGTCAACGTTCAGGCCGAGCAACAGTTCCGCCTCGAATCGGATCAGATCGGTCAGCTGAAAGTGCGTAACAACCGTGGCGAGATGATCCCGCTGGCGACCTTCATCAAGGTCAGCGACACCTCCGGGCCAGACCGCGTGATGCACTACAACGGCTTCATCACCGCTGAAATCAACGGTGCGGCAGCCCCAGGCTACAGCTCCGGCCAGGCCGAGAAAGCCATCGAGAAACTGCTCAAGGATGAACTTCCGAACGGCATGACCTACGAGTGGACCGACCTGACCTACCAGCAGATTTTGTCCGGCAACACTGCGCTGTTCGTGTTCCCGCTCTGCGTACTGCTGGCGTTCCTGGTGCTCGCGGCTCAATACGAAAGCTGGAGCCTGCCACTGGCGGTGATCCTGATCGTACCGATGACCCTGCTGTCGGCCATTACCGGGGTGATTGCCTCGGGCGGCGACAACAACATCTTTACCCAGATCGGCTTGATCGTACTGGTGGGACTTGCGTGTAAGAACGCGATTCTGATCGTCGAGTTTGCCAAGGATAAACAGGAAGAAGGCCTCGGCCCGCTGGCAGCGGTACTGGAAGCTTGCCGTCTGCGTCTGCGGCCGATCCTGATGACCTCCTTCGCGTTCATCATGGGTGTTGTGCCACTGGTTTTCTCCAGCGGTGCGGGTGCCGAAATGCGTCATGCCATGGGTGTGGCGGTGTTCTCCGGGATGCTCGGGGTGACCTTCTTCGGTCTGTTGCTGACGCCGGTGTTCTACGTACTGATTCGCAACTTTGTGGAGCGCGGTGAGCAACGCAAAGCGGCCAAGGCACTGAAATTGGAAAAGCAACTGGAGGCGCAACAATGAGCCTGAAAGCCTTCCTGCCGAGCCTGCTGGTACTGGCGCTGAGCGCCTGTGCCGTCGGCCCGGACTATAAAACCCCAGCCACCGAGGCGGCCAACATCACGGCCGCCAACGATGGCAGCGCCGGTCAGAAGAACTTTGACCGCGCCCGTTTCGAAGGCATCTGGTGGCAGCAATTCGACGATCCGACCCTCAACCAGTTGGTGAAGCAATCCTTGCAGGGCAACCGTGATTTGCGTGTGGCTTTTGCCCGCTGGAAAGCGGCCCGAGCGATTCGCGATGACGCCAGCAATGACGCCATGCCGACCATCACCAGCCGCGCGAGCAGCGATCTGGGCAAAGGGCAGATTCCGGGTCAGACCACCAAACGGGTCAACAGCGAACGCTATGACCTGGGCCTGGACATGGCCTGGGAACTGGACTTGTTCGGTCGCATCCAGCGCAACCTGGAATCCAGCGACGCTGAGCAGCAAGCGGCCGAAGCCGATCTTTACCAACTGCAAGTCACCATGATTGCCGAACTGGTGGACGCCTATGGCCAACTGCGCGGCGCGCAACTGCGAGAAAAAATCGCGCTGGCCAACCTGAACAATCAGCAGGAGTCACGCAAGATCACCGAAAGCCTGCGTGACGCCGGTGTTGGCGATCAGCTGGACGTGGTTCGTGCCGATGCGCGCCTGGCGTCTGTCGAAGCCAGCGTGCCGCAACTGCAAGCCGAACAGGTTCGTCAGCGCAACCGCATCGCCACCCTGCTGGGTGAACGTCCGGACAAACTGACCGTCGACCTGAGTCCAAAAGACTTGCCGGCGATCGCCAAGGCCCTGCCCATCGGTGATCCGGGCGAGCTGTTGCAACGGCGTCCGGACATCCGCAGCGCCGAACGCAAATTGGCGGCTGCCACCGCCCGCATCGGCGTGGCCAAGGCTGACTTGTTCCCTCGGGTGAGCCTCAGCGGTTTTCTTGGCTGGACTGCCGGGCGCGGTTCACAAATCGGCTCGTCGGCGGCCAATGCCTGGGCACTGGGCCCGAGCATCACCTGGGCGGCGTTCGACCTGGGCAGCGTGCGCGCCCGTTTGCGCGGTGCCGATGCTGAAGCCGAAGGCGCCCTGGCGACCTATGAGCAGCACGTATTGCTGGCACTGGAAGAATCGGAGAACGCCTTCAGTGATTACGGCAAACGCCAGCAGCGCCTGATTTCGCTGATTCGTCAAAGCGAATCAAGCCGCGCCGCTGCGGACCTCGCCGAAATTCGCTACCGCGAAGGCACCGTGGACTTCCTCGTCCTGCTCGATGCCCAGCGTGAGCGTCTGGCAGCCGAAGACACCCAGGCCCAGGCCGAAGTCGATTTGTATCGCGGCATCGTCGCGATCTACAAAGCCCTCGGCGGCGGCTGGCAGCCAGAGACGGTCGCCAGCAAGTAATGCTTTAACGTGCCCCTTTGGTTGGCCGCAACCCAACCAAATTCTTTGCCCCGCGCCTCATTCGGTCGCGGGGCTTTTTTTTGTCGGTCTTTAATTCAACGCATATCCCTGTGGGAGCGAGCCTTTGTGGCGAGGGGCTTGCCCCCGTTGGGTCGCGAAGCGGCCCCAATCTACGACTGCTGCGCAGCCGAACGGGGGCAAGCCCCCTCGCCACATAAGCCCGTCCCATATGGGGTTAGTGGGTTGCCTGATTATCCCGGTTTTCCATGACAGTGACGGTAGCCGTGGTCCCGGCACGCAGGCTGTTTTTGGCGATATAGTCGGCGTCGATCTGAATCCGCACCGGCACTCGTTGCGCCAGTTTGACCCAGGTATAGCTGGGGTTGATGTTGGCCAGCAGGCGACTGCCGGGGGAGTTCTCACGGTCGGCGATAGCAAAAGCGATGCTTTGTACGGTGCCGCCGAAGGTCTCGCCGCTCATCAACTCGATCCTGACCCGATCACCCTCCTTGATTCGCGGCAGCTTTGTTTCTTCAAAGTAGCCACTGATATAAAACGAATCGCTGTCCACCAGTGCCAACAATGCGCCCCCGGCAGTGGCGTAGTCCCCTTGGCGAGTCAGCAGGTTGGTCACGTAACCGCTGACAGGCGCTACGACTCGTGTGCGCTGCAAGTCCAGTTCGGCCTGGGTCAGAGCGGCGATCGCCAGCTGCACGTTGGCATGTGCCAGGCCCAGATTGGCCTGATTGCGCAAGAGTTCCGCCTGCGCCACAGCGACTTCGGTACTGGACTTTTCCCACTCTTCGCCGGAGATCGCGAAGCGCTGTTTAAGGGTTCGACGGCGCTGCTCTTCGCTTTGACGCTGCCGCAGCAGCGCTTCGCTGGAGACAATCGTCGCTTCGGACTGACCCAGCGTGGCTTTGGCAACTTCCACCGCACGCTTGGCATGCTCCACCGCCAGCGTATAGCGAGCCGGGTCGATCTCCAGCAGCAACTGGCCCTTCTCGACACGCTGGTTGTCTTGAACGCTCAGGCTGACGATCCGCCCCGAGACATCGGCGGACAACGTCACCACATCGGCGCGAACCCGTGCATCGCGCGTCCAGGGTGCGCGGGTGTAATGCTCCCAGGCGAACCAGCCAAGGATGACGGCCAGCACCACCACCGCCAGGGTCGCGAGTCGGGCAAGGATCGTCTTCAAGGCATCAGGCTCCCATCATCAGAATCAACGTTGCGCATACGCAGGCATACAACGCGCCTTCGAACAGGGCTTCATGCCAGACAAATCGCAATACCCCCAGGCGGCGCAAGGTCCAGTCCAACAGCAGAAAAATCGGCAAGGCCAGCAACAGCGCCTGGGCGATTGGCGGCAGATAGACGCCCCCCACTTCCAGATCAATGGGCAAGGGCTGGCACTCCTTCCTTGTCTGCGGGTTGAAAGTACTTGCGATGGCGCTCCAGAAACGACACCACGATCAACAACGCCACGCGCATCCTGAATACCGACCACAGGTGTTCATGTACGTCTAGATGCAAGTCGTCCATTTCATCGCCCAAGACATGCAAGCTTCCGAGCAACTGCACAAGGTCAACCCCGGGTCGCCCGGCGATCAATCGCCCTGTCTCTCGGACTGCCGCCAGCAAACGGTTCTGTTGTTGCGTACTCAACAACGCATTGCTCTGCCCCTGCTGCCTGAGCTGGTTCAATGCCACCCCCAGTGCCATGCACCCGAGGCTGACTTCGAACAGCTCGCGAGAGTGCTTGTCGCTGGTCGCCGGCAATAGTCCCAACATCATGGTCAGGCGATCGACCATACGGCTTTCAAACGCAAATTGCTGTTCATCGGTGGCCGGCGTCTTCAACAAAGCGTAGACCTGCTCGCAGCTTTCATTGAACAGCCGGCGCATTCGTAAATCGGGCCTGAACGGGAAGATCAAGGCGTAAACACTGAGTGCCAACGCGGCGGCGCTGATATACGCGCCGGCAAATTCAAACCACTGAATGGCAGAGTTTTGGCCGATTCCTGCGTTTTGCGGCCCCAGCAACAACATGGTCGTCAGTCCAAGACCAATGCCTGTGCCAGTGGTTGGCGGACTGGCCAGCCCCACCGCGACCGCGTACAACAATGGTGCAAACAACAAGGCGAGCAACTCGAAGTCACTGATCATCGGCATCAGCATGAACAGATAGAACGCCGACACCACCAAGGCCAGACCCAGCCCCCTGGCAAAGCTTTGACTGGCAAGCAACGGTCGCGGAAAAGTCGCCATCAGCGAACAGAGAATCCCCACTACAATCATCCCGCCACGGGCCCCATCCCAAGCAGTCTCGATCCAGATCAGCCCCGCCACCAGTAACGCTGTAAATGCCCGGACTGCGTTCATTGCTGCCAACGTGAAGTCCAGATGCAACGGGTTGTCCTGGCCGCGGAACACGCAACTGGCTTCCCGTCCTTCCTGGATCGCGTCGCTCAGTTCCAGAATCTGCCCCAGTTGCTCCAACATCCGTGCCTGCTCCCAGCGCAGTGCCCAGGCCAATGAACGCAGCGTGGCAGGCATCGTCTCGGTGAGTTGTTCGGCCTTGTAGGCCTGGTCATCGAAACGCTGTTGCAGCGTCAAAAAATGATGCCGCGCCTCGGTCGACAATGAGCGACCTTGCACGGCCAGCTCATCAAGGAATGCCAGTTCCTCGCTGCGCAACCGCTGTATCTCTTCCGGCAGCGCGCCTTCCCAGCGCTCGGTGAGCAGTTGGCGCTGGTGACGCAAAGCCGTCAGCCGCGAAGTCAGCAGCACCAGTTGATTGCCAAGCAATTGCACCAGGCTATTGGCACTGCGCAACCGTGGTGCATCGAAGTACAAATGTCGACGCAGCCCTTCAAGGGCGCTGATCTCGCCCAACAGTTGCATTTGCCGCTTGTGGAAATCGGCCTCGCTTTCCTCGGTTCGAATCACCGCTGCCGCGTGAGTCGCGAGCAGTTTGATCACTTGATCGATCTTGGCGAAGTAACCCTTGGCCACCGCCTCCGGTCGCGCCGTCAGAAGGCTGACAACGCACACGCAGGCCACCGCCAGCAATGTTTCTGTCACGCGAGTGACTGCCAGCAGGAACGTACCCTCCTGATCGGGTTGCGCCAGCAGTGTCACCACCACCGCCGTGTAACCGCTCAGGACAAACGCTTGGGAACTGGTGTAGCGCAACAAGGTGCCGCCGGCGGTACACAGCGCCAACCACAAGGCCAGGGTGATGATGAAGGGCAGCGGCGCCTGGGGGAAAATGGCCATGATCAACACCGCGACTGCCGCGCCCAACGTGGTGCCGATGATCTGGCCGAAACTTCGGGCCAGGGCCATGCCGCCCAATGGCTGACTGACAATGATCACCGCCATGATCGACCACTTGGGCTGGTCGAGGTCGAACACAAAGGCCAGGTACAGCGTCAGCAACCCGGCCACGATGGTTCTCAGGGCAAACAGCAGCACCTCGCGTCCGGGGTTGAGAATCGCCTTGAAGTATTGAAGCAGCGGTTGCATGGGAGCGCTCATCGAGTAGTCTCCTGCAAGCGTAGTCATTGCTTCCTTGCTTCGACGAGTTTCAATGTCGACAAGACCTGTAGGCCATTTCGCCGATGGACACGCCTGCGCTGATAGAGCCCGTCGATCACTTCGTCAGCCAAAGCGATTGGACAGGATCCCCCCATGCCCCTAGGCTGAAATCGCTGCGAAAGCGTCACTCTCTCTATAAAGCCCCTGCCCATGATTGTGCGTCCCAAGCCGAATCTGCTCGGCATGTTGTTTTCCCTTAAAGGCTCGATTGCCAAGCGCATTGCCTTGCGCAGTCTGTTGGTGACCCTGCTGGCGTCGGTAATCGTGCTGGTGGAGATCTGGCACCCGGCGTATTTCTCCAAGGTCAACGCCACGCCGTTCACCCTGCTGGGTCTGTCGTTGTCGATCTTCATGAGTTTTCGCAACAATGCCTGCTACGACCGCTGGTGGGAGGGCCGCAAGCATCTGGGGCAGTTGATCATCGAAGTGCGATCGTTGATTCGTCAAACCCAGGGGCTGATGGCGGCGGCCGAACGTGAACTTATGCTGCGTGAGCTCTGCGGGTTCGCCCATGGCCTGATCGCCCGCCTGCGCGTTGAAAACGAGATGAGCGCCATCAAACCGTGGACGCAGGATGCCGTGGACGCAGCGCATCCGAACATCACTGACGCGCTCTTGCAGCGGATTGGCGTCCGGTGCTCGGCACTTGCCGAGCGCGGCCAGATCAGCGAATGGCGTTACACCCAACTGGAAACGCGACTGGTCAGCCTCAGTCAGGTCCAGGCCAGTTGCGAACGCATCAAAAGTACGCCGCTGCCCTTCCCCTACACCCTGTTGCTGCACCGCACCATCTACCTGTTCTGCATCTTGTTGCCGTTCGCCATGGCCGAATCTCTTGGCTGGCTGACACCGGTGATTACCGCCATTGTCAGCTACACCTTTTTCGGCCTCGACGAAATTGGCGACGATCTGGAAGACCCGTTCGGCTTCGATGAGAACGATCTGCCGTGCAATGCGATTTTGCGCACGCTGGAGCGCGAAGTGCTGGCAGCGTTGGGGCAAACCGACTTGCCACCGGCCCTTGAGCCCGATGACTACGTGCTGAACTGAGCCAGGGTTTGACTCACAGCCCGGCCTGACCGAAGCTGGTGACCTTGTAAAAGCCTGTCAGCTCCCGGATTCCTGCATGCCTCAGTCCCGCCGCTATCTGCTCATCAGCCTCTGTGCACTGTTTGCCCTCGCCCTTGCCTGGTTTTTTTTGCGCAGCACGACGCCCGTGGTGCCGGAGGCAATTCGACGCGGCTACAGCGAAGCGCTGACCCAGGCACGCATGGGTCAACCGGGGGCGGCGCGGGTTCTTTACCAGCAATTGGGCCGCCCTGACCTGTCCGACAAGCGCCGCGTCTGGCTACATGCCGAACTGCCCAACTACCCCAGCCCGCAAGCCTTGAAACTGGCGGATGCGGACCTGCAACATCCATCGGCGGAGGTACGCATCGCGGCGATCAAAAGCATCAGCGGTTTAGTGCCCAATGGACAGCGAAGTCTGTTGCTCGGGCCCTTGCTCGATGACAGCGACCCAAGCGTCCGGTTTGCGGCGGTCAACGCCTTGCTGGGGCTGTCTCCGGATGAGCTGGGGTTGTATTTCGGCCCCCTGGAGCAAGCCATTGACGCTTGGGAGCAGGTCCTCAAGCAGCAGCCGGAAAGCGCCGACACCCAGTACCAACTGGCGCGCCTGCATTTGCATAATGCCGAACTGAAGGACGCGCAGCAGGCATTAGAGCGCACGTTGCAACTGGCGCCCGGCAACTTGCCGGCACTGGTGATGCAGATTGACGTGCTGGATCGACTGGGCCAAAGCGATGCCGCCCAGCAATTGTTGGCGAAGCAGTTAAAGGCCCAGCCCGATTCGGCCTACTTGCAACATGCGTTGGGGCTCTGGTTGCTGCATCACGGGCAAAGTGAGTTCGCCTTGCTCGGGCTGTCCAAAGCCGTGGAGCTTGAACCCGACAATAAGGATTACCGCTACGACCTGGCCACCACGTTGCATGGTGAACAAGAGCTGGAGGCCGCGCAGAAACAGCTGCAGGAAATCGTCCAGCGCCACCCGGCCGATCGCAAGGCGCGCGTGCTGTTGATCAACTATTGGAAGGAAAGCGGGCAGCTGCAGAACGTACAGATCCTGTTGGCGCAGCTCGAGCAGCTCAATCCGGATGATCCGGCGTTGCAGCAAGGGCTTTAATCAAGATCAAAAGATCGTCCGAACGCGGCCCGAGCCTTCGGCAGCGCCTACAGGGGGGCCGTACGACACAACCGTCGACACAGCTTCAGGAGAGCATGTCCTGCATGATCTGTTGCAACACATCCAGATCGAATGGCTTGGCCAGGATCGGTGCCTTGCGGGTGATCGGGCTGTCGGTCTCGCGGATTTCCTGCGGGTAACCGCTGATGAAGATCACCTTGAGTTCCGGTCGCAGCTTCACGGCTGGTTCGGCGATTTGCACGCCAGAAATCCCGCCAGGCAGGCGGAAATCGGTGATCATCATGTCCAGGTTTGGTTTGCTCGCCAGGATCTCAAAGGCCTGCTCACCATTTTCGGCTTGCAGCACCCGGTAACCTTCACCCGACAAATAAGCGGACAGCACCATCAAAATCGAAGGGTCATCTTCAACGATCAGTACCACGTCTTGTGCATCTTCACTCATGGAAAACCTTTGTTCGGTCAATAGCTGCTGATACGACCATGTGGTCAATCAGAGGTTGCGTTCATCGGGCTGTTTTCCTGCAGCGGCAGACAAACGCGAAACAAGGCGCCTTCGCCAATCCGGCTCTCGACGGTAATGGAGCCACCATGGGCGGCGACAATCTGCTGCGAAATAAACAACCCCAGGCCCAGCCCCGCCACCACGGCCCTGGTGGAAACCCGCTCGAACTGCTGAAAAATGCGCTGTTGATTCTCTACACCGATCCCGATACCGCGATCCTGAACCTCAACCCGCGCTTGCCCGTGGTGATTGTACACGCGAACGTCGATCGCGCTCTTGGCACCATAGCGCAACGCATTAGTCAGCAGATTGCAAATCACTTGTTCGATACGAAACTCGTCCCAGTCGCCCATCACGGGCTGGTCGGCGATCAAGCTGACTGACGACTCTGCGGCCTCAACCTGCGGTGCGAAGTTCTGCAAAAGATTGTGCACCAGTTGCACCAGGTCAAACCGACTGGGGCGGATCGACAGCTTGCCGGTGCGGATCCGCGACACATCAAGCATGTCTTCGATCAGGCGGATCAAGCTTTTGATCTGCCGTTCGTCGCGCTCGACCATGGCGTGCATTTTGTCCAGGGTGAACGCCGCGGCGTTATCCCGGGCCAGGTGCATTTTGCGCAACTGGGTTTCGAGGATCAGGCCATTGAGCGGTGTACGGACTTCATGCGCAACGATGGACATGAAGTCATCGCGCATGCGCACCGCCTGCTTCAGTTCTTTCTGGGTGTTCTGCAACTGTTCGAGCAACGCCCCCTGTTCGCGGCGACTTTGCTCCAGGGCTTCGACCTGTTGCTTCATCGCCTTGCTCTGGCGATACAGATCGACGAAGACATTGACCTTGCTCTTGACCGCGTGAACATCCAGCGGCTTGTGCAGAAAGTCCACGGCTCCGCTTTCGTAGCCCTTGAATGCGTAGTTGAGATCACGGCCAGCGGCACTGACGAACACAATCGGGATGCTTTTGGTTTTTTCCGTGCCGCGCATCAACTCGGCCAACTCAAAGCCGTTCATGCCGGGCATCTGCACATCGAGAATGGCCAGCGCGAATTCGTGCTGCAACAACAGCGACAGGGCTTCGTCGGCGGACAAGGCCTTGTAGACGATGAGGTCCTGCCGCTTGATCAACGCCTCAAGCGCCAGCAGGTTCTCCGGCAGGTCGTCGACGATCAGCAATTTGGCCTGGATGTTACTTAGCATGGGATTTGTTCCCGCTCGACACGAAGACGGCCGAAGCACCGATCACGATAGCTTCTACACAAGGAATACCTGCACGGTTCATGATTTGCGGTAGATCCTTTCTTGTTTGACCAACGGCTCAAACTGATTGCCATAGGCCGAAAAATCCAGGGTTTCCTTGCTGCCCAGTGCCAGAAAGCCCCGATGACACAAAGATTCGTGAAACAAGCCGAACGTTCGATCCTGAAGCTTTTTGTTGAAGTAAATCAGCACATTACGACACGAAATCAATTGAGTTTCGGAGAATACGCTATCAGTGGCCAGGCTGTGATCGGCGAACGTTACGTTGTCGCACAGGCTCTTGTCGAAAATCGCGTAGTCATAAGCCGCCGTGTAGTAATCGGCGAACGAACGCTGACCACCGGCCTGCTGATAATTGTGAGTGTAGGCCCGAACATTCTGCAGGGAGAAAATCCCCTGCCTGGCTTTATCCAGCGAGCGCGGGTTGATGTCAGTGGCATAGATGATAGTGCGCTCCAGCAAGCCTTCTTCGCGCAGCAGGATCGCCATCGAATAGACCTCTTCGCCGGTGCTGCAACCGGCAATCCAGACCTTGATCGACGGATAGGTCTTGAGCAGCGGCACCACTTCCTGACGCAGCGCCAGGAAGTGCGAAGGGTCGCGAAACATTTCGCTGACCGGAATCGTCAGCAATTGCAGCAGCTGCATGAACGCGGTTGGGTCGTGCAGGACCTTCTCTTGCAGCGCCGAGATGGTATTGCACTCGAATTGGCTCAATGCATGGTTGACCCGACGCTTGATCGACGCGCCGGAGTAATCGCGAAAATCGTAGCTGTATTTGAGGTAGATCGCTTCGATCAACAACCTCAGTTCGATTTCGCTGCGCTCCATTAGAGGCGTTCCATCTTCGGTAACCACACACGAATCAGCGAGAACAGGCGATCCAGGTCGATGGGCTTGGCCAGGTAGTCGTTGGAGCCGGCCTGCAAGCAGCGCTCCTGATCGTCCTTCATCGCCTTGGCCGTCACCGCAATGATCGGCAGCTTGCGCCAGCGCGGATCATTGCGGATTTCCAGAGTGGCTTCGAAACCATCCATTTCCGGCATCATCACGTCCATCAGCACCAGGTCGATGTCCTCGACTTCATTTAATCGCTCAATTGCTTCACGACCGTTACGGCCAATCACCACCACCGCGCCCTTCTGCTCCAGCGCACTGGTCAGGGCGAAGATATTGCGTACATCGTCATCCACCAGCAGCACTTTGCGCCCCTCGAACACCTTGTCGCGGCTGCGGGCGGTCTTGAGCATGGTCTGGCGTTCATGGGATAAGCGGGATTCGACCTTGTGCAGGAAGAGTGTCACTTCATCCAGCAACCGCTCGGGCGAACGCGCGCCCTTGATGATGATCGAGCGCGAATACTTGCGCAGCTCGGCCTCTTCGTCCCGGGTCAGGTTGCGTCCGGTATAGACGATCACCGGTGGAAACGAGCAGATATCCTCGCAGGACATGCGCTTGAGCAAGTCGTTGCCAAGCATGTCCGGCAGTTTCAGGTCGATGATCATGCAGTCGAAAATCGTCGTGCGCAGCAAATCGAGTGCATCCTGCGCCAGGCCGACGGCAGTGATTTCGATGTCCTCGTCGCCGATCAATCGGGCGATGCTGTCACGCTGCAGATCGTCGTCTTCGACCAGCAATATGCGTTTGACCTTCTGGGTCAGTTTGGCTTCGAGGCGGGCAAACACCTCCTTGAGCTCCTCGCGCGTAGTCGGTTTGACCGCGTAACCGATGGCGCCCATGTGCATGGCGGCCTCGACACGGTCTTCGACCGAGATCACATGCACGGGAATGTGCCGGGTTTCGGCTTGCTCTTTCAGGCGCTGCAACACCGTCAGCCCGGAATGATCCGGCAGGCGCATGTCCAGCAGGATCGCGTCGGGGATGAATTGCCTGGCCAGGTCGTAGCCTTCATCGGCGCCGTAGGCCACCAGGCACTGATAACCCAGTTCATGGGCCAGATCGTAGAGGATACGCGCAAAGTCCGGCTCATCTTCCACCACCAGGATGCAACGAGTGGCGAACGGCGCCCCGTAGCGATCATCATCGAAACGCGCGATTTCGACCTCGGCAACCAGCGGCACAGGCGCGGTAACCACGATGGCTTGCGGCATGGTCACCGGCGTAGCTTTCATCGTTTCGACAGGCGCATCGCCCGGTTCGATGTAGTGCTGCGGCAACACCAGGGTGAACACACTGCCCTGCCCCGGCGTGCTGGTCAGGCTGACGGAGCCGCCCAGCAAGGTGGCCAGATCACGAGAGATCGACAGGCCCAGGCCGGTTCCGCCGTAACGACGGTTAGTAGTGCCGTCGGCCTGACGGAAGGCTTCAAAAATGCTGTCCTGATGATCCGGCGCAATGCCGATCCCGGTATCACGGACGATAAAGGCGATGCCCTCGCCTGGCTGAGCCGCGACAATCAGGCTGACTGTGCCCTTTTCGGTGAACTTCACCGCGTTGGACAACAGGTTCTTGATCACTTGCTCCAGGCGCTGGCGATCGGTGAACAGCATCAGCGGTGCGTCAGCGCGCAATTCGACTTCAAAATCCAGTTTCTTGTCCGCGGCCAACGGCTCGAACATTCCTCGCAGGCCTTCCACCAGGCGCGCAACGCTGGTGTTCTCCGGACGCACCTCAAGCTTGCCGGCCTCAACCTTGGAAATGTCGAGAATGTCGTTGATCAGGTTGAGCAAGTCGTTGCCGGCGGAATAGATCGACTCGGCGAACTTGACCTGCTCGGCGCTGAGGTTTTCCTGCGGGTTTTCCGCCAGCAATTTCGCCAGAATCAACGAACTGTTCAGCGGCGTGCGCAATTCGTGGGACATGTTGGCAAGGAATTCGGATTTGTACTTGCTGGCACGCTGCAATTCTTCGGCGCGGGCCTCGAGCTCAAGCTGGGCCTGATTCAGCTGGCTGTTCTTCAGGTCCATGGCATCGCGTTGCTCGGCCAGGATCTGCGCCTGTTCGGCGAGTTGCTCGTTGGTTTGCTCCAGCTCGATCTGCTGGGTTTCCAGGTGAGCCTGGGACTCCTTGAGAACCCGCGACTGCTCTTCCAGCTCTTCGTTGGCGCTCTTGAGCTCTTCTTGCTGAACCTGCAACTCTTCGTTGAGTTGCTGGGTTTCGGCCAGCACTTCCTGTAAGCGCTGGCGATAGCGCGCCGCTTCGATCGAGGTGCCGATGTTGCCGGCAACCAGTTCGAGCAACTCGATGTCACGATCTGTCAGCGGTCGCAGGAAACCGAGTTCGATCACCCCGTTGACGCGATCGTCATCGCTGGTCGGCACCGCCACTACACTGCGTGGTAAACCGTCGCCCAGGCCGGAGCTGACTTTGAAGTAGTCCCCTGGCACCTCATCAAGACGAATCAGACGCGCCTGTTGCGCCACCTGGCCGACAATCCCTTCGCCATTGTAAATCTGCTGCTCAAGTGCTTCCTGTTCCCGGGAGAAACCGTAAGACGCGATGCGCTTCAGGCCACCATGCTCCTCACGGACATAGATCGCCGCGACGGCGCTGCCCAGGTATTGCGCGCAGAACTGCAGGATATTGCGGCCCAACAGATTGAGCGATAACTGCCCCAGGACTTGCTCGGCCAGTTCGGTCTGGCCATTGCGCAACCAGGCCTGCTGTTCCAGACGCCGGGCGCTGGCCTGTTGCGCGGCGAGGTTGACGCTGTAGCTGCGGGACAGGTTGAGTAGATCCCGGCGGCCGACATAGGCCAGCAATCCGCTGATACCGGCTACGAACAACAGATAAAGGGCGATGCTCCAGATTGTGGCGCTTCGCACTTCTTCATTGCGCGTGGCACGCAACTGCTGCTCCATGTCGATCACGTCTTCGAATTGCTTGCGGATCTCATCGGTCAACCGTTTGCCGCGCCCGACCTTGACGACGCTGCGGTAATCACCGCCTGCGCGCTGCAAATCGATTATCGATTGCGCGTAATTGGCCCATTCCGTCTGCAAGGCCTGGAGCCGGTGCAGGCGGTCGGTTTGCACCGAATTGTCCGCGGTCAGTTCGAGCAGGGTATTGAGGGCGACCGTTATTCTTGGCTTGGCCGTCTCATAGGGCTCGAGAAATTGCTCGTCGCCACTGAGCAGGAAACCGCGCATACCGGTTTCCAGATCGACGGTCAGTTTTACGGCTTCATTGGCATTATTGATCACCCGGTCCGAGTGCTGGACCCACTGGATCACCGACAGCAGATAGGTGATCAGCAAGACAAAGAACGCCGCGCTGATGACACCGACACCCAACGGCAGGCTGACGTTGCGGCTCAGGAGTTTACGGAATCGTTGCTCATCAACCGCAGGCGCAGAGGTCATGGGAAGCCTTGTCGAACTGTTGGATGCCATCGAGTCTGCCCCAAATCGGCCGAGGGGATCCATTTTTCTGACACGTTTTTCGGCAATACCCTGCATTTCACTGCTCCGGCGCAAAGGAGCGGTTATTCTTCGCGGCTCTTGTGCGGCTATTGTTCTTTGTAACGCCTCGGGAACTTGTCGTGATCCGTCCCATACTCATGCAAGAGCCCGGCGATTTCGATCGACGCTATCGCAAATCCAACCTTTGAGAGCCCCACTATGTCCACCAACACATCCACCATCCTGGTCGTCGAAGACGATGCCATCGTGCGCACGCTGATCGTCGATGTGCTGGAGGAACTGGAATACCGGGTACTTGAGGCCGATGGCTGTGAAGAGGCGCTGGATTTCATCAACGATGAGGACCAGCACATCGACCTGCTGATGACCGATGTGGGGCTGCCGGTCATGGACGGCCGGGAATTGGCGAAACAGGCACGCCTGCTGCGCCCCGAGTTGCCGATCCTGTTCGCCAGCGGTTATGCCGAAAGCATCGAGGTGCCTGACGGCATGCATGTGATCGGCAAGCCGTTCTCGATTGATCAACTGCGGGATAAGGTCAAGGACATACTTGAAGTGTAACTAAGCGTTTAAGCCGCACCGAGCACCTGCTCCTGAAAAGAGCGGTGCTTTTTAGTTTTTCCGCAACGGAACAGTTCGCGCCCTCAACAACTTTATGACCCCATCTGAAACAGGCACTAATACAATGCCAGTTGCCCAATAACTTAAACTAAAAGAGGATCCTCACACCTTTAAGCAACAACCAGTAGAAGGAACTACTAATGGACCAACAGCACACAGCTGCGAATTATAATTTGCAACTATCCAACCCTCAAGACATCACCCCTCGACTTAAACAAGGCATTGAGAGCGATAAAATCGAGCGAGGCGAAATCATCGCACAGCTTAAAAAGGCTATTTCCGGAAAAGAAAACAATGAGCAGATAGACTGGGAAGAGCTATTCATTACAGTGACCGAAGGTTCTTCGTTCGAACAGGCGCTGCGCCCCGGCGCTGTCATGTTGCAGAGCATGATCGACAAGCCCGCCTTTAAAGAAGTGCTCGCCTACTATTCCGTCCATCCCGATGCTTCGTTCTATGTTGTCGATGCAGGTCACATCATCGCCTCCCATAATGGCCGCGAAATACGATTGACCGCAAAGACCAAACTTGATCCGGACCTCAATGATGATTTGGTTGCAATCGCGGATATTGCAGCAACCATCGACAGAGTGGTGTTCTTCGACAATCGGCTGGGTGTTGCTCAATGGATCACATTCCACGAATACGAACTGCCCGAAGATGTAAAACGCATAAAAAACCTGATCAAACATCTAGAGTTTGACTACCACCCTTCCCCTGCATTGGGTAACTACTGGGAAGCCATCACGAGCAGTGAGGACAGGGCTTTGGTGTTGTCGGCGGATGACAGGCAAACAATTCGTACCTTGACCGCTCAGCACATCGGCGGACGCGGAAAACTGCTGGTGGACCTGTGTAGCATTGCATTGGGAAATCGTTCGAAAACAGCAAACCGATTGAATTGCCGCGAACTGCTGCATGAATTGGGTGTACACCCCTATTTCAAAAGCTGGTCCGAAAGTTACTTAAAAGCGCTTGACTGGTACGGATCCAAATCAGGTGAGTCCGTCTCAGAGTTGAACCTCGAGCAGGTGCTCATGACTGCAATTATTCTCGACATTTACCCGGACGCGGGAGGCGACGAGCGTCGAAATCACATCGCGGGTTACAACCTTTATGCACCTGAAAACATAGAGAAATCGGTTCCAGAGGTTTTCACTGAACTGGAACGGCATCTTGAGAATGAGCATGACATTCCTTCTAACACCAGTACGCTCGCCGCCTACTTGCTGCTGGCAGGCAGGGCACCCGAATTTCTGGTAAGAAATCTGCCCGAATCATTGCGACTGGGCACCCCCGAATGGATTACGTTCTGTCGGGGTGTTGCCATAGCAGAAGCCAACGCTTGCGGCTCCGTGCTTTCCATGACATTTGCAAACGTCATGCAACTTGAAGCGATTGAGCCAGTCAACAACGAGCAGGAAATTCTGCACAGCGTGCTATCAGTAGACCCGATTATTGACTGGGCGCTGTTGAACAACGTGATTACTCTTGAGCAGGTGATCAGTGACTATAAAGGTTCTGGTGATCGTGCCATTGAGGCTTATCAGACCTTTGCGGATGCCTATTCGCAAGCAGTCGCCACGTTATCGACCCCACTGCCCAGCCGAAAAGCGATTTCCCGGGAGATACTTGAGCAGATCGTGCCGGACTGCGATTTCATCGACGAAAAAATACTGTTCGAGAAACAACGGGGTTGGCACGAGTTCAACAATTTCGAGCCGTTAGCCATGTCCATGGTAGAGCTCAACATGTCCAACCATCTGGGGACACTGAACTGGGATTTGAAAAGAAGCCCTAGTCTCTACCAGAGATTTCCGCACCTTGTGCCTAATCTGGTCTCTACGGAGGGGATTTTCAAACGTCGTTTTGACCAGGCTTATGCGCCATTGGAAAAAGCGATGGCCAGTATTGTCAAGCTGGCTTTGTCGGCGTTACCGCCGGCTGACCGGGTTCGTTTGCTGTGCGGTGAAGTCACTTTCTTCACTATCCGGCCCTCGGTTGCCATCATCCAGCCTCCCGATTTGTTTCCTCAGGAAAAACAGAAAGCCAAAGATGAAGCCACGGGTCGCTATGGCGTCGTGATGTGCTCGAAATATGAAGGCCGGTTGTATTGTTATGAACTGTTCACCTTGCACGGTGAATGCAGGGAGAACCCTCAACTGGCAGTACTTGTGCAAAAAGAAGGTCTGCTGGCACAACCTGCGAGACTGGACTTTACCGATCACATCAACAGTTTGAGCAAAGCCGAAAAAATCCACAATTTGCCAACTGATATAGAGAGCTATACCCATGGAGTTCCACCAGGCAACACCCGGTCCAGTCATGGGGTAATTGAAAAACTGGGATCATTGAACGCATCGGTAAAAACAACACGCACTATTAAGCCTGGTTATTATGAGAGTTATCAAAGCGGAGAATTCAGCCCCCTGACAAATTTCATTTTGAAGCATCGCCCCCTCTGGACGTACGACGAACTGATAGAAGACGCACGGGGCCGAACGGAACTGGAGCAAAGACACTCAAAGGAAGAACAACAATTCGAGACATTCATTAATATTATTGTGCCCTTTAAATCCTGCATCGAAGACTTCTTCTCCGACGATCCGGACCGTAACAGGGGCAGTACGCTGTCCTGCACGCTTGAACTAGCGATGACCGTTTTGCTGGTTGTTGGCGTCGCCGCAAAAGCCGCTAGCGTTGCGGCAAAGGCCGTTTCCACGGCCTCGAAGACCAGAGCGCTAGCCAAGTTGGGCCTAGGGTTTCTCCACTCTGTGTTCAACCCGCTGGACGGTACGCCAGAGCTGATCCTGGGCGTCGGAAAGTATTTAAAGAAAGGTGTATTGGGTATCAGTCGGGCTGGCTTGAACTCTTTGGAAAGTGCAACCCATCAACTTCGAAGACTGACCGGCAGTGCTGACGCTTATGACTTGATCAAAGCGGCGCAACGAACTGATATCGGACAAGGAACCTGGCGTCCGCTGGGTAGCTCTGGAGATTCTTTCGTCGTGTCTGCGGTCCGCATGCAGGATGACTGGTACGCTCTCAACCGGCTGGGGCAGCCGTGGGGAAAGAAACTCAAAAACTTCGACTTGAGTTTCAAGTCCTACGTTCGCAAGAAACTCCTGCCGGATAGCTTCGTCTCCGCCTATGTCAAAAGAAGCTTACCGATCGCCCAGACAAAAATTGACACCGCACTGCATCAACTGGTGGCGAACAGTGCTGATTTCGAAGTAAAAGCAGTAATAAAGTATTTCTTCGGCAACAGTTCCGCTCAAACTGTTGAGCACCTGACCGAAGCATTACGCAAAATGAAAAAAGACCTCAATCACATCTCCCTGAAGAACATAGATATTGTAAAAAAACCTTCGGACGGCGCGCTGGCGGCAATGCTTCCCGAGACCTTCGCGCGATGGAAAGCAGCGAATTACCCTGCCGATTCAGTTAACAGTCGATTCATTAAGATCTACTCGGACAATATGACTGACTTTTTCCAAAAGGAAAGGTTCGACAGAGGACGGATCGCTGATGGCGTGGTGCATGAGATGTCTCATGGCTCACAACGTACGATTGACCTGATGTATGGCAACCCGGATCCCGCATTTGGTAAGGCCGGCGATGTCGATGTGACTCAGTTGATGAATCTGGCGAAGCATCCGGAAGGATTAGATCCTTTCACATTGCGGGATGCCGATCACAAGGGGTTCCGTGAGTTTAACCAGCTTAAAAAAGACTTGCCCAAGATCGTTGCCGAGGCTCCTGCACTCCTGAACGCCGACTCTTACGCCCTGGCTATTGGCTTGCTGAATCAACGATCGGCCAATTACCCGCGCTTTCTCGAAAACCTGGGCCGGATGAGGAGCAAGTTCGACACCGCTACCGGTAAGCACATCACGGAGGCTGTGATCATTAATCTGTCTACACTCGCCTAGATGCCTGGAACAGAAAATCTCTGTCAACGGGGGCGCTGACCTCCCGTAGACTCAAGTAAACGGCCGCAAACTCACAGGAATCGCCTCCTGTGGTTTAATTGCGGCCTTTTCTTCGTCCCTCCTCGCCTACACCAAGGAACACTGTCATGAGTCAGCTCAACGCAACCAAAGTCCTGGTCATTGGTTACGTCTGGCCCGAGCCCCGTTCTTCAGCGGCCGGTGGGCACGTCATGCAAATCCTTGAGACATTCTTGCAGCAAGGCTGGGACGTCACCTTCAGTAGCCCGGCCGGCACCGGCGAACATCGGGCTGATCTGACGGCGTTGGGCATTCGTGAAATTCCGATTGAATTGAACAATAGCAGTTTCGACGACTTCGTCAGTGAACTTGCTCCGGACATAGTGCTGTTCGATCAGTTCATGATGGAGGAGCAGTTTGGCTGGCGGGTCGAAAAATACTGTCCCGATGCCCTGCGTGTCCTCGAGACATCGGATCTGCAAAGCTTGCGGCACGCCCGGCATCAGCGCCTCAAGGATCGCTTGAAGGTCAATGACGACAATAATGATTTCAGCGACTTGTTCGCGCCGGCGTTGCGCGAAGAGTTCGAACTGATGGCTGATACCGATCTCGCCAAACGGGAGATTGCTGCGCTGTACCGTTGCGACTTGAACCTGATGATCTCTGAAGTGGAGATCGAATTGCTGGTCGAGCAATTCAAGCTGCCGCGCAACTTGTTGCACTGGTGTCCGCTGATGGTCGAACCTGAGCTCGTGCCGCCGACAGCCTTTGAAGATCGGGCGCACTTTCTCAGCATCGGCAATTTTCGACATGCGCCGAACTGGGATGCGGTGCTCTGGATGAAAACAGCCATCTGGCCGTTGATCCGCGAGCAACTGCCCACGGCTCAGTTGCATATCTACGGTGCTTACACCCCCCCCAAAGCTACGGCGTTGCACAACCCGGCCCAGGGCTTTCATGTCATGAACTGGGCAGAAGATGCTTTGCAAGTGATGTCGGCGGCACGCATTTGTCTGGCGCCTCTACGCTTCGGTGCCGGTATCAAAGGCAAGATCGTCGACGCCATGTTATGTGGCACCCCCACGGTGACGACGCCCATCGGCGCCGAAGCCATGCATGGCAATCATCCCTGGCCTGGGACCGTGGCCCGCACGGCACGGGAACTGGCTGACTGTGCGGTGCGGCTGTATAAGGATGAAGCGCTTTGGGCGCAGGCCCAATCCCACGGACAGAGGTTACTGGCCGATCGATATAAAATGTCGGAACATGGCCCGGCATTGATCAAGAAGTTGTTGCACTGCCAACAGCACTTGACTCAACTTAGACGCGATAATTTTACCGGTAGTATGTTGCGTCATCACCACCATAAAAGTACGCAATACATGGCGCAATGGATTGAGGCGAAAAACCGAAACCCTGCTTAAGTTACGCACAACCAAATACACATATCTTGCATTATCACAACGATTGATCGCCCCGCTCTTTCCCTTTATAAATTATTGACCGAAGTGAGTAACAGCCACTCACTTCGGCCAACCGATAACACCTATCAAACTATGCAAGGAAGCATTAAATGGACAATACTGTTCAGAACAACTACGTACTTAGAAACTGGATGGCCAGCACGCCGGCAATCGATACACTGTCGCTCAATGAGTTGACACTGCCAGGCACCCATAACGCCGGAAGCGACTGGAAAGCCACTTGGCTGCAAGGCCCGGGAGCCCATTGGCTGGCCTGTCAGCATAAATCGTTTTATTCCCAGCTACACAACGGTTCCCGCGCGCTGGATATTCGCCTGACTTACGACGCCCGCGCGCCGGGACTTGGAAAATTTCGCTGTCATCATAACAATTATCGCAATGACCGAACCCTGGGCCAACTTGTAACCGATGTAGAAAAATTCCTTCAGGAAAACCCCAATGAATTCATCATCCTGGACTTTCACGATCTGAGCGGAAGCACGTTTGACTTCGCTTATTTTAATGACATGATGATCCACTTTCTCGGTCATCGGATCATTCCCAGCAAAAACCGGTCGCTGAGTCTGCGTCAACTCAAACAAATCAGTTCTTTGCAAAGAATACTGGTCGCAGCCCCCAGGAACAGAGCCCTTGATCAAAACCTATTCATTGAACAGATCGAGCACAAATGGTCTGGAAACGGCCTCACCAGTGCCTCCGAGTTGGAGCAGCACATTATAAAAGTGCTGAAATTCCCGCCAGGCACATGGGCACCATGGTCCCTGTCCGCGACCAGTTATAGCGCTCTCGGTGGTCCGGTAGATATTCACGATGAGCTTAATTCGTGGTTTGACCCGAATAAAAGCGACTGGGCAACACGGTGCAACATTATCAATGTCGACTTCATTGAAGAAAGCAACATCGTTTCGTATTGCCTGACCGCAAACCTGAGTAAAGCGGCCAAGCGCGCCAACTAGCGCCGAGCCATTAAAGGATTAATTCTTATGCAAGTATTTCCGTGACTGGCAATGCAGTCGCGCACTTCTATGCTGGGTCATGAAAGCCTTTCTACGCAGGCGAGCAATAGAGGTATGGCACGCAGCCACACCCGAAACATGGACCTCGTCCCCTCCATGGAGGGGACGAGTCTACGACAAGGAACTGTCATGACCCATAACGCAGTAATCACGCTGGATAAACAAAAATGGATGAGTAATGCCCTCGACATCGATCGTATAAAACTGACTGATGTTATCTGGCCCGGCGCCCATAACGCCGGCATGGATAAACAGGCGCCTAATTATGAGGTGGTCGTCGGCAACTGGACGACATGTCAAAACGGTTCATTTGCATGGCAATTGTCCAATGGCGCACGGGCATTCGATATCCGCCTGGGCTACACCGAGGGGGCTGAGCAGTCGATTTTCTATTTCCATCACCATGGATATCAATCACATCGGGTTCTCGATGAACTCATCAGCGCAGTTTCATCTTTCCTGGACCGAAACCCGGATGAATTCGTGGTTTTGGACTTTCATCAGCTAGGGGACGGTAACAATCGCTTTGACTATCAGAAACTCAATGAGCTTCTGGTCAGCCAACTCGGACAGCGAGTGATACCGCCCGACAACGCCACAAAAACGATCGGCGAGCTCAAGCGGATCAGTGCTCTGCGCCGGGTGATATTAGCGGCGCCCGTACGGCGGGAACTGGATGAGAATTATTTCTGGCCGCGTATTGCACACAAGTGGATCAACAAGCGGTTTACCGACACCGAGGATTTGAAAACCCATATTTCCAACACACTCAAAGACGCGCCATACGAAACATTTTTATGGTCGTTATCGGCCACCAGCTACGCGTTTCTGGGAGGGCCTCAAGACATCAAAAACCACATCAATGACTGGTTCAATCCCACCCGGGACTGGGTCACGCGCTGCAGCATCATCAATACCGACTTTTTCGACGAATCCGAAATCGTTCGTTACTGCTGGAGTGCCACCAGCATGAAAGCGGTATACGGTGATGCCTTGCATGCCCCCGCCTGAGCACAGTCGCGTTGCAAGCTGGCCTTAGGCGCCCCGAAAGAGGCATGATCAAGAGGCGATAACAATAAAAGCGCCCTGACATGACCCGAACAGCCAGAGTCACCGATCCTTCCTACGAATTGATGGACGACCACAACGGGTTGTCCATCATCTATCGCCAACACGGATTCCCCTGCCCCCTGGTGCGCTGGCATTTCCACAAGGAATACGAACTGCACCTGATCATCGCCAGCTCCGGCAAGGTGTTCATCGGTGACTACATCGGTAACTTCTACCCGGAAACACTGTTCCTGACCGGCCCCAACCTGCCCCACAACTGGATCAGCCAGGTGGGCGAAGACGAAGTGGTGCCCGAGCGCGACATGCTGGTCAACTTCACTGACGAGCTGTTCGAAAGCGGCTATCAGGTGTTCGCCGAACTCAAGACAATTGCGCCCTTGCTGGAGCGCGCGCAGTACGGCATCGAGTTTCGCTGCAAGCGCACCATCCGCCAGGCCATGACCTTGATGCAGCGCATCGCCGACACCCACGGCATGACCCGGCTCGGGCATTTTTTCATTCTGCTGGAGTTGCTGGCGGCGTCCGATGACTACCAGTTGCTGTCCGGTGCCACAACGCCGCAATTGGCCGATGAACACAATATCGACCGCACCAACCGGGCGGTGGATTACATCTTTGCCCATTACGCCAGGGATTTAACGCTGGAAGAGGTGGCCGAGCATCTGGGTCTGAAGCCGACCTACTTCAGCCGAGTGTTCAAACAGGCCACCGGACGCTGCTTCATCGAGTTCGTCAATCGCCTGCGCATCAGCAAATCCTGCGAGCTGCTGGCCGATGGCGACAAAACGGTGACCGATGTGTGTTTCGAGTCGGGCTTCAACAACATTTCCAACTTCAACCGGCGTTTTCAGCAACTCAAGGGCATGACGCCGTCGCACTATCGGCGGCTGGCGGTGCAACGGTTGACTGAGCAGAATCAGCACTGACTTATCCTGTACCACGGATCCTTGTAGCAGCTGCCGAAGGCTGCGTTCGGCTGCGCAGCAGTCGCAAACCCGGCCACTCCACCTCTTCTGTATCGCCGCAGCTTCGGACCCGGCGAGGGCTTCGCCCTCGAACGCAGCCTGACGGCAGCTGCTACAGCGCGGCATGCAGCGACACCGGCCCCTGACTTCCCAGTGCAAAAAAGTATCGATCACAGTGCGATGGATGATTTGTCAGCCTGTCAATTGAAGGCTGTAATCGCTGCACATTCTTCCCTCCGCAGGAAGACACAAAAACAATAACTGTCCTTCTGTAACCCCCGGGTGCAGAAAAGGAGTGCACGATGCAACCTTCGGTAAAAGCTCTGCTTGCCCTCACCTGCATGACCCTCAGCAGCGTCAGCCTCGGCGCTCAGACCCTGACCATCGCCACCGTCAACAACAGCGACATGATCCGCATGCAAAAGCTCTCGAAAACCTTCGAAGCCGAGCATCCGGACATCAAACTCAATTGGGTGGTGCTTGAAGAAAACGTCCTGCGCCAACGCCTGACCACCGACATCGCGACCCAGGGCGGGCAGTTTGATGTGTTGACCATCGGCATGTACGAAGCCGCACTCTGGGGTGCCAAGGGTTGGCTGGAACCGATGAAGGACTTGCCGGCCAACTACGCCCTCGACGACGTTTTCCCTTCGGTGCGTGAAGGTCTTTCGGTCAAGGGCTCGCTCTATGCCCTGCCGTTCTACGCTGAAAGCTCCATCACCTATTACCGCACCGACCTGTTCAAGGACGCCGGGCTGACCATGCCGGAACGCCCGACCTGGGAACAGATCGGCGAATTCGCCAGCAAACTCACCCATAAAGATAAAGAACAGTACGGCATCTGCCTGCGCGGCAAGGCTGGCTGGGGCGAAAACATGGCGCTGATCACCACTGTCGCCAACGCCTATGGCGCGCGCTGGTTCGATGAGAAATGGCAGCCGGAATTCACCGGTGCTGAGTGGAAAAATGCGCTGAATTTCTACGTCGACACCATGAAAAAGTCCGGCCCGCCCGGCGCATCGAGTAACGGTTTCAATGAGAACCTGGCGCTGTTCAACAGCGGCAAGTGCGCGATCTGGGTCGATGCCAGTGTGGCCGGCTCGTTCGTCACCGATAAAACCCAGAGCAAAGTCAGCGACCACGTCGGCTTTACTTACGCACCGCATCAGGTCACCGACAAAGGTTCGGCCTGGCTGTATTCGTGGGCACTGGCCATCCCCACCAGTTCCAAGGCCAAGGAAGCGGCGAAAACCTTCAGCGCCTGGGCCACGTCCAAGGAGTACGGAGCCCTGGTCGCGGAAAAAGACGGCATCGCCAACGTGCCACCAGGCACTCGCGCTTCGACCTACACCGAGGCTTACATGAATGCCGCGCCGTTCGCCAAGGTGACGCTGGAATCGCTGAAAGCCGCGGACCCGAGCCAACCGTCCCTCAAGCCCGTGCCCTACATTGGCATCCAGCTGGTGACCATTCCTGAATTCCAGGCCGTGGGCACCCAGGTCGGCAAGCTGTTCTCGGCCGCGTTGATCGGCCAGACCACGGTCGACCAGGCCCTGACCGCCGCCCAGTCAACCACCGAACGTGAAATGAAGCGCGCCGGTTATCCCAAATAACCAGCGCCCCCATGTAGGGGTCGGCTTGTGTGGCGAGGGAGCTTGCTCCCGTTCGACTGCGCAGCAGTCGCAAAGCTTTTGGGGCCGCTTCGCGACCCAGCGGGAGCAAGCTCCCTCACCACACAAGCCTCGCCCCTACAGTTGATCTTCATTTGTCTGTTCCCAATCGGTTCTGATCGCCATGAATACTTCAACCACTGTCAAAGCTCACATGGACATCCCGCAACCAGTACGTAAAAGCCGGTTGACCAACCCCGGCTGGTTTCTGGTCAGCCCCTCGGTGGCGTTGCTGCTGCTGTGGATGATCGTGCCGTTGGGCATGACCATTTACTTTTCGATGATCCGCTACAACCTGCTCTACCCTGGCGAAAACGAATTCGTGGGGCTGGAGAACTTCAGCTACTTCCTGAGCGATTCGGGTTTCCTGCCCGGCGCCACCAATACCCTGTTGCTGGTGGGCAGTGTGTTGCTGATCAGCGTGGTGTTCGGTGTGTTGATCAGCGCGTTGCTGGAGGCCAGTGAGTTTCTCGGTCGCGGCATCGTGCGGGTGATGTTGATCTCGCCGTTCTTCATCATGCCCACCGTCGGTGCGCTGATCTGGAAGAACCTGATCTTTCACCCGGTCTCGGGGATTCTCGCCTACATCTGGAAGCTGTTCGGCGCGCAGCCGGTGGACTGGCTGGCGCACTACCCGCTGCTGTCGATCATCATCATTGTGTCCTGGCAATGGTTGCCCTTCGCGATCCTGATCCTGATGACTGCCATGCAGTCCCTCGACCAGGAACAAAAGGAAGCCGCGCGCCTGGACGGTGCCGGCCCGATCGCGATTTTCTGGCACCTGACCTTGCCACACCTGGCCCGGCCGATTGCGGTGGTGGTGATGATCGAAACCATCTTCCTGCTGTCGGTGTTCGCCGAAATCTTCACCACCACCAACGGTGGCCCCGGTTACGCCTCGACCAACCTCGCCTACCTGATCTACAACCAGGCGCTGGTGCAGTTCGACGTCGGCATGGCCTCCGCCGGTGGCTTGATCGCGGTGGTGATTGCCAACATCGCGGCCATTGTGCTGGTGCGCATGATCGGCAAAAACCTGACAGACAAAGCCTGAGGCCCGCGCCATGACTCTTCAACAATCCCGTCGTCTGCAAAGCCTGCTGCTCGGCACCCTGGCCTGGGCCATCGCGATCGTGATTTTCTTCCCGATCTTCTGGATGGTGCTGACCAGTTTCAAGACCGAAATCGACGCCTTCGCCACGCCACCGCAGTTCATCTTCACGCCGACGCTTTCGAACTACCTGCACATCAACGAGCGTAGCGATTACTTCAGCTTCGCCTGGAACTCGGTGGTGATTTCCTTTAGCGCCACGGCATTGTGCCTGCTGATCGCGGTGCCGGCCGCCTATTCCATGGCGTTCTACGAAACCCAGCGCACCAAAGGCACGTTGCTGTGGATGCTCTCCACCAAGATGCTGCCGCCAGTGGGCGTGCTGATGCCGATCTACTTGTTGGCCAAGAGCTTTGGCCTGCTGGATACGCGAATCGCGCTGATCGTGATCTACACGCTGATCAACCTGCCGATCGTGGTCTGGATGGTTTACACCTACTTCAAAGACATCCCCAAGGACATCCTCGAAGCCGCACGCCTGGACGGCGCCACCCTGTGGCAGGAAATGGTCCGGGTGCTGCTGCCGATCGCCAAGGGTGGCTTGGCTTCCACGGTGTTGCTGTCGCTGATCCTGTGCTGGAACGAGGCGTTCTGGTCGCTGAACCTGACCTCGTCCAAAGCCGCGCCACTGACCGCACTGATCGCCTCTTACTCAAGCCCCGAAGGTTTGTTCTGGGCCAAGTTGTCGGCGGTGTCGACCCTGGCTTGCGCGCCGATCCTGATCTTCGGCTGGATCAGCCAGAAACAGCTGGTCCGCGGCCTGTCGTTTGGCGCCGTGAAATAGCCCTCAAAGAATAAACATAAAGGAGCGCCATCATGGCCAACCTGAAAATCAAAAATCTGCAAAAAGGCTTCGAAGGTTTTTCCATCATCAAAGGCATCGACCTGGAAGTGAACGACAAGGAATTCGTGGTGTTCGTCGGCCCGTCGGGTTGCGGCAAGTCCACCCTGCTGCGGCTGATCGCCGGCCTTGAAGAAGTCAGCGGCGGCACCATCGAGCTCGATGGCCGCGACATCACCGAAGTCAGCCCGGCCAAGCGCGACCTGGCGATGGTGTTCCAGACCTACGCCCTGTACCCGCACATGAGCGTGCGTAAAAACATGTCGTTCGCCCTCGACCTGGCCGGTGTAGCGAAAGCCGAAGTCGAGAAGAAGGTCGGCGAAGCAGCGCGCATTCTGGAACTCGGGCCGATGCTCGAACGTAAACCGAAACAGCTGTCCGGCGGTCAGCGTCAGCGCGTAGCGATCGGCCGGGCCATCGTGCGTAACCCGAAAATTTTCCTGTTCGACGAACCGCTGTCCAACCTCGACGCCGCCCTGCGGGTGCAAATGCGCCTGGAACTGTTGCGCCTGCACAAAGAACTGCAAGCCACCATGATCTACGTGACCCACGATCAGGTCGAAGCCATGACCATGGCCGACAAAGTCGTCGTGCTCAATGGCGGTAAGATCGAGCAGGTCGGTTCGCCACTGGACCTGTATCACCAGCCGGCCAACCTGTTTGTCGCAGGTTTTCTCGGCACACCGAAAATGGGCTTCCTCAAAGGCAAAGTCACCCGTGTCGACAGCCGGGGCTGCGAAGTGCTGCTGGACGCCGGCACCCGCATCACTCTGCCGCTGAGCGCGGCCAACCTGAGCGTCGGCGGCGCGGTGACGCTGGGCATACGCCCGGAACACCTGGAGCTGGCACAACCTGGCGACTGCACGTTGCAAGTCACCGCCGATGTCAGCGAACGTTTGGGCAGCGACACCTTCTGCCATGTGCTGACGTCGTCCGGCGAAGCGTTGACCATGCGCGTTCGCGGCGATCTGGCCAGCCGTTATGGCGAAACCCTGAGCCTGCACCTGGACGCCGAACACTGCCATTTATTCGATGCCGACGGCGTGGCGCTGACCCGTCCACTGCGCGCCGCAGCCTGATATCAGAGAACATGCGATGAAACTGAATAAATCCAACCTCAACTGCCTCGCCCCCGAGGTGGCCCTGCCCGCCTACACCCTGAGCGACACCCGCCAGGGCATCGCGCACATTGGCGTCGGCGGTTTCCACCGCGCACATCAGGCGTACTACACCGACGCCTTGATGAACACCGGCGAAGCACTGGACTGGGCCATCTGCGGGGTTGGCCTGCGCGCCGAAGACCGTCGTGCCCGGGACGATCTCAAAGAACAGGATTACCTGTTCACCTTGTTTGAACTCGGCGATACCGACGACACCGAAGTGCGAGTCATCGGCGCGATCCGCGACATGCTGCTGGCCGAAGACGGCGCCGAGGCGCTGATCGATAAACTGGCCAGCCCCGAGATCCGCATCGTCTCGCTGACCATCACCGAGGGCGGCTACTGCATCGACGACAGCAACGGCGAGTTCATGGCGCATCTGCCACAGATCCAGCACGACCTGAGCAATCCGAACACGCCGAAAACCGTGTTCGGCTTCCTCTGCGCCGCGCTGGCCAAACGGCGTGCCGCCGGCACGCCCGCGTTCACGCTGATGTCCTGCGATAACCTGCCGCACAACGGCGCGGTGACCCGCAAAGCCTTGCTCGCATTCGCCGCCCTGCGCGATGCCGACCTGCGCGACTGGATCGAGCGCAACGTCAGCTTCCCCAACGCCATGGTCGACCGCATCACGCCGATGACCAGCATCCAGCATCGCCTGCAATTGCACGACAAACACAGCATTGACGACGCCTGGCCAGTGGTCTGCGAACCGTTTGTGCAGTGGGTGCTGGAAGATAAATTCGTCAACGGTCGCCCGGCCTGGGAAAAAGTCGGCGTGCAGTTCACCGACGACGTCACGCCTTACGAAGAGATGAAGATCAAACTGCTCAACGGCAGTCACCTGGCCCTGACTTATCTGGGTTTTTTGAAGGGTTACCGCTTCGTTCACGAAACCATGAACGACCCGCTGTTCGTGCGCTACATGCGCGCCTACATGGACCTGGACGTGACGCCGCAACTGGCGCCGGTGCCGGGCATCGATTTGACCGAGTACAAAAACACCCTGGTGGCGCGCTTCTCCAATCAGGCGATTGCCGATCAACTGGAGCGGGTGTGTTCGGACGGCTCATCGAAGTTTCCGAAATTCACCGTGCCGACCCTCAACCGCTTGATCGCCGACGGCCGCGAGACCAAACGTGCGGCGCTGGTGGTGGCGGCCTGGGCGCTGTACCTCAAAGGCGTGGATGAGAACGGTCAGACCTATGCAATTCCGGATCCGCGGGCGGCGTTCTGTCAGGCGCTGGTGGCCGATGATGCATTGATCACCCAGCGGCTGCTGGAGGTTGAGGAGATTTTCGGCACGGCGATTCCGCGTTCGCCAGAGTTCGTCGCGGCGTTCGAGTGGTGCTGTAACAGCTTGCGGGAGGTTGGCGTGACGCAGACGCTCGAACGAGTGCTGGCCGTCTGATCATTCCCACGCTCTGCGTGGGAATGCAGCCCGGGACGCTCCGCGTCCCATCCAGAAGCGGACGCAGAGCGTCCATTGATGCATTCCCACGCAGAACGTGGGAACAATCTTCGGTAGGGTGTTTCCATGGCAAACCAACAACTATTCCTGGGCATCGACTGCGGCACCCAAGGCACCAAAGCCGTGATCCTCGACGCACACAGCGGTCAGGTCCTCGGTCAGGGCGCTGCTGTCCACAGCCTCATCAGCGGCCCCAATGGCCGTCGCGAGCAAGACACTGCCCAGTGGCTGGAAGCCTTTACCCAGGCCACCCGTCGCGCGTTGCTCGCCGCGGATGTCGATGGTCAGGCCATCCTCGGCATCGGCGTTTCCGGCCAGCAGCATGGTCTGGTGCTGCTCGACGATCACGGCCAGGTACTGCGCCCGGCCAAGCTCTGGTGCGATACCGAATCCACCCCGGAGAATGATCGTCTACTGGCTCATCTGGGCGGTGAAAAAGGCTCCCTGGAGCGCCTCGGCATCGTTATCGCGCCGGGCTACACCGTGTCCAAGCTGCTCTGGACCAAAGAACAACACCCGGAAATTTTCGCCCGCATCGCCCGTATCCTGCTGCCCCATGACTACCTCAACTATTGGCTTACCGGCCGCAGTTGCAGCGAGTACGGCGATGCGTCGGGCACCGGCTATTTCAACGTACGTACGCGCCAGTGGGACTTGCAACTGCTGCGCGACATCGACCCCAGCGGGCGCCTGCAAGCCGCGCTCCCGGAGCTGATCGATGCCCACCAGCCGGTCGGTACGATCCTGCCGGGCATCGCCGAGCATCTGGGCATCAACCCCAAGGCCCTGGTCTCCAGCGGCGGTGGCGACAACATGATGGGCGCGATCGGCACCGGCAACATCAAGCCCGGCGCGATCACCATGAGCCTCGGCTCTTCGGGGACGGTCTACGCCTATGCCGAGCAAGCGCACGTCAGTCCGGACGCCTCGGTGGCGACGTTCTGTTCCTCCAGCGGCGGCTGGCTGCCGCTGATTTGCACCATGAACCTGACCAATGCCACCGGCGCGATTCGCGAGTTGTTCGAACTGGATATCGAGCAGTTCAACGCCTTGGTCGAACACGCGCCGATTGGTGCTGAAGGCGTGTGCATGCTGCCGTTCCTCAATGGCGAACGCGTTCCCGCCCTGCCCCATGCCAGCGGCAGCCTGCTGGGGTTGACCATGACCAACCTGACCCGGGCCAATCTGTGCCGCGCCGTGGTGGAAGGCACCACCTTCGGTTTGCGTTACGGGCTGGACCTGCTGCGCCACAATGGCTTACAAAGCCGCAGCATCTGCCTGACCGGCGGCGGCTCCAAAAGCCCGGTGTGGCGGCAAATCGTCGCCGACATCATGAATACGCCAGTGATCTGTACCGAACAGAGCGAGGCCGCGGCGCTTGGCGCAGCGATTCAGGCGGCGTGGTGCAAGTCTTGGGCAAACGGCCACGAAGACAGCCTGGCGGACTTGTGCGAGCGCTGCGTGAAGCTCGACCTGGCCAGTGAAACCCTGCCGATTGCAGAAAATGTACAGGCCTGTCAGCAGGCCTACGAACGCTATCAACAGCATGTCGCAACCCTTTAAAGAGCGAGCAACTATGTATCTGGTGTGTGGTGAAGCGCTATTCGATTTCTTCAGCGAAGACGATGCCAGCGGCCTGGCGTCCAAAGTGAATTTCAAAGCAATTGCTGGCGGCTCGCCGTTCAACGTCGCGGTAGGTTTGCGCCGCTTGGGCGTGGATGCCGCACTGTTTGCCGGGCTGTCGACCGACTACCTCGGCCGTCGCTTGCAGCAAGTGCTGCAGGATGAAGGCGTACGCCCGGATTACCTTGTGGACTTCGCCGCGCCGACCACGCTGGCGATGGTCGCGGTCGGTGCCAATGGCTCGCCCCACTACAGCTTTCGCGGCGAAGGCTGCGCGGATCGGCAGTTGAGCCTTGCGCATCTGCCGCAACTGGGGCCTGAAGTGCGCGGCTTGCACATCGGCTCGTTCTCGCTGGTGGTGCAACCGGTTGCCGATACCTTGCTGGCGCTGGTGCAGCGCGAAAGTGGCAAACGCCTGATCAGCCTCGACCCGAACGTACGCCTGAATCCCGAGCCGAACATCGAGTTGTGGCGTTCACGGATCGCCACCCTGGTGGAGCTTGCCGACCTGATCAAGGTCAGCGACGAAGATTTGAGCCTGTTGTATCCCGAGCAGGATCCGCAGCGCGTGATCGAAGGCTGGCTGGAGCATCGTTGTCAGTTGGTGTTCCTGACCCGTGGCGGTCAGGGGGCGACAGTGTTCAGCCGGGCTCATGGCACATGGTCGGTGCCGGCCTGTTCGGTGAAGATTGCCGACACCGTTGGGGCTGGCGATACCTTCCAGGCGGCGCTGATTACCTGGCTGACCGAGCAGCAGCTGGATTCGGTTGCGGGTGTGCAGCGGCTGAGCCGTGAGCAGATTGACGGGATGCTCAGGTTTGCGGTGAGTGCCGCCGCGTTGACCTGCAGCAAGACCGGGCCGGATTTGCCGTATCGGCGGCAGTTGAGCTGAAATACACACCCCATACCTCCTCTACTATGGCAGGTCCTGATTTCAGGGCCTGCCGCAGGACTTGAATAAAAGACAGCTTGCATATCTTTCTTCATTGAGCGCTACATCTTTTCTCCCATTATATTTTTTAGATATAGTCTTATTGCAATTTAAAAAATAAAACCCGGGCAAAAGATAAGCGGTCATTGACAGCTTTATATTTTTTACACCTGAGAAAATTTATAGCGATTTATACTTGCAACTATTCCAAAAAATAATCATATGCAGCCAACTACAACCAGTTAGTTACTTGACCGCTACATGCCTTCAACTAGTATCTTTTCCACGCACGGCGCAGGTAAGGACAATTGCTGTGCGAATCCTTATACCACCACAACAGGAAAAGGAACTCCAACATGGAAAGTGTCGCTATCTCAGCTGCCCAAATTAACTGGAACGGCGGACAACGCATTACGCTCACCGCAGGTGATACAGCCACCTGTACCGCGCTTAGCCCAGGCCAGTTGTATGGGATCTTTATCTACAACTCCGCGCAAAATGACAACAACTCGACTGTCTCCGTGAACTGGAGCAACAGCCAGCCGCCCGTACCGATCACGGTACCTGGCACCACGGCCAATGCAGGCCTGGCATCGTTGGGTTTTGTCTCGGGCACCGATACTCAAACCGTTTCGGTCTCACTGTCCAGCAACGCCGGTAAATCACAGGTCGAAATCTGGCTGGGAAGTGTCAGCATGCCGACCAACACATCGGGGCTCAGCAACTATCCGCTGCCGGCCGATGGTGAGCAGCATCCGTTCAACAAGTACACCCGCTACTATGCGGTCCCTCCATCGAAATGGATGAACCTGACGATCACCAGCACCATTACACAGTTCCTCTCTTGCCAGTTCCGTGAGGCGCAAGCGACCGTGTTCGTCGTCAATGAGACGTCGAACGGCCTGCTCTCCGGCCAGGTCACCACGATCGGGCCTACTGCAAGTGAAGTTGGGGCCGTCAAGATCAGTTACTCGCAGATTCAGAGTATTTCCAATAATCTGCAAGGCGACGGTACGCAGTGGGTCTGGATGGATGCTGACAGCCAGCAAAACTCTCAGAGCGCGACCATTTCCCTGCAATCGCTTTGAATTTATTGGCTGAGTCATAAACGAAGGCCCCATCTGTGGGGCCTTCTTTTTTATATGGCGTAGCGGTCAATTGCCTCGAAAAGTGCCTGTATTCATCGTGCAAAACCTCAGCTATAGGGGAAAGCCCTACAAGCGTCAGGCCCCTGACCTACGGCATTTTCGCCTTGAACATGGCCATTTAATACTGCACCATCCGCCCCCTGCTTTTTCAAAGGACGGAATTCAAGGCATGCTGGACGCAAACGCAATCCATATCTCCCTCACCCTCGAAGGCGTTTCCGTCGACCTTCAGGTGCTCAGCTTCATCGGCCGCGAGGCCCTCAACCAGCCGTTCTGTTTCGACATCGAACTGGTCAGCACCCGCCCCGACCTGAAACTCGAAGAGCTGCTGCACAAGCCCGGTTGTCTGACCTTCGGCGCCACCGGCCAGGGCAAAATCCATGGTCTGGTGTACCGCATCGAGCAAGGCGATTCCGGCAAGAGCCTGACCCGCTACAGCATCAGCCTGGTGCCGCAACTGGCTTACCTGCGCCACAACCACGACCAACAGATTTTCCAGCAACTCAGCGTACCGAAGATCATCGCCCAGGTCCTCGAAGCCCGCGGCATTCTGGCCGACGCCTACAGCTTCCAGCTCGGCGCGATCTACCCGGAGCGCGTGTACTGCGTGCAGTACGACGAATCCGACCTGCATTTCATCCAGCGCCTGTGCGAAGAGGAAGGCATCCATTTCCACTTCCAGCACTCGGCCAGCGGCCACAAACTGGTGTTCGGCGATGACCAGACGGTGTTCCGCAAACTGGCGCCGGTGAGCTACCAGCAGGACTCCGGCATGGCCGCCGAAAAACCGGTGATCAAGCGCTTCAACCTGCGCCTGGAAACCCGCACTACCCGCGTCAGCCGCCGCGACTACGACTTCGAAAAACCCCGGCTGCTGCCGGAAAGCGCGGCCAAAAGCGCGTTCGCCCCGGACCTCGAAGACTACGACTACCCCGGCCGTTTCACCGACCGCGCGCGCGGCAAGCAACTGGCAACCCGTGCCCTCGAGCGCCATCGCAGCGACTACCAACTGGCCGAAGGCAAAGGCGACGAGCCGACCCTGGTCAGCGGCCACTTCCTGGCTCTCAGCGAACACCCGCGCGCCGAATGGAACGACCTGTGGCTGCTGCTGGAAATCGTCCACGAGGGCAAACAGCCGCAAGTGCTCGGCGAGAACACCACCAGCGACGTCACCGACAACAAGGACGACTTCCACCAGGGCTACCGCAACCGCTTCCTCGCCACCCCGTGGGACGCGCACTTCCGCCCGGCCCTGGAACACCCGAAACCGCAAGTGCTGGGCAGCCAGACCGCCATCGTCACCGGCCCGCCGGGGGAAGAAATCCACTGCGATGAATACGGCAGGGTCAAGGTGCAATTCCACTGGGACCGCGACGGCCAGGCCGACGACAAGACCAGCTGCTGGCTACGCGTCGCCAGCGGCTGGGCCGGCAACGCCTACGGCGGCATCGCCATCCCACGGGTCGGCATGGAAGTGCTCGTCACCTTCCTCGAAGGCGACCCCGACCAGCCGCTGATCACCGGCTGCCTGTACCACAAGGAAAACGTCGTCCCCTACGACCTGCCGGCGAACAAGACCCGCAGCACCTTCAAAACCCTCAGCTCGCCGGGCGGCAAGGGCTACAACGAGTTTCGCATCGAAGACAAAAAAGGCGCGGAACAGATCTACCTGCACGCCCAGCGCGACTGGGATGAAAACATCGAACACGACCAGAAAATCCGCGTCGGCAATGAACGGCATGACACGGTCGAAGCCAACGTGTTCAGCGAGTTCAAGGTGGAAGAGCACCGGATTACCCATCTGGACCGCAAGACCGAAGCACGGGCGGATGATCACCTCACCGTGGGCGTGACCCAGCATGTGAAGGTGGGCACCGCGCAGTTTGTCGAGGCCGGTCAGGAGATTCATTACAACGCTGGCGAGAAGGTAGTGGTTGAGGGTGGCATGGAGCTCACGGCCAAGGCTGGCGGGAGTTTTGTGAAGATTGATGCGGGGGGTGTGACGATCAGTGGGGCTGAGGTGAAGGTCAACTCGGGTGGTGGGCCAGGTTCCGGCACCGGAATCGCCATCCTTGCCCCGCTTATTCCAGGACTTGCTGCTGCCGACATCGCCGGTCGCCTGATGAAAGAAGCCAAGACCGATCCGACCTGGCTGGAATTGAACCTGCATTACGACAACCTTGAGCCTGTGCAGGGCGCGTCGTATCGAGTTGATTTTGCCGACGGGTCGACCCGTGAAGGCGTGCTGGACGACGACGGCTTTGCTCGTTTGGAGGATGTCCCGAAAGGACCGGCCAAGGTGTATTACGGCGAGGATCCAAGGCCGTACAACCGTGAATCAATCAAGGTTGTCGAAAGCTCCGACGATAAGATCAACGAAGACTTGCTCAAATTAGGATATGACCCGAACGAGGTCGATTTACAGGCTTTGGTTGAACAAGCTGCAGGGAGGCTGGCATGAGTGAAGTAGCACAAAATACCGAGGTCACAGACGACACAGACCGTAAGGCCGCTTATAAGGAAGCAGCTGTCGAGTTGGCCAAAGGTATCGCCATGGGCGCCGTGCCTTTCCTCGGCCAGGCCATCGACGCCTATGACACTATCGAATCGTCCATTACTTTGTATAACGCAGAAAGCGCAGACGGAAAGGAAGACGCCAAATTTGACCTTTTAATGGCAGTGATAGGCTGGATACCAGGCCCAGGCGATGGGTTGAAGAAAAGCATGCGCATCGTTAACCGCGACCCACAGCGATTTGCACCGGTTTTGTTCGATCTGTTGCGCTTCGTTCTTCAGGAGTGTGGAATCAAAACCAGTCCCGAGGAGCTGCTCAAGCAGGTTTTCGATGCGTCAAAATTGAGTGCTGAGCTAGACGCTATCATTAGCGCGGTCAAAGGCTCGTCGACATTTCAGAGTTTGCCTAATTGGGCAAAATCCGCGGTCGTTACCGTCTTGGCGACGTCTCGCGACAACATGCCGGAAATGCTCGCTATTGTCGAAAGACGCTTGCTCAAGTGGAAAGGCATGCAACGCAACAGCTCTGCGATGGCGGCGTCAAGCAAGCCGGCAACAACAAAGAAACCCGCGGGCAAAGATGCTTCAGTGGCGAGTCAAGGTGCGGACGGCGCGAGCGGCACACATTCCAACAAGATTGACCAGCAGAACGCAGCCACCAAGGTCTACCATATTGCCAATGATGCACTTGGCGTCAGTGGAGAGCATATCGCCGACTATTACTGCGCGGAAACTCTAGGCTGGGGTAAACATTGGGATGGCCATGATAAAGGCGCAGAGGGACGTTGGCTTAGTGGCAATCCTGACGAAAATACGTTAGGCAAACTTTCAATGGGTGGCAACCCAAAAGAATGGCACGCCCTGTATAAATTATCTGATGGGGCGAACGGTACTGGTATCGACGCAGTATGGCGCGCCGATCCTGCAACGAATGATTCAAAAAAGTTTGCGATTGTCGAAGCTAAAGCAAGCAGAGACGAAGACACTCCAAAATTTATAAAAGATCAATACAGAAAAAAAGAAGAAGAGGATAAGGCAGCTAAGCACTCAAAAAAACCGGCGGCTTCAGGCCCACAACCAGAACCTCGTAAACCCAGCATTGTTTCCAAACTGGGTGTTTCGGGTGATATTGCAGTTGAAGAGTTACTCGAACCTGTTGATCAATCAGACACGACTGCAGAAACAACCGCGCCGAAAAAATCCCGACCGGGAAAAAAACACAATAGTACGACTACTAAAAATGCATCGACGAGCAGTAACAGAAAAAAAGCCACCAATGATAACGCACCAAAAGAAAAAGCTAAAACAATAGAAAAAACAGAGCAAAAAAAAGAAATTGACTCTGCTCAACCTACCGAAAAATCGGGCAAGGTTGTATTGGTACAAATGAGTATCGAATGGATTCACCAGAACATAGACAAAGCTCTACGTGAGAAAATTTCAAAGAACGTTCTTAGTTCATTCAGTCGGCATTTATTTTTCACACCTCTTTACAGCGTTCTCAATGGTCCTCGCGAACACGCAAAAGCTCGAAAAAATATGACGGGGCCGGAGACTCATACTGCGCACGAGGCTATTCACTACAAAGAAAACAAAGTTAAAGAAGCCGTCAATAAAAAGAAGGCGTCACTCACCAAAAAATACGGCAAATTGAGCTCCCTGAAGGAGGAGGAATGATCATGAGCAGAAGACAACAATTCTTAAGCGAAGCTCGCTTCGATAATTTTTTTATCAACTACAAAGATTCGATTGAATTCTTCAAAGAAAATACGTTTCAGGCGGACTCTGACGAGCAAGAAAAATCGCTCAGAGCCAGATACTTTCAGAAGCTGATACTCAAGGAAATACTGATACGCTACACCGCTGGCAATGAGATCGTAGTCCTGATCCCATTATTGGAAAAGCTTGTAAAAAGTTACGAGCTTCTTCAGGAGAAGCTGGCGAATTACGAAAAAATCCCGAACATTACACCATTAACGATTGATGACTGGCCTGATCAGTACGAAGAATGCGTTCAAGTGTTCAGTCTGTGTATTCTTCTACATCGCACCGACCTGCTAAAACGATTCGTTGCCTTAATAGATCCAGCAGGTTACGCAGGCGATGACACCCTCTATGAGGATTTGCTTTGCAAACTGCTGCCTGACCGATACGACGTCGATCGCTGGTATCACGATGTTTACTCGCCTCTGGTATACGCCACCTATGAGGAGGACAAGGAAGAAGCTTCCAAACTATTGCAAAAATATTGCAATGATTGGTATCCCGCGTTTGAGCAGGCCTCATGGCACGACTCTCACAAACAAGGGGATGAAGGAGGCTACTTTGGATATTGGGCGCTGGAGGCTGGTGCTATTGCTTTTCTGTACGGTATCGACGACAGCAAAATTAATCATATGGTTTATCCAAAAGACTTGGTCGAATACGCGAGAAATTACCAACCGACCGACACTGCCCAGATTGCTCGTATAAATGCAGGGCAACCTTGCAGTAAAGCAGGCTATTGGTTTACACCTGCACAAGCAGAATCTCGTCGCTATTTCGAACAGGGCGAAATCATGCCGAGCTTCAGCGACTCGAGATGGGGCGATACTATTTGGTATTGGTCAGGTGAAGAATAATAGCGGCGGCAGATTGACTTGACTTCAGCCAATCATTGTTCGGATGGGCGAACAAGCCAGCGTCCGCAAGAGGCTGGCTTGTGTGTAATACCGTATCCGTCAGACCGGCGCTTTCCAGCCCATCATCCGCTGCTGCGCAACTTGCAGCAGGTCGCAACCATCCTGGGTCAACAAATAAATCGCATGGGTAATGTGCGGAATGTCCTGAACATCACCGTGCTTGAAGCATAGGCAGTGAAGTGTTTCAAGTAACTGGCTGGAGGCCCGGATGCGCTGGAGGGCGGATTCGAGGATGTCCTGGGGATTGGCTTCTGTGTCGATTACCAAGGGATTTGAGTTGGTGACGCTGCTTTTGATTGAACGATAACGATCTGGAAACGGGTTAAAAGTTTGCATATGGATTACTCGATTGTTTGTAAGTAACCACCAGCACCGTGACCAAACGATGGAGGCGGACTGTGTACAGGCTTGGTCAACCGATAACAACCAACCGGCTCGCCCGAAGGCGTCCCGCACACAGCCGCCATAGCAACGCACTGTGAGGACATAGATGTCCGCAGCGCGAATGATGGCACATATGTGCGTTGTTATCAGGTGACCAAACCTGTTCGCTGATTTTGCAGCGACGCCAAACAGTAACCGCTGGAAACCAGCCGGCGAAAGACAACAACACGCCCGAGCCTGTAGGAACGGGACGAAGCTTTCTTAGGATTTATCACGACTCACGGGCAGTAACGTAGGACCCGACAACCGAAGGGATTTCCCCGAATGCAAACACCATGGAAGTACATCATCGCGGCACTGCTAGCCGCCCCGGCCTACGCGCAACCACTCCAGACAATCCTCACCTGCCCTTTGGCCGATAGAACTCAGGTGTCCTTGCTGGCGGAAACGAATGCGCAAGGCCAGCGCCTGTTTGTGAAACTCGACAGCAAAATCCAACCGGCCTTTACCGACATCCCGGATTTCGACTTTTTCGGCGAAGTCTTCCTGGCAAAGTGTGTTTCTTCCAGCCTGATATTCGCCTTCGCATACGGCTCGCCGTATCTAAAAGGCGTCGTTTTACGCAAGAACCCTGTCACTCACACCGTCGAGCGAATCGATTTTGCCGAGAAGGCGCTACCACGTTGGCTGTACCTCGGACGAGAGCAGATCCGGCTGGTCATTCCTAATATTGGGTATGAAGTGTCGGCGAAGTTTTTGGTCTATGACTATGTTGCTGGAAGGGGGCAGTTGGAAGGACCCGCTGGTATAGAGACGCCTCCAGATCGACGTGGGTTCAAGGTTGTGCACCTCGAATAGATAACCGCACAACCGGCTCGCAACAACCATTAGCCCGCTACTTAACCTTCGATTAATCCTGCGGTCCAAAACTTTACTGGACCGCACTCCCTCAGCACCCTCTGACGCCCAGTGCGGCAGGTTCGACGCTCTTGCATCGAACTGGCTTCCCCTCTGCACTGGAGACCCATCATGAACATGCGAACACTGCTGATGACCACCGCCCTCGCCTGCACCGCTTTCGCCGGTTTCGCTCAGGCCAACGACACGTCGTCCTCTCAGGCCGTGCCTTATCACTACGGCATGCCGCTGAATGTGGGCAAGGTCATTTCCATGACCGAACCGTCGACGCTGGACTGCGAAGTGGTCACGGCGGACATGAAGTACATCGATAGCACCTCGGGCAAGCCTGCGGAAATTACCTATCGAAAACTTTCTGACGCGTGCAGTTATCAGAGCTGACAGACGATTCTGATTCGGCACTTGGCGGTAGGCCTGCGGGGATTCTGAGGCTATGCTTCGGCGTCCCCCTCTACTGCCGAAAGGATTCGCCATGCCGTTCTCGTTTCGCACGCTTTCAACGTTCACCGCCGCGCTTTGCTTTCTGCTGGCGCTGGTGTGGGGTTTGATGCCGCAATGGTTGCTGGCGATCTGGGGTATCGAGTATTCGCCCGCAGCGGGGTTTGTGGCCAGGCGCAGTGCGGTGCTGTTCGGTGCGCTTGGGGTGATGTTTTATCTCGTGCGGCAGGCACCGCCCTCGGCGGCGAGAAGTGCGATATGCAGCGGCTTTATGGTTGGCTGTTTCGGCTTGGCAGCGCTGGGCTTCGGCGAATGGCTCAATGGTCATGCCGGGCCGGGTATCTTACTGGCGATCCTGGTGGAGTTGGCGCTGGGTCTGGGGTTTATCCAGACCCGGCGCGTGTCGCTCGAATTGGGTGAAACAGTCGGCTAATGAGCTTTCGACTTAGTGCTGGGCAAATGGCTATGGGTCTTGTGCTCAAGGTCGGTGCGTAACTCGGCGATAAGATGATTAATCTCCCGACATCCGTTGAGGCGATGGGCGTCTATGCCGGTGACGCACAGGTCGAGATGGTCAGTCTCGTTGTCCGAATACACCTTGACGGTCATCGACAGATCCGGAGATAGCGTGCATTGGCAGCGTTTCGGAAGAAAACTGCTTTCAACGATATTGCGTAGTTCCAAGGCAGAAAGAAACATGGCCACCCTCTCGGTATTGTGAGATTGCCAATCGAAAATCAATTGTCGGTCGGAGCTCAGATCACCCGTTCTTTTCTTCCTTGCGGGTTTCATCGTTCCAACGTCCGACCGTTTTTTTTGTTTCAGCGCTGACTCAACGGGACCGTGGTCAGCTCAAGACAGCTTCAGCATAAAACATGCCCGGAATTTCGCCCTGCGGCTCGTCGGCCAATCAAGGGTTTAACAAAGAAGGCAATACATCACGTCATGCAAAATGCAAGAAAGGACTGTTTTCGACACCTGCATTTTGCAACCCATCTCTGATGGCGGGTTTGCATTGACCGAGGACGGCAGTGAGAATGCGGCCATCTGTTCAGTATCCGCTGACCCAACGCACACGCAAGGAGGCATTATGGGTGCTTTGCCCTTTAATACGACCGTCGGGCTGATAGTTACCGTTCTGTCGTCCGTTGCCCAGGCCGCGACACTCGAAGACGTCGCGCCGTATCCCAAACCAGAGAGCGGCTTTACCCGCCAGGTCATTCATCTCGCCCCGCAAAAACAGGAAGACGCCTACCAGGTCGAAATTCTGGCCGGCAAGACCCTGACCGTCGACTGCAACCGTCAGCGTCTAGGCGGCATGCTTGAGGAAAAGAACCTCGAAGGCTGGGGCTACCCGTTTTACCGGCTGGAAAAAGTCACCGGCCCGATGAGCACCCTGATGGCCTGTCCTGACGGCAAGCGCAAACAGGACTTCGTGCCGGTGGTCGGTGACGGTTTCAAGCTGCGCTACAACAGCAAACTGCCGATCGTGCTCTATGTGCCCAAGGACGTCGAAGTGCGCTACCGGATCTGGTCGGCGTCGAGCCGCGTCGAGAACGCCGTTCAGGAATAACTGGTCCATCCCTCACGCCGGGGCGCCGCTCAATGCGGCGCGCTCGGCCACATGACGCAAGCTGTCGAAGTTGATATTCGCACCGGAGTCGATGGCCACCAGGGTCTGCCCTCGGACGCCGGTTTGCGCCACGTACTGCTTGATGCCCGCCACGGCCAGGGCGCCGGAAGGTTCGGTGATCGAGCGGGTATCGTCGTAGATATTCTTGATCGCGGCGCAGAGTTCGTCGTTGCTGACGGTCAGCACTTCATCGACGCAAAACCGGCAGACCTCGAAACCATGCGCGCCGATCTGAGCGACGGCCACACCATCGGCGAAGGTGCCAACGGTCGGCAGCACAACCCGTTCGCCGGCCTGTAAGGCCGCCTGCAAACAGGCGGAATGTTCCGATTCGACACCGATGATCCGCACTTCCGGGCGCAGGTATTTGACGTACGCGGCGATACCGGCGATCAAGCCACCGCCGCCCACCGGCACAAAGATCACATCCAGCGGCCCTTGGTGCTGACGAAGGATCTCCATGCCGACGGTGCCCTGCCCGGCGATCACGTCCGGGTCGTCGAAGGGCGAGACAAAGGTGCGGCCGGTTTGCTGTGCCAGGTCCAGCGCATAGGCCAGGGCAAACGGAAAACTTTCGCCGTGCAGCACCGCATCGGCACCCCGGCTGCGCACACCCAGCACCTTTAATTCCGGCGTTGTGCAGGGCATGACGATAGTGGCGGCAATCCCCAACTCGCGAGCCGCCAACGCTACGCCTTGGGCATGATTGCCTGCCGATGCGGTGATCACGCCCCGAGCCTTCTGTTCATCGCTCAGGTTCACCAGCTTGTTGTAAGCACCACGGATCTTGAAGGAAAAAGTCGGTTGCAAGTCTTCGCGCTTGAGCAGGATCTGATTACCCAACGCCTCGGACAAGGCCGGTGCCGCTTGCAGCGGCGTGCGCACGGCGAGTTCGTAGACCGGCGCGGCGAGGATCTTTTTCACGTAATGCTCAAGCAAACTCTGCTGGGTGGGGGTGCTGTTCATGGTCGTCTCCTGACGTTGATCGGAGCCCAAGAGACAGAAACTAAAAACCCGCCTCTAGGGCGGGTTGGGTGCTGCAGTCGTGAGCTAGCCCGCCAAATAAGGAATGGCGGTAATAATGCTTGGCTGGCAGCGCAATACGGTGGAAGTCATGGCTGGAAATTAGCCGGACGCTGATGGCAAGTCAATGGCCAAATTTCAACAAGCTCGGTAGGTTGAGGCCACTCACCAAGCCTGACCACGGCGTTTGAGCTCCAGCCGCCGGACGAACTCTTCCAGCACCAGCGTGTACAGATCGTCCTGCAGGTACGCGTCTTCGATGCCGGCGTCGATGTTCGGGTTGTCGTTGACTTCGATCACAACCACTTTGTCGCCGGACTGTTTGAGGTCGACGCCATAGAGTCCGTCGCCAATGAGATTCGCGGTTTTCACCGCCAGTTCAACCACCGCGCGAGGCGCTTCGTGAACTGCCAGGGTGCGGCATTCGCCGTTGATGTCCTGGCCTTTGGCCTTGTGGTTGTAGATCTGCCAGTGGCCCTTGGACATAAAGTACTGGCAGGCAAAAATTGGTTTGCGGTTGAGCACACCAATGCGCCAGTCGTACTCGGTGTAGAAGAACTCCTGGGCCAGCAGCAACACCGAGTGTTCGAACAGTTCGGCGGTGGCCTTGAGCAAGGCTTGCTGGCTTTCGACCTTGATGACGCCCCTTGAGAAACAGCCGTCGGGGATTTTCAACACCAAAGGAAACCCCAGACGCTCGCCTACCCGCTCAAAGTCTTCCGGTCGCTCCTTGTAGAGGATTTCAGTGGCCGGCATGCCCAGTTGATGGCTCTTGAGCAAGTCAGTCAGGTAAACCTTGTTGGTACAGCGCAGGATCGACGCCGGATCGTCCATCACCACCAGGCCTTCACTCTCGGCTTTTTTCGCGAAACGATAGGTGTGGTTGTCGACGCTTGTCGTCTCGCGTATCAGCAGCCCGTCGTATTCGGCGATTCGGGCGTAGTCTTTGCGTTCGATCAGCTCAACGTCGATGCCCAGCATCTTGCCGACCCTGACAAAGTTGTCCAGAGCCTTGGGGTTGGAGGGCGGCAATGCTTCTTGCGGGTCGTGCAGAATGGCCAAGTCATAACGGGCCAAGCGCCGAGAGCGTGGCAGGCGCCAGATCTTGCGACTGAAACTATCTAGCGCGTTTGCAAACTGATCTTCCTGATCTTCACGCAACTTATGCAGGGTGCCGAACTTTACACCTTCGATGTGCCAACCGTTAGTTCGACGAAATTCAACTAACAATATCGGACAAGGAAAAACCTCGAATAACTGTCGAGCCAATTCCTGTAATGGCTCGATTGAGGTCTGGCCGAAGTACAGGGTCAAGGTGAAACCTTCGGTATCGCTGTAAACATGATGACTTAAGGCTTTTTCCAGGGTTTTATCCAGATCGTCCAAGGCCAGGCCATACAGGGACTTTCGGGTCAGCTCGCTGATGGTCCGCACCGACGGAATCACCTTGTGCCCCCGCGCTTCGGCCAACAGCGAGCAGTAATAACCGTGCCCGAGGTACTTGTAACTGCGGCACAGGTTGATCACCTGAACCCGTTCGCCCTGCTCGTTGTTACGGGTCTGTTCGAGGTATTCCTGGGCGGTGACGATGTCTTCACTGGGAAAGTATGAGGCCCAGTCTTCCTTGCGTTCGACGATTATCATCAACGGACTGGAAGTTCTGATCGAGGCATTTAAATAGTTTGCAGAAGTTATTGCCGTCGGCAACGTTTGTTCGGATACTTCGCGCCAATGACCTTGTACCGCTGACATAGTGATTGATCCGTTGGAGAACAAGACCTTTCCTATTAAGCACGAACTTTTTCGAAAGTCCCGTTTCGTTACGCAACTTTTACGGCGGTCATATGAATCCTGTTTTTCGCCTGGCGGTCATTGAAGACCTTCCAGCACTGCTGGCACTCGAACAGCAATGCTTCACCACCGACCGGCTCAGCCGGCGCAGTTTTCGATGGATGATCAGCCGGGCTCACGGGCAACTGCTGGTGGCCCAACGTGGCGAGCGATTGGTGGGGTATGCGCTGGTGTTGTTTCACCGGGGTACTTCACGGGCACGTCTGTACTCGATTGCGATCGCCGTTGATGCTCGCGGCAGTGGGCTGGGTAAGCAATTGCTCGAACGCGCCGAAGCCTGCGCCCTTGAGCACGATTGCGCCTGCCTGCGACTTGAAGTTCGCATCGACAACCCGATGGCAATCGCTCTGTACGAGCGCAACGGTTATCGGCGATTCGGGCTGATTCATGACTATTACCAGGACCATGCCGACGCGATGCGACTGGAGAAACACGTTCTGTAGCAGCTGCCGAACACAGGCTACGCCAGCAGCTACAAAGGTTGTGCGAGTCTGTTTACTTCAACCCAACCTTGTACAACGCACCATCGTCTTCATCGGTCAGTACATACAGATAACCATCCGGCCCCTGCCGCACATCGCGAATCCGTTTGTTCAGCTCACCCAACAGCCGCTCTTCGTGAACAACCTTGTCGCCGTCGAACTGCAGGCGGATCAGCTCCTGGCCCACCAGCGCGCCGATAAACACGTTGTGCTGCCAGGCCTTGAAGCGATCGCCATCGTAGAACGCCATGCCGCTGAGGCCGGGGGATTTTTCCCAGACATGCTGTGGACCTACGGTGCCTTCGACGATTTTGCCCTTGGCTTCCGGGATCGGCAGGCCGGAATAGTTGATGCCGTGGGTTGCTATCGGCCAGCCATAGTTCTTGCCACGCTCGATGATGTTGACTTCGTCACCGCCCCGGGGGCCGTGCTCATTTTCCCAGAGCGTTCCGCTCCAGGGATTGAGCGCCGCGCCTTGCGGGTTGCGATGGCCGTAGGACCAGATTTCCGGGCGTACGCCTTTTTGCCCGACGAAGGGGTTGTCCTTCGGCACCTTGCCGTCCGGATAGATCCGCACCACCTTGCCTTGCAGCTTGTCGAGGTCCTGCGCCGTGGGTCGATCGTTGTTCTCGCCCAGGGTGATGAACAGATAACCGTCGCGGTCGAACACCAGACGGGAGCCGAAGTGATTGCCAACCGAAAGCTTGGGCTCCTGGCGGAAGATCACATTGAAATCCTTGAGGGCCGTCAGGTCTTCCGACAACCGTCCGCGACCGACCGCCGTACCCGCCTTGCCGCCCTCACCGCCACCTTCGGCATAAGACAGATAGACCATGCGGTCTTGCTTGAAGTCGGGCGACAACACCACATCGAGCAACCCGCCCTGCCCGTTGGCCCAGACCTGAGGCACACCGCTGAGCGGACTCGAAAGTTTGCCATCGACACTGACCACCCGCAGGTTGCCCGGCCGTTCGGTCACCAGCATCCCTTGGCGACCGGGGAGGAACGCCAGCGCCCAGGGATGCTCCAGACCTTTAACGATCGGCGTGACCTCAAGGGTGCCCTCCTCACTTTTCAATTCCTGGGCAGGCGCAGCAAACACGGGCGCACTGATGATCAGTACGCCGACAAATAGTGTAGTCAGGAGGGTCTTATGCAACATGCACGATTCCTTTTGTGGTCAAAATGGCTGGCAAGACCTCTGTCCTGCCGTTCAACGGTTGCTGGTGTCTGCGTCCCGATGAGGTGGATTGGGTATGAATGTCGGTGGGCTGGCGGGAGCCTGGCGATCCTGCGGATAACGGTTGCCGATACCGCCGTTCTCCAGGGTCGGTGGTCGCGGCGCAGGCGCCGTACTCGGCCCGCGGATCACCGGGATGCCGGGTCGCGTGCCTTGCATGCTGTTGGGATTGGCCCGGCGGATCGGGTTGTTGTAAGGATTGTTATTGGTGCTGCCCGGCAGGTTCTGGACCAGCAGCAAGGGCGAGGATGGCGGAGCGGCGGCATCGGCCAGGGCCAGGCTGCTCAGCACGCCACTCAATACCAGTGTGATGACGCCGAACACACATCGGTTCATGGAAACCTCTCTAAAAGCGCGTGCAACGCTTCATGGATGAATAGAGCCACGCTACGCCCGGGGTTCGGATTTGTTAACTAAAACCTCCTTCAGAAGATGTAACACCAGTTGACTGCACCGTCGATCAGCCCGCAAAAGCGGGTCGCAGCCGACTGAAACTTTCCCCCGGGCAACAGGTCACCTGAACATCAATGGGCTGACGAGAACACGACGATGGCACGGGCAATCTGGAAAGGCGCAATCAGTTTCGGTCTGGTGCACATCCCCGTGGCGCTGGTCTCGGCGACGTCTTCCCGCGGGATCGATTTCAACTGGCTCGACAGTCGCAGCATGGAGCCGGTGGGCTATAAACGCGTCAATAAGGTCACTGGCAAGGAGGTCACCCAGGCGCACATCGTCAAAGGGGTCGAGTACGAAAAGGGTCGTTACGTGGTGCTCAGCGAAGAGGACATTCGCTCGGCCCATCCACTGTCGACCCAAACCATCGACATTTTTGCCTTTGTCGACAGCAAGCAGATCCCCCTGCAAAACATCGACACCCCCTATTACCTGGCGCCGGACAAACGCGGTGGCAAGGTCTATGCGCTGTTACGCGAAACCCTCAGCAAAACCGGCAAGGTCGCCCTCGCCCGTGTGGTGTTGCATACCCGCCAGCACCTGGCGGCCGTCATGCCGCTGGAATCGGCCCTGGTTCTGGTGATGCTGCGCTGGCCGGCCGAAGTGCGCAGCCTGGATCAATTGGAGTTGGGCAGTGAAGTGACCAGGCCGGACCTGGCCAAGGGCGAGCTGGAGATGGCCAAACGGCTGGTGGAGGATATGAGCGCCGACTGGACACCCGAGGAGTACCGCGACAGCTTCGAAGACAAGATCATGGCGCTGGTTGAGCAGAAGGCGAATGAAGGCAAGATCGAAATCGTCGAAACCGCTACGGGCGAGGACGAACGCAGGACCGCGGATGTGATCGATCTGACTGAACTGCTCAAGCGCAGCCTCGGTGCCAGGAGTGCCGGTAAAACGGCAGAAAAAGCCAAAGCGAGCACAGATAAAAAAGCCACGAAGCGTTCTCGTGGCTGATCGGTGAGTGGAGTGCCCATACGTTATGCGGTGAAAATACTGGCCTGCTTGCAATGACTAAATGCGCCGCAAAGCAAAACTCAGATCAGCACAAAAATCGCCAGCAACCCGCCAAAAATCGCCCACTTCTCCAGGTAATAGCGAGCGCGGTTACGCTTTTTGAGTGCTTTGCCGCGCAGGCGAACCGTGTAGATTTTGGCAAACAATCGGTTGATAGCACCGGTCTTGTCACCCGCATCGTTCGGTGCCCCCGCCGCCGCCATCACTGTGCGGCTGAACCAGCGGTTGAACGCCGCCGCCCAGCGATACTTCATCGGCCGTTCGACGTCGCAGAACAGGATGATGCGGTTCTGCTGGGTGCTGTTTTCAGCGTAATGAATGAACGTTTCATCGAACATCACCGCTTCGCCGTCACGCCAATGGTAACTCTCACCGTCGACGTTGATATAGCAACCGGCATCGTTCGGCGTTTCCAGCCCCAAGTGATAACGGTACGAGCCGGCATACGGATCGCGGTGGCGGACCAGTTTGGAACCCGGTGGCAGTTCGGCAAACATCGCTGCCTTGATCGAGCCAATGCTTTGCACCAGTTCAGTAGTACGCGGGCAGAGCTTCGCGGCCGATGAGTGACTGTCGCCATACCACTTGAGATAGAAACGCTTCCAGCCACTTTTGAAAAACGAGTTGAAACCAACGTCGTCGTACTGATTCGAGCGCTTGATCTCCCCGGCCTTGAGCAGGTTCTGGCCTTCGGCGCGAATCTCTTCCCAATGAGCCTGCAAAGGGCTCAAGTCAGGAAAGTCCGCCGGATTGAGATAAGGCCGATTGGGGATTTTCGAGAACATATAAAGGAAGCAATTGATCGGCGCCAGAAACGTCGAGTGGTCGCTTAGTTGGCGGCCTGGTTTGTGGCGCACCTTACCGCGCAAGTGGACATACGCGATGGAGATGACATAGATAGCGGCAATAATGAGTTTCACGGAAATCGTCACACGTCTGAAATGAACAAAGTGCGTCCCGATGGCGCGTTCTTGAGCCATGCCGACAATCGACATGGGGGCGAAAGATGTCATTTTAGCCATACTTTGTAACCAATAGTTAACCTTCAACTGTGAAAATGTGTCTACTCATGCCCGCCAAAACGCCACGCGGCTTTAACGCCCTATTAGTTCAAAGGATCGTCTAAGCTCAGATGTAAGCATGAGGGCTCAGCCATGTGCGGACGACTTTCGCAGTACCGAGGCATTCACGACTTCGTCAAGGCGCTGAGCATGCCCAACGCCTTGGTCAACAATGCCGGCGATCAGCCATTCGAGCTCTACAACGCCGCACCGACGACTCAGCTCGCCCTCTTCCACCAGGAAGGCGACGTGCTGCACGCCGACAGGGTTCGCTGGGGCTGGCGGCCGCATTGGTCCGAAGAACACCCTATGCCGATCAATGCCAGGGTCGAGAAAGTCAGTCACGGCCCATTTTTCAAAGCCATATGGCCGCACCGGGCGATCGTTGCCATCGATAACTGGTTTGAATGGGTTTACGAGGGCGGCCCGAAGAAGCAGCCCTACCTCATCCGCCGCAAGGATCGCGCACCGATCCTGTGCGCGGCGATCGGTCAATACCCAAGGTACGAACATCAGCCGGACGAACATGACGGCTTCGTGATCATCACCGCCGACAGCAAGGGCGGCATGGTGGATGTTCATGATCGCCAGCCGGTGACGCTGAATGCCGAACTGGCCCGGGAATGGCTGGACCCGGCCACGCCGAAAGAGCGAGCCGAGCAGATAGTACTGTCGCAGGGCGAGCCGGCCGAGACATTCGAGTGGTTCAAGGTTGATCAAGCCGTGGGCAATGTGCACAACGATGGCCCTGGACTGATCGAACCTATCTGAACATCGCGCGACACCATTCGTCGCATGGAAAGCGTGGCGCGGAATACGCGTCAATGTCTGGCTTAGGGTTTGCACATGCCGGCGATAGCGGCCCCAGAACGACGTAATTCTGACGCGGCGGCATTCACATTAACGTTTAAGGACTCCAGCGATACGCTTGGTCAGTCACCGGGAGATGTAACGTGTCAACTCTCAACGAAATCGCAGCGAACCACGCGAGAATGGCTAAGGCAAAGGAAGAAGAGTCGACCGGGCTGAGTGAGCGCCCCCCTCAAATAGTGGGCAGTTTCGAAATCACATGCATTGATGAGCAACAGCACATTCCACTGCACCTGATCACTGGCGTACAGGACAACCACCATCATTACAATGGGCAGATAGCAACAACGTCATAACCACTGTCTGGAGAAGTGATCTGCACAGTCCAGCCTTGCGTAAAAGTCATCTCGTGATACTCGACGATGGCGCTGATTTCCGGGCAAAGCTTTTTGGCGTCCTCTGGAGAACGGTCTACCGAGATATTGACCGTACGATCCTCGGCCGAGAATTCGGAGGCCTGGGTCAAGGCATCATTGCCATCGAGGATTTTGCAGAGCAATGAAGCGTTTTCGGCGGACTCATCCGTAGCGCTGGAGTCAGCGTATTGAGCCGTCACAATCGTCAGGAAACAGAACATACCTGCTGCGAATTTGTTTCTCACTTCCATGTTCCTTGGGTGGGGGATGGAATACTAATTCAAGAGTCGATCAATCGTTATCGGTTTCGAGGGCCGGTGTTTTTCTTTACCCGCTCACGGCTTGCAAAGGTTATGTGATTGGGGCTAGATCGTTCTCAAACGCCAGTTCGCCCAGGATCTATATATGCCGCTGAGTTTTCATAAAATGCACGCCAATGGCGATGACTTCGTCATTGTGGACTCGCGAAACTCGGCCAATCCAGTGACAAGTAGTTTGGCTCGGCGAATGGGTGATCGGAACCGAGGCGTCGGATTCAATCAACTCGCAGCAGTGCTTGATTGCGATGATGCCGATGCCCGCTTGATGTTTTGGAATGCAGATGGCTCCACGCTGGATGCTTGTGGCAGCGCAACGCGGGGTGCCGCGGACATGCTGATGCGCGAATCCAATATGACTTCGATAGCGCTGCGAACCAACCGTGGCCTACTCACTTGCGAACGAACTTCAGCCGGCGCAATTTCGGTCAACATGGGCGAGCCGCTTTTCGGCTGGTCGGATATTCCCCTGGCTCAGGAACTGGACACTGCTGTCTTGCCACTGGCTGGTGGCCCGGCAGCTTGCAGCATGGGCAATCCTCACTGCACCTATTTTGTGGATGATCTGACAGCCATTGATATAGCGACCATCGGACCGACCATTGAAACCGACCCACTGTTTCCTCTCAGGACGAACGTGCATTTCGTCCAGATCATTAACCGACAACACATACGGTTGCGCATTTGGGAGCGCTGGGGTGGTATTCCGCTTGGTTCAGGCTCTTGCTCTTGTGGCGCCGCTGTCAGCGGAATTCGTCGTGGTTTATTAGACCATTCCGTTGAGGTTGAATGTGATGGCGGCACCGTAACGGTTCAATGGGATGGCGTGGGCCCGGTCTTTCTCATCGGGCCGGTAAAGACTATTTTTTCGGGAACAATCACGGACAACTTATTACAAGTTTTGTAGCCGTCAGGCCCGTTTATTCTCCTTGTCCCGCGGCAAAAGTCATTGGCACCACTGCGACTCACAGGGCACGCCATCGTTGTCGCCATCCATTTTCATTCCCGGACAATTTTGCAGAAATTTTTTGGCCTCTGCACACGAGGTCATCTGCGAGCAATATTGGCGTCCGTCACATTTGAATGGCGCAGAAACAGGTTTCGGCGCAGTCGCGACTGTAGGGGTTACTTTCGGGGGCGGTAGCTTGGCTTCAACCCAAGGTTGTAACTCGGGGGAAAGCTTCCAGGCCAACAAACCAATGATTAACACGACCAAAATCAGTTTCATTTGATTCATCCGAGACTAGAGGCCGTTTATATTCTAGTCGCTTAGAACGAATCATCTGGCAAGAGCAACCAAAGCCTCGATGCCCTGGAGAGAGACTGCCGCCTCATGCGGCGTGGAGAGATAAATCCGAATAGGTGCCCACCCTGACCAAGTGCTGGCCATTCAGCAATCCTTCTGAAAGACACCTGGCCGGGCAAGCGCTGCCGACTTTACCCAGAGCAGCGCCCAGTGTCCCTAACACAACGCTGAACAAAAATAACATTGGCGTGTAATCAAGGATTTGCGCAGCGTTTCGCCACCCACCAGGATGAACCATCCCCTCTGGCAGACCCAAGCAGCGGGGCCAACCTGAAGAAGCTCGCGACACGTTATCGCGCGCCGTACAACTGCCGTCACACTTATGCGACAATATGCAGAATGTCTGGCATGAATCCCGCCTTTATTGCCCAACAGCTTGGACAAGCGTCCAGATGCTGCTCTCGACTTATGCGCGCCGGTTGAAGTCTAGCGGTGACTGGGGAGAGATGGAGAAACTCCAAAACGCCCCAGGTATGGCCCAAGCGCCAAAATGCGCAGCTCGCAACCCATTGATAGGTAAAGTAATTGATCTCCACAGCTAACATCACGATGCAGTTCGGCGCCAAGCCGCTATTCGAAAACGTTTCGGTCAAATTCGGCGCGGGCAACCGCTACGGCCTGATCGGCGCCAACGGTTGCGGCAAGTCGACTTTCATGAAAATCCTCGGTGGCGATCTCGAGCCGTCCGGTGGCCAGGTCATGCTTGAGCCGAACGTGCGTCTGGGTAAATTGCGTCAAGACCAGTTCGCCTACGAAGAATTCACCGTGATCGATACCGTGATCATGGGTCACGAAGAGCTGTGGAAGGTCAAGGCCGAGCGCGATCGCATCTATTCGCTGCCGGAAATGACCGAAGAAGACGGCATGGCCGTGGCCGAGCTGGAAACCGAATTCGCCGAAATGGACGGCTACACCGCCGAGTCCCGTGCCGGCGAGCTGTTGCTGGGCCTGGGTATCGGCATCGAGCAGCACTTCGGACCGATGAGTGAAGTGTCGCCGGGCTGGAAACTGCGCGTGTTGCTGGCGCAGGCGCTGTTCTCCGATCCTGAAGTGCTGTTGCTCGACGAACCGACCAACCACCTGGACATCAACACCATCCGCTGGCTGGAAAACGTACTGACCCAGCGCTCCAGCCTGATGATCATCATCTCCCACGACCGTCACTTCCTGAACAGCGTGTGCACGCACATGGCTGACCTGGATTACGGCGAGCTGCGCCTGTTCCCAGGCAACTACGACGAGTACATGACCGTGGCGACCCAGTCCCGCGAGCAACTGCTGTCGGACAACGCCAAGAAGAAAGCGCAGATCTCGGAACTGCAATCGTTCGTCAGCCGCTTCTCGGCCAACGCCTCGAAAGCCAAGCAGGCAACTTCCCGCGCCAAGCAGATCGACAAGATCCAGCTGGCCGAAGTCAAACCTTCGAGCCGTGTCAGCCCGTTCATTCGTTTCGAGCAGACCAAAAAGCTGCACCGTCAGGCGGTCATCGTCGAGCGCATGGCCAAAGGCTTCGACGGCAAGACCCTGTTCAAGGACTTCAGCTTCACCGTTGAAGCCGGCGAGCGCGTGGCGATCATCGGCCCGAACGGTATCGGTAAAACCACCCTGCTGCGCACCCTGGTCAACGAACTGACCCCGGACGCCGGCACCGTGAAATGGACCGACGCCGCCGAGCTGGGCTACTACGCCCAGGACCACGCGCACGACTTCGAAGACGACTGCAACCTGTTCGACTGGATGGGCCAATGGACCCAGGGCGGCGAGCAACTGGTTCGCGGCACCCTCGGGCGCATGCTGTTCTCCAACGACGAGATCCTCAAGTCGGTCAAGGTCATCTCCGGTGGTGAGCAAGGTCGCATGCTGTTCGGCAAGCTGATCCTGCAAAAGCCGAACGTGCTGGTAATGGACGAACCGACCAACCACTTGGACATGGAATCCATCGAGGCGCTGAACCTGGCGCTGGAGAACTACCCGGGCACGCTGATTTTCGTCAGCCACGACCGTGAGTTCGTATCGTCCCTGGCCACCCGCATCATCGAGTTGAGCGCCGATGGCGTGATCGACTTCAGCGGCACCTATGACGACTACCTGCGTAGTCAGGGTGTGTTGATGTAAGGCGGCTTCTGGCTGCAAATGGAAAGCCCCGTCCTGGTGACGGGGCTTTTTGCATTTCAGATTGATCCACTTACTGCCGATCTGTCATCCACATCGTTAGCCTGCTTTCTTTTATTTCACGCCCGCGCCATGATGCAGTTCTCCTACCGCCGCCCGCGATCGAGCTCTCATGTCTGTGCAGCAACTGCCCCCGCAAAGCTCCATGGCGATCACCCTGCAGATCGTTTCCATCGTTTTCTATACCTTTATTGCCTTCCTCTGCATCGGCCTGCCGATTGCCGTGTTGCCGGGGTATGTGCATGAACAGTTGGGGTTCAGCGCCATCGTTGCGGGGCTGACCATCGGTTCGCAATACCTGGCCACCCTGCTCAGCCGTCCGATGGCCGGGCGCTTGTCGGACAGCGTCGGCACCAAACGGGCAATTGTTTACGGGTTGTCGGGGATTGTGTTGAGCGGCGTGCTGACGCTGCTGTCGACCCTGCTGCAAAGTTTGCCGCTGTTGAGCCTGATCATCCTGATCGCTGGCCGGTTGTTGCTGGGGATCGCCCAAGGGTTGATCGGAGTCGGCACCATCAGTTGGTGCATGGGCCAGGTCGGTGTCGAGCACACGGCACGTTCGATTTCCTGGAACGGGATTGCCTCATACGGCGCCATTGCCATTGGCGCACCGTTGGGCGTGGTGATGGTCGCTGAATTGGGCTTCGCCAGCCTCGGGATCGTGCTGTCGTTACTGGCCCTGTTGGCACTGCTGTTGATCCGCAACAAACCCTCGGTGCCAGTGATTCGCGGCGAGCGGCTGCCGTTTTGGGCGGTATTCGGGCGCATTGCCCCTTTCGGCGCGAGCCTGAGCCTGGCGTCTATCGGCTACGGCACGCTCACCACTTTTATTACCCTGTATTACGCCAGTCGTAGCTGGACGGGAGCGGCTTACTGCCTGACGGTGTTTGGGGTGTGTTTTATTCTGTCGCGGCTGTTGTTCATTTCCAGCATCAGCCGTTTCGGCGGCTTCACCTCGGCCATTGCCTGCATGAGCATTGAAACCGTGGGGCTGGTCCTGTTGTGGCTGGCGCCCTCGACCGTTTACGCCTTGATTGGCGCAGGCCTGACCGGCTTCGGCCTGTCGCTGGTCTATCCGGCGCTGGGCGTGGAAGCGATCAAGCAGGTGCCCAATTCCAGTCGCGGCGCGGGTTTGAGTGCTTATGCGGTGTTTTTCGATCTGGCGCTGGCGATTGCCGGGCCGTTGATGGGCGCGGTGGCGTTGAACCTGGGGTATGCGTGGATTTTCTTCAGTGCGGCGTTGTTGTCCGTGACTGGACTCGGTTTGACCTTGTTACTGAAACACCGCGCCATCGGCCAGGATTGATTTATTGATCCGCGGTTTGCATGCCGGCCCGACTCGGTTTGCCCAGGGCATGGGAGAAGAAACGTCCGGCTTCGGAGATCAGGTTGCGGTGAATGTCCTTGCGGTCGACGCCGTCGGCATCGGTGCACAGCGCCGGCATGGCGGCGATCTGTTCTTCGTTGCACGGTGCCAGGAACACAAAATGCCCTGCCCCGGCCAGCAATTTGAAATCCGGTGCAGTCGGCAGTTTGCGCGCCAGCGCTGCGGCGTTTTTGTCGAACGCCACCAGTTTGTCGCCATCGCCGCTGTATAGCAGCACCGGCACATGCACGTCGGCCAGGGTCTGGCGGCCGAATTTCAGACTCAGCGGTGCCATCAACAACAAGGCATGCACTCGTGGGTCTGGCACAGGCTGCAAGTCATCGCGGTCGACGATCAATTCACCTTGTGTGTTGCAGGCATCATGATCGTCCGGGCGCTCATGGCAATAACGGCGCAGACGGTCCAGGTCCGGCGTGGCGCCGGACAGGATCAACGCGGTCTCACCGCCCGCCGAATAGCCGATCACCCCGACCTGATCGGCATTGACGAAGGGCGCCAGCATACGGTCGCCCAAGGTCGCGGTAATGGCTTCGGAAATCTGGATCGGCCGCCCGTAAAGATTGCTCAAGGTGCCGAGGCGGCTGTGGTCTTTGGAGTTGTCGCCGGGATGGATCACCGCCACCACCACAAACCCCTTGCGTGCCAGCGAGGTGGCCAGATCGTGCAGGGCCAGCGGGGTTCCGGTGTTGCCATGGGACAGCATCAACATCGGGAAGCGTCCGATGGCGACTTTGGTGTCTTCACCGGCTTCGACCGTGTAACCCTCGAGCTTGCTGGAATGTTCCCTCTCACTGGACGGATAAAAGGCGATGGCGCGCATCGGCTGCAAGTCCAGCGGATCGAGGAACGTCATCTCATGGAAACCGACGCTCCAGTGAGGAAACAGCACAGGCGCGGCGTGCACTGAATTCAGGCTGCCGAACAGGCAAATCAGTAATGTTGCACAAAGACGCACCATGGGATGCCCCACCTTATTACCTGACCGCAGATATTAACCCTCGACTGCATAACCTGGGCCAGAAACTGATCGCCGCCAGAAACAAAAAACTCTGTACCTGGCCATCACGATGACCAGAATACAGAGTTTCAGGGGTATTGCCCGAGCTGTTTACGACTTTACGCAAGCCTTACGCGGCGGCGAACAGTTGTTCGCTGATTTGCGCCTGAGCGTCGCTCATGGCTTTGCTGCGTACTTCATCACCGTAGGCCAGGCCATGGGCGCGGACGAACTCGATGTCGGTGATACCGAGGAAGCCGAACATCACCTTCAAGTACTCTTCGTGAGCAGTGCCGGTCGGTTGGCCAGCGTGCAAACCGCCAGCCGTCGAAACGATCACCACTTTCTTGCCGCCGCACAGGCCTTCAGGGCCGGCTTCGGTGTAGCGGAAAGTCTGGCCGGCTACGGCGATGCGGTCGATCCAGGCCTTGAGTTGGGTCGGGATAGTGAAGTTGTACATCGGCGCTGCAATCACGACGGCATCGGCGGCGAGGAATTCGGCCAAGGCCTGCGCACCCAAATCGGCTTCATGCTGTTGCGCGGCGTTGCGCAGCTCAGCGGCGGTGCCAGCGGCGACCAGCGTGGCGGCGGAAAAATGGCTGATGGCATCGGCGGCCAGGTCGCGGTAAGTCACCACAACGCCAGGCTCGGCGGCTTGCCAGGCTTTGACGACTTCACCGCTCAACTGACGGGAAGCCGAGTTGTCACCCAGAATGCTCGAATCGATATGCAGTAATTTCATGTGGGATCTCCAAGGTGAGGATCGCCACCCGGCGATCTGATGGAAACAATCCTACCAACGAAACCAATAGCTGATTAGCTGGCAATAATGCGATAGTTCGTCCCACTGATAGAACAGCTGGATTTAAATCATGCAAGATCTCAACGACCTCTACTACTTCGCCAAGGTGGTCGAGGCCGGCGGCTTCGCGGCGGCCGGGCGTTTGCTCGGGATTCCCAAGTCTCGGTTGTCACGACGCATCGCCGAACTGGAAGAACGCCTGGGCGCGCGTCTGTTGCAACGCACCACCCGCCAACTCAACCTGACCGCTGTGGGCGAGCGCTACTTGCGACACTGTCAGGCGATGCTGCTGGAGGCCGAGATGGCCGACGAAGCGGTGGCCAGCATGTCCAGCGAACCCCGGGGGCGGCTGCGGGTTTCCTGCCCGGTGGGGTTGGCCCACGACATGTTCCCGTCGGTGATCAGCAAGTTCCTGGAGAAATTCCCGCAGGTTCAGCTGGAGATGCTGCTGCTCAATCGCCGGGTTGACCTGGTGACCGAAGGCGTCGATGTCGCCTTGAGAGTGCGGGAACTGGGAGATGAAGACCCACTGCTGGTCACCCGCCGCTTACGTCAGGCGCAGACTGTCATGGTCGCCAGCCCGGCGTTTCTTCGCGAGCGGCAGATCAAGACCCCGGACGACTTGAAAAACGTACCGATATTGGGCGCACTGGAAGCCGATCGGCTGGTGCATCTGCGGATGCTCGACCAGCAGGGCAAGGCCTGTGAAATGACATTCGAAGCCCGATTGGGCATCGACGATTTTCTCGTGCGCAAGGCGTGTACCCTGTCCGGGCTGGGTTTCACCGTGTTACCGATGATGTATTGCGAGCAGGAACTGGAAAACGGCTCACTGGTGCAGCTGCTACCTGACTGGTCATTGCCGGGCGGTTGGCTGCAAGCGGTCTACCCTCATCGGCGCGGGGTAATGCCGGCAGTACGCGCCTGGATCGACCATTTGATCGAATCATTCAATGCCTGTGGGGACCGACTGTTATGAAGGCAAGACCAATGAGCGAAGAGGATGTCGCGCAATTCTGCCTGGCGCTGCCCGGCGCGCGGGAGGATTACAAGTGGGGGGGCGTAAGGGTGTTTTCGATTGCCGGGAGCAAGATGTTCGCCTTGCAGAACCTGCGGGGTCAGTCCCTGGCCTTCAAGGTCGACAAGGACCTGTTCCTGGGCCATTGCGACCGACCGGGCATTCACCCGGCGCCGTATCTGGCCCGGGCGCAGTGGATCATCATGGACACGCCCTACCCGCTGGGCACCGAAGAGCTGCAAGGCTTGCTGCAACGTTCCCACCAACTGGTGGTGAGCAAGTTGCCCAAGCGCACGCAGATCGGCTTGCTGCTTTAAAACAGCTTTAAAACAGCTTTAAAACAGCTTTAGAACAGCTTTAGAACAGCTTTAGAACAGCGCGAACAGCTGAGCACCCAAAAACAACTGGTCGATCCAGAACACCTGATGCATCAGCACGATGAGCCAGAACACCAGTTGAAACGAAACCTTGCGGGTTTTGTGCCGAAACACTTGCTGGGCCAGCAAGGCACCCGGCCAACCGCCCGCCAGTTCCACCGCGTGCAAGACGTTCTCCGGCGTGCGCCAGCTGTCGGCGCGGGCCTTGTGCTTGTCGCCCCAGTACAGGAAAAACGCCAGCACGCTGACGATGCCATAGGCGGCCAGGGGAATCACCGACACCCCGCGCAGCCACAGCGACACCGAGCCAAACAACGGCACTGCGCACAGCAAAACGAACACCAGCAATTTCAACCGCAGGTTTTGAATCGCTCCCCCGGACTTGCGCCCGGGGTTGTTGCGTGCGGTGGCGTCGCTCATGGCTTGGCCGCGGTCCAGTCGACCCAACCGAACTGCCAGGTCGCCAGAATCACCAGGCCAAACACAATGCGATACCAGGCGAATGCCGCGTAGCTGTGGCTGGCGATGAACTTGAGCAGGCCCCGGACGGCGATCATCGCAAAGATAAACGCGGTGACGAAGCCGATGGCGAACACCGGGAAATCAGCCGGCACAAACAGATGGCGGTATTTATAGCCCGAGTAAACCGCTGCGCCGACCATGGTTGGCATGGCAAGGAAGAACGAAAACTCGGTGGCCGTCTTGCGCGACAACCCGAACAGCAAACCGCCGATGATCGTCGAACCGGAACGCGAGGTCCCCGGGATCATCGCCAGGCACTGGGCGAAACCGACTTTCAGGGCCTCTTTCCAGGTGATGTCATCGACGCTTTCGGCATGCACGACATGCTGCCGGCGTTCAGCCCACAACATGATAATCCCGCCCACGACCAATGCGCTGGCCACAGTGATCGGGTTGAACAGGTACTTGTGGATCAGGTCGGCGAAAATCACCCCCAATACCACGGCCGGCATGAAGGCGATCAACAGGTTCGCGGTAAAGCGTCGAGCGCTGGGCTGCGTCGGTAAACCGATGATCACGTCGAGGATCTTGCGGCGGAACTCCCAGACCACCGCCAGGATCGCGCCGAGCTGAATGATGATGTTGAAGGCCATCGCTCGTTCGCCGCCGAAATTGAGCAAGTCCGCCACAATGATCTGGTGCCCGGTACTGGAAATGGGCAAGAACTCGGTCAGCCCTTCTACAACGCCTAAAATCAATGCCTGAAAGGCTGTCCAAAGATCCATCATTCCCCCAAGAAGCCATGCCCCCAGGCATGCCCCGTTAATAATTTGTAGAGCGTTATTCGCGATCAGCGTGCGCTGAAACCCCGCGCGCACAAGATCCACACAAAACCGTAAAAATTCCGTGAAAAATCGACTTGGACTCAGGTTTTTCCGCGCGGGGCCGAAATCCTATCAGACAAGCCTCATTTACGCTGCCGCGTAATAGGACCTGAGTAGGATAGGCCCGATCGGCAACGTGTGGTTGGATGCTGGCGATCGTTTATGACAAGAACAAGAAAACGGAGTAACAGCGTTATGAACAGCTTGCGCAGTGTGTCGATCAGCCGACGCTTGTGGCTTATCTTGATCGTGGCCGTGGTGATGCTGTTGACGTTGGGCGTGTTGATGCTCAAGCAGATCCACGACGACCTCTATCAGGCCAAGGCCCAGAAGACCCAGCATGTGGTGCAGACCGCCAGTGGCATCCTGACCTACTACCACGGCCTGGAAACCGCCGGCACCCTCACCCGCGCCGCCGCGCAACAGCAGGCACTGACCGCCGTGCGTGGTTTGCGCTACGACCAGAATGACTATTTCTGGATCAACGACCTGACGCCAGTCATGGTCATGCACCCGACCAATCCAAAACTCGAAGGCCAGAACCTCTCGACGATCCGCGACCCGGACGGTTTTGCACTGTTCAACGAAATGGCCGCCATCGCCAAGGCCAAGGGCGCCGGCATGGTCAACTATCGCTGGCCGAAACCGGGCGCCAGTGCGCCGGTGGAAAAAACCTCCTACGTCAAACTGTTCGAGCCCTGGGGTTGGGTGATCGGCTCAGGCGTGTACATCGACGACATGCAGGCCGAGTTTAATGCGCAGGTCTGGAAGGCGTCTTTCGTCGGCCTGGTGATTGCCCTGATCATGGCGCTGCTGGTGATCATGATTGCCCGCAGCATCGTGCGCCCGTTGCAGGAAACCGTGAATGCCATGGCCAATATCGCCAGCGGTGAAAGCGACCTGACCCGCAGCCTTGATACCCACGGCCAGGACGAAGTCACGCAACTGGCCCGACACTTCAACGCCTTTACCGCCAAGCTGCGCCTGGTGATCAATCAGTTGCAAGTGTCCGCCGGCGCGCTGGGCCAGTCTTCCAGCGAACTGGGCAACGACGCCGCACAAGCCCAGCAACGCAGCCAGCAGCAGTCCCAGCAAATGGAACTGGTGGCGACCGCGATCAACGAAGTGACCTACGGCGTGCAGGATGTGGCGAAAAACGCCGAGCACGCGGCCAGTGAAATGCGCGATGCCGAATCTCAGGCACAGCAGGGACAGATCAATATCGATGGCAGCCTGCAGCAGATCGACAAGCTGTCTTCGACCATCGATCAAGCGGTGGAAGTGATTCGTACGCTGGCCGACGAAAGCACGCAAATCGGAAGTGTCCTGGAAGTGATTCGCTCTATCGCCGAGCAAACCAACCTGCTGGCCCTCAACGCTGCCATCGAAGCCGCCCGGGCCGGTGAGCAAGGTCGAGGGTTCGCGGTGGTCGCCGATGAAGTGCGCCTGCTGGCCCAGCGCACCCAGAAGTCGACGGCAGAAATCCAGTCGATGATCGAACGCCTGCAAAGCCATTCCGAAGCGGCGGTCAAGGTCATTGGCGACAGCAGCCGCGCCTCGCAACTGACCATCGAGCAGGCCGGCCTGGCCGGTGCCAGCCTGAATGCCATCGGCCAGGCCTTGCGCAACCTCAACGGCTTGAATGCCTCGATTGCCAGTGCAACCTTGCAGCAGGCGCATGTGGTGGAAGACATCAATCAGAACGTCACCCAGGCCGCCGGGTTGTCCCACAGCACGGCATTGGCGGCCGAGCAGTCGAGCGTGGCCAGTGTTCATCTCAAGGAATTGAGCGAACAGTTGAACGGGTTGCTCAAGCAGTTTCGCGTCTGATCACTTGTAGCAGCTGGCGCAGCCTGCGTTCGGCTGCGCAGCAGTCGTGAAATCAGACGACGCCGGTTCCAGATAGACCGTGTGCGCAGAATTTACGACGGCTTCGTCCGAATGCGGCCCACACCGAACGCAGCCTCGCAGGCTCGGCAGCTGCTACACCGGACTGCGCAAGCCGGTTCTACTTGGCCGCGCCTGCCGCTACAATCCTCCCCCCTTTCGTCTTCCCCAAGGATCCTCCATGTCCGGGCTTGAACTGTTTGCCGCCGCCCTCGGTGTGATTGCCGTCTGGCTGACGGTCAAACAGAACCCCTGGTGCTGGCCGGTCGGTCTGGTCATGGTGCTGCTGTATAGCTGGATCTTTTTCGAGGTGAAGCTGTATTCGGACATGTTGCTGCAAGTGATCTACGCCGCGTTGCAGCTTTACGGCTGGAGGCAGTGGACTCGCGCGGGCGTGACGCATGACGGGCGGCACGTCAGCCTGCTCGATGGCCAATCCGTCGCGCTCGGTCTGGCCGTGGGCGCGGTCGGCAGCCTGCTGCTGGGGGCTGCGATGGCTCACTGGACCGACGCCGCCCAGCCCTGGCTCGACGCCGCCTTGACCGGTTTCAGCCTGGTAGCACAGTTATGGATGGCGCAAAAACGCCTGCAATGCTGGCCGCTGTGGGTCGCGCTGGACGTCATCTTCGTCGGCCTGTTCATCTACAAAGAGCTATACCTGACCGCCGCCCTCTATGGGGTTTTCGCCCTGCTGGCGGTGCAAGGCTGGCGGACATGGCGCGCCGACCCGGCGTTGCGCACATGAAAGTCCTGGTGCTCACGGGCCCCGAATCGAGCGGCAAGAGCTGGCTCGCCACCGAGCTGCAACAGCAATTCGGCGGCGTTCTGGTGGGTGAATACGTGCGTTGGTTCATTGAACAGGAGGCACGGGACACCTGCCTCGCGGATATCCCCGAGATCGCCCGCGGCCAGTTGCAATGGGAAGATGATGCCCGCGCCCTTGCGCCACCGTTGCTGATTCTCGACACGCACTTGCTGAGCAACATGCTTTGGAGCCAGACCCTGTTCAGCGATTGCCCGGCCTGGCTCGAACAAGCGCTGCTAGCCCGGCATTACGACTTGCACTTGCTGTTGTCGCCTGAACTCGTCGACTGGACCGACGATGGCCAGCGCTGTCAGCCGCAGCTGGATCAACGCCGGGCTTTTTTCAACGCGACTCAAGCGTGGCTGGAGCAGCATCGGCAATCTGTTCAAGTGATCCAGGGTGACTGGGCAGAACGCCGAGCCCAAGCGTTGCAGGCCGTCACTCTGCTGCTAGATTGCTGAATTCGGCTGTAGCAGCTGCTACAGCCCCCCCAGCCCCCCAGCATTTGTTGCGATAATTTTTCAAATGCGTCCGTTTGTGAAACATACCTTTGCACTCGAACAGCCCGTTTCAGCGCTATTCATCATTGCGTCTTGATCTGTGTTAAAGCGCTGATACATCACCACGCAAGCTATGGATCCAGAGCGTTGCGCCTCCTTTTCCCCGTTATAACCCCCGCTTTTGTCTCAGGCCTGAAACAGCTCAATCAAGGATCCATTTAGCCTGATCGATAACCCCTTGAATCAAAACAACAATCAAAAAGCGGCACGACTTTCGCTCTCTCCTTCACAACGCTGATTAGGGCCAGCGCACAACAGAAGGAATCGCAGTCGTGGGGACTTTTCGTAAAGGCTTTACGCGCTTGATGCTGCTCGGATGTGCCGCCGTCTCGGTACTCAGTCTTGATGTTCAGGCTGAAGGCAATGGCGTGATCGTACTCACTCGTGATGTACAGCCCCACACCGTTGGCAGACCGCCATTCCAGAAAGACCCCTACCCGACCACTGTCAACGCCAACCCTTCGGATCGTGTCACCTCGACACTCAACAGCACCGAACTGAGCGATGGTGAGTTCGCCAGCGTGGCCAGCGGTTCGTCCATCAGCAACAACATCAATCAGAACGGGAGCGTACCCGGCAGCCTCAATGTCGTGACCAATCCCAATGGCATGCCCGGCATGAGTGCCGGTCACGGCGGCGGTAGCGGTGGCGCGATTTCGGGAACGATCAACCATGCCATGAGTTCCGGCCTCGCGCCGTTGGGCAGATTGGCGGGAGGTCAATGACATGAGCCGCTCCCTGATCCTTCTCGCCCTGGTCATCGGTGCCAGTGTGAGCCCAGGCGCCATGGCCGACTCCAGCGTTCCGGTGGTCAACACCGCCAACATTCTGGATTCCGGCGCCCGGTACAACGGCAACTTCAACGTCAACCAGGCCTCCGGCGATCAACAGCAACAGGCCAATACCCGCGCCATCGCCATCGGCACCACTGATGCCTCGGCGACCACCCGCGTCATCCAGAAACTCGACACGCCCGCCAACCCGTCGATGAACGCGACGGCCACCATCGGCGGCAACTCTTTCAGCCAAGGCAACGGTGCACTGGGTGTCAACCAGGGCGCCGGGGCCAACAACCAGATGGCCAACGCAATGCGCATCAGCATCAGTGCTGCGCCGCAAAGCGTCGACGATAGCGCCCTTTCTCAACAGAACGTGGCGTTGTTACCAAGCTCAGGGGCAACTGACGCTTCAAAAGGCAGTCGCCAGGTCGTGACAAGCGACCAGGCCTTCACCGGCAGCCGAGGAGTGATTCAGGTGAACCAGAGTGCCGGGGTGGGGAACCGAATGGCTAACACCCTGAGCATACGGGTCGCTGACTGACCCGAACGCAGTGCGATTAGAAAGTAACCAACACTTAACCAACTAATAAGCACGGAGAATCACCATGAAACCCACAATGGCTCTCAAGCCTCTGGTCTTCGCCTTGGCATCCGTCATGGCGATGGCTGCACAGGCCAGCGACAACGATCGTGGTCACCACCATCATCACGGCCCCAAAGGCCCCACCTGGGAACAACAGCTGTCAATCGACTCCGCCGCCAACGCCTATGTAGGGGACACACAGGACAGCAGCGGCAACTCGGTACTTAACCAGGGCACCAAAAACACTGCCAATGCCGACAACTCACTCAACGGTTCCAATGGCAACATGGGCGCCAACGTGGCTGGCGGTGACGGCAACCAACAAGACAACGCCGCCGCGCTGGCGACCGCCGATGAAAGTTTCATCTTCGGTTCTGCCACTGCAACGTCCAACGCCTATCAGTACAACACCGACAACTACGTCAAAAACCGCTCTACCCAAAATAACGCCACGCTCAACAATGCTGGCAACAACGGCTCCGGCAACATTGGCATCAACGTGACTGCCGGCAACTTCAACCAACAGAAAAACAACCTGGCGATTGCCGTGTCTGGCGGCCGGGTAGCAACAGCCTCGGCTGACGCTTACCAATCCACCACCGGCCTGGATGTCGACAACAAGGCTGACCGGACCCACGTCACCACCACCCTCACCGATACCACCACGTCCTCGGGCACCTTCAAGGCCAAAGGCACCGGGACGATCGACGACAGTGGCTGGGGTCACAGAGGCGATGACAAGTTCAAATTCAGCGCCGTGGGCACCTTCGATCTGGCTGGCGTCACCACCCATCAAGTGCTGACTCCAGACGGCTGGAAAAACCCGGTTGTGAACAACGCCTCCATGACCAACTCGATGAACAGCTTCTCCGGCAACAGCGGTGCCAACGTGTCGGCGGGTGTGGGCAACCAACAAAGCAACTCTCTGTCCATTGCTGCCGGCTGCAGAGCCTGCATGTAATCGCGATCGAAATGAAAGCCCCGGCAACGGGGCTTTCTTTCCATGGCTCCTCGAGGGCGTATCGATCATGCGTACGACAGCCTTTTTCGCCCTGCTGTGCCTGTGTGGCCTGACTCAGGCGGCACAGATGCCAGTCGCCGCCTTGCCTGGCGGCATGCTGGTTTACAAGCAGGTGCAAAGCGTGCGTGAGCGCAAGTTCAGCGACATCGTCGAACAAAAAACCGACTTCAGCTGCGGCGCTGCCGCACTGGCCACGGTGCTACGCCAGGCTTACTGGCTCGATGTCGATGAGGAACACATCATCAAAGGCATGCTGATCAATGCTGATCAGAACCTTGTCCGTACTCAAGGTTTCTCCATGCTGGACATGAAGCGCTACATCGAAGCAATCGGCATGCGCGCGCGTGGCTACCGGATACCGCCCGAGAAACTCGAAGCGGTGACCATTCCGGTGGTGGTGCTGATGGAAATTCGCGGCTACAAGCATTTCGTGGTGATGCAGCGGGCGGACAAGAACTGGGTCTATATCGGCGACCCGGTGCTTGGGCACAAACGCTATTCCCATGATGACTTTGTCAAAGGCTGGAACGGCATTGTCTTCGCTATCGTGGGTCCCGGTTACGATAAAACCAATGCACTGCGTAGCCCTCCGGAACCGCTGACGGCCAAGAACAAGCTGGACACATTCAACCCGGTCAAAGATGCCGAACTGATGGACTTTGGCTTCATTCAGAGCGACTTCTTCTAATCGCCCACTGATGATAGAGAGGGCCGGATGCCCCGGGAGCAGCAGATGAAAACCTCATACTGGCTGGCCGCCGCTTGCCTGGCAGCAAGCGCATCGGGTTATGCCAATGCAGGATTCAAACCCATCGAACTCAAGGACCATGAGCTCGCCGAGCTACGCGGTCGTTATGTCATGCCAGGGCGGATCATCAGCTTTGGCATCATCATGAGCAGCACCTGGCGCAATGCCAGCGGAGACCTGATCGGGGTGGCGACGGCCATGCAGATCCAGGCCTCTACCGTAAAGCCGCAACTTTACGTGTCGACCATTAAAGAAACCGGTAACGGCAGTACGCCGCCATCGGGCACCGGAAATGTGATCGGTGGCGCAGGACTGACCACTACCCAGGGAGTCACCCAAACTGTTCGCGCCGCTGGTGACGGCAATACCGCCTACAACAATGTCGCCATCAACGTCCAGGAGGCCAACCAGGCGCCGGCGCCGAGTCCCGTCCAAGGGCAGGTGCTGACGAGCGGGCAAACCATTACCGACAGCAATGCCGCCGGTAACGTCGCAGTGGCGGCCACCGGTGGTGGCGTGCAAATGGCCATCCAGGCCAACAACAACCAAGGCACAGCCATGCAACAGGCGGCTCAGGGGGGGCTGGTGCAGAACACCCGGCTTCTGGGCAACAGCAACAGGGTCAATAACCTGACGCAACTTAATGTGGTGCTTAACAACAACGGTCGAAATGCCGGAGCAGTCAACTGCAATTTGAATCAACTCAAAGCACTTCGCAGCCTGGGATATTGAACTACGCTGATGTTCGATCATCGGGCTTCATGGGGGACGGCTTATCATGTATCGGTCAGTACCACTGCGCGCGATCGTTTGTCTGAGTACTTTGTTCCCGTCGGCGCTGCTGCAAGCAGCGTCCGATGCGGACGTGGAAGCTTTGAAGCAACAACTCATGGAGCTCAAGCAACGATACGAAGTACAACAAAAGGCCTTGGCAGTACTCGAACAACGAGTCCGCCAAGTGGAGGAACAACCGGCGGCGGCACCGCCTAAACGCCTGGCCAAGTCGCCAGCCGACATGAAAGGCAACCCGCAAGTGGCCACAAGGACGGGAGCGGCCGCGGCTTCAGGCGGCGCCGCGGGCAGCGGCAGCTCCTATGGACAATCGCTGGCCGATGACTCTCAACCGGCACAGAGTGTTTCCAACCTGTATGACGAGGCCAGCGGATTCTTCGGCGGCGGCAAGTTCAGCCTCGAAACCGGGCTGACCTATTCGCGTTACGATACCCGCCAGCTGATCCTCAATGGCTTCCTCGCACTGGACTCGATCTTTCTGGGCAACATCAACCTGGACCGGATCAAGGCCGACACCTGGACGCTGGACCTCACCGGGCGCTACAACTTCGACAATCGCTGGCAATTCGACCTGAACGTACCGGTGGTGTACCGCGAATCGACGTATCAGTCCGGCGGCGCCAACAACGGTGCCGCGGGGGTGACCAGCGAAGAAACCGTCACCCGGGATCCGACGCTGGGCGATATCAACTTCGGGATCGCCTACAAATTCATGGACGAATCAGTCAACACCCCAGATGCGGTGTTCACCTTCCGAGTCAAGGCACCGACCGGCAAGGACCCGTTCGGCATCAAACTGCGCCAGAGCGACGCCAATACCAACCTGTTCGTGCCTGACACCCTGCCGACCGGCAACGGCGTCTGGTCGATCAGCCCCGGTATCTCGCTGGTCAAGACCTACGATCCGGCGGTTCTGTTCGGTAGCCTGTCCTACACCCACAACTTCGAAGAATCCTTCGACGACATCAGCGCCACCGTCAATCAGAAAGTCCCGGGCAAGGTGCGGATCGGCGACAGCTTCCAGATTGGCGCGGGGATCGCGTTTGCACTGAACGAAAAAATGAGTATGTCGTTCTCGATGTCTGACCTGGTGCAACGCAAAAGCAAGCTCAAGCAGGATGGCGGGGATTGGGAGTCGGTGGTGTCCAGCGACGCCAACGCCGGTTACTTCAACGTCGGCATGACCATCGCGGCCTCCGACAACCTGACGATCGTTCCCAACTTGTCCATCGGTATGACCGACGATGCGCCGGACTTTTCCTTCAGCCTGAAATTCCCGTACTACTTCTAAACCGCACCCCGTAATAGAAAAGGCCCACTACGATAGTTGTCGTAGCGGGCCTTTTTTGTTGCACCGCCCTAGCGGATCTGGTGCTTGTGCAGCAATCGGTAAAAAGTCGGCCGTGACACGCCCAGGACTCGGGCGGCAACACTCAGGTTGTCGCTGTGCCGGTTCAATACATCGCACAGCGCCTGGCGCTCGGCGCGAGTCTTGTAGTCTTCAAGGGTGCCCATCGGCGTGGCGAAGGCGTGTTGACTGAGCAGCCCCAGGTCTCGCGCCTCGATCTGTCGTCCTTCGGCCAATACCAGCCCACGACGTACCCGATTGGCCAGCTCGCGGACATTGCCCGGCCAGTCGTGCTTGCCCATGGCGACCAACGCATCCTCGCTGAAGCTGCGCGGACGACGGCCGGTTTCACTGCTGTAGAAATGGGAAAAGTGGTTGGCCAGCATCAATAGATCACCATGGCGCTCACGCAGCGGCACGGTGACTACTTGCAGGACGTTCAAACGGTAGTACAAATCTTCGCGAAAGCGTTTGTTCTCGATGGCCTCTTCAAGGTCGACGTGCGTCGCCGCCAATACCCGCACATCCACCGGAATAGGTTGATGGCCGCCAACCCGCTCGATGTGTTTTTCCTGCAGGAAGCGCAACAGATTGGCTTGCAGCTCCAGGGGCAGATCGCCTATTTCATCGAGAAACAGGGTGCCGCCGTTGGCGGCTTCTATCCGCCCGACCTTGCGCTGATGGGCGCCGGTAAAGGCCCCCTTCTCGTGACCGAACAATTCGGACTGGATCAAGTGTTCGGGAATCGCGCCACAGTTGATCGCCACGAATGGCTTGCGGTGGCGCTGGGATTGTTGATGCAGGGTACGGGCGACCAATTCCTTACCGGTGCCGCTTTCGCCGCGGATCAGCACCGGCGATTCGGTGGGCGCCAGCTTGCTCAGTAGTTTGCGTAGCTCGCGAATCGGTTTGCTGTCGCCGAGCAGTTCGTGTTCAGGCTGATCGATATGAACCGTGCCCTGCCCGCGCAGGCGCGCCATGCCGAACGCTCGGCCCAGAGTGACCTGAACCCTTGAAACATCGAACGGCAAGGTATGGAAGTCAAAAAACCATTCGCAGACGAAATCCCCGACATTCTGCATTCGCAGGACATCCTGATCGAGCACGGCGATCCACTCGGTACCGCTACGGGTGATCAGTTCCTTGACGGCTTCCGGACGCTCCAGATGAAATGGCTGCAAGCGCAACAGGCCGACGTCGCAGGTTCGTTCCGCGGCGCTTTCCAGGGTACAGCTGTCGACATCCCAACCCACAGCGCGTAAACCCGGCAGCAAACGGTGGCAGTCGTCGCAAGGATCCACTACTAAAAGACGTCGTAAAGCAGGCGCTTCGATCATGACTGTTCCTTGGCGCCAAATTTTAGGAAATATTATTAAAAACAGTCATTTGGCGGGCTTCGGTGTAACACTAGCAAAATATTGACGCGGGCTTGTATCGATTGCTTATAGGGACATCGGCTTATTAGTTATAAAAAATCACTTAATGAGTTGCCTAACGAATTGAACCTTTCATTCAGCTTTCAGCAACTGCCTGAATCGCCGGCGAATCAAAGAAAGTTGAAATTTCTTTTGATTGTGTGTGACCCAACCCCCGGTTGCGGACATCAGTACAAGTAACCAGCCGAACGGTAAGCCCAACCGACGGCACATCACTTGATTGGGCACACAGAGAGAAGACCCCATGAACGCCCCGCTCCGTATCAACGAAGCTCTTTTGATTGCCGACCGCGCATTCCAACCCTTTCAATGCGTGGCTTGGGCTCCACAAGACGGTAATGGCGAGCTCAGCCTGGCCATCATTGATCGCACTAACACTCGCATCAGCCGCAAACAAATCCCCAGCAGTGCCTATTCCGATCCGCAGCAACTTGCACACTTGCTGGAACAAGCCCGCGCCGAGCTGAGCGAGGAAGGTTACACACTGCAATCGTGGTCCATGCCGCATTAATCTTTTTCGCGGATTACCGCCCGGTAATCCGCGTCCCTTCTTCTCCTTAGTTGACGGTTTCTACGGTCAGCTGCATAACACCATTTTCGTTTTCCAACTTCTAGCCGCCAGATTACTTGGCAGGCTTGTCAGTGGTTCGAGAAGACACTGTTCTGGCACAAAACGCCGCTCCTCCCGAGCGTAATGGCAGTTGCGCATCATCGCATTCAGGGATTGAATGTTCTTCTCATGCAGTCAACCTCCGGGCACCCGGACAAGGACGACTGGCAAGGAGATGCGTGCATGTCACTCCAGACTGCTTTTGCCATACCGGCAGCGGTGAAAGACGCCGGGCAACTCGATAGCCATTTCGCTGGCAGCGGCAAGACTCAAGTGTATTTCGCCGGCAGTACTTCCAGCAGGATCAATGGCGTGGCGATTGACCACACCGGCCGAATACTGGCGGCAGCCAAGGTCGGCACGCCAGGTGGCAGCCGCTTTGGCCTGGCCCGCCTGCGTGAGGATGGTTCGGCGGATCTGGCCTTCGGCAAACAAGGCAGCGTCATCGGGCAATTCGCCCACGGCTACGAGGCCATGGCGGGCACAGTGCGGGTGCTGGCCGACGGGAACATTCTGGTGGCCGGCCTGCACTACGAAAATGCTCATCGTACGCTGCCCGCCCTGGCGATGTTTGATCAACGGGGCTGTCCGATACAGGGTTTTGGTGAGCACGGCCGCTGCGTGGTGCGCCTGCCGGGGAAGCTTTCCGAAGGCGCTCGCGACGCTTGGTTACCACCCGGCGTGCCGGGTACCGAGGCCTGTGATATCTGCGTGCAGGACGATGGTCGAATCCTGCTGCTGGCCAATCATCACTTTGAATTGGCCGATCACGTCGGCATGCTGATTCGGCTCAATGCCGACGGCTCGCTGGACAGCACCTTCAACGGTCGTGGCTTTGTCATGGTCCGGCACTTATTGATGAACACCTGGCTGAACAGTCTGATGGTGCAACATGACGGCCGAATCCTGGTGGGCGGATCGATCAATTTCCCCGAGGAAGGTTTGCTGGCGCGTTATCACACCGATGGCCAGTTGGATGACGGCTTCGCCGTGGATGGCTTCATGACCTTCAAGGCCTGGGGTCAGAGTGCCCAGGTCTGCCAGATCGTCCAGCACGAAAATGGTGATTTGCATTGTTTTGGCAGCAGTCGCGACCCGATGCACTGCCTCGCCCTGAACGTTCACAGCAATGGCCGACCTGACATGCATTGCAATAGCGGCCAGCCACAACTGTTGGAAATCAGCCACAGCGGCTGCCAGTGGACCGCAGCCCAGATACAAGCGGACGACTGTGTACTGACGGTCGGAGCGACGGGCGGCGGGCTCGAAGGCGATTTCATTCTCGCTCGCTACTTACCCAATGGGGCGCTGGATCGCAGCTTCGCCAATGGCATGGGCTGGGTCCGCACACGCCTGAGTCGAGGCCCCGACACCGCCACTGCATTGGCCGTGCAGGCCGATGGCTGCATCGTCGTCGGCGGCTATTCACTGGATGGCAACTACCGCGCCGTCGTCGCCCGCTATCAACCCTAGTTTCCTGCACTTGATCTTCCCTTCCGCTTACGGCAAGTTGCGCGCTTCTTAACACAAGGAGTAGCCGATGTCCGGCTCAATGGCCCAGGCCTTCGCACACAATTTTCTTGGGCATTCACCCCGCTGGTACAAAGCCAGCATTATCGGATTCCTGATTCTCAACGCCCTGGTGTTGTGGACGATCGGTCCGGTGGCGGCCGGCTGGTTGTTGGTGCTGGAGTTCATCTTCACCCTGGCCATGGCGCTCAAGTGTTACCCGCTGATGCCCGGCGGGTTGCTGCTGATCGAAGCTCTGCTGCTGAAAATGACCACGCCCCAGGCGCTCTATGACGAACTGGTGCACAACTTCCCGGTGATCCTGCTGCTGATGTTCATGGTGGCGGGCATCTACTTCATGAAGGACCTGCTGCTGTTTCTGTTCTCGCGCCTGCTGCTGGGAGTTCGCTCCAAGGCGCTGCTGGCGTTGATGTTCTGTTTCCTGTCAGCGTTTCTCTCGGCGTTTCTCGATGCATTGACCGTGACCGCGGTCATCATCAGCGCGGCCGTGGGGTTTTATTCGGTGTATCACCGCGTCGCCTCGGGCAACGATCCGCGTCAGGACAGTGAGTTCGGCGACGACCGGCAGTTACCGACATTGCACCATGCCGACCTCGAACAATTCCGCGCCTTCCTGCGCAGTCTGCTGATGCACGGCGCGGTCGGCACAGCGTTGGGTGGTGTTTGCACGCTGGTTGGCGAGCCGCAAAACCTGCTGATCGGCCATGAGATGGGCTGGCACTTTGCCGAATTCTTTCTGAAGATCGCCCCGGTGTCGTTGCCGGTGCTGGCAGCGGGCCTGGTGACCTGCGTACTGCTGGAGAAACTGCGCTGGTTCGGTTATGGCACGCTGCTGCCGGACAACGTGCGTGCGGTGCTGGCCAACTACGCCGCCGAAGACAACGCCGAGCGTACTTCGCGTCAGCGCGCTGCGCTGCTGGTTCAAGGGGCGGCGGCACTGATTCTGATTGCCGGGCTGGCGTTTCACATCGCCGAAGTCGGCCTGATCGGCTTGATGGTGATCGTGCTGATCACCGCGTTTACCGGTATCACTGACGAACACCGCCTCGGCACCGCCTTCAAGGACGCCATGCCGTTCACCTCGCTGCTGGTGGTATTTTTCGCCGTGGTGGCGGTGATTCACGATCAGCAGCTGTTCGCGCCGCTGATCCAGTGGGTATTGACGCTGCCGGCGGATCAACAGCCGGGCATGCTGTTTATTGCCAACGGCTTGCTGTCGGCCATCAGCGACAACGTGTTCGTCGCGACCATTTACATCACCGAAGTAAAACAGGCATTCATCTCCGGCCACATGAGCCGCGAGCACTTTGAAACCCTGGCGATTGCGATCAATACCGGGACCAACCTGCCGAGCGTGGCGACGCCTAATGGTCAGGCGGCGTTCCTGTTCCTGCTGACCTCGGCGATTGCCCCGCTGATTCGTCTGTCGTACGGGCGGATGGTGTGGATGGCGCTGCCATACACCGTGGTGATGGGGGTTCTTGGCTGGTACGCGGTAAGTTACTGGCTGTAACCCAGAACAAAAATGTGGGAGCGGGCCTGCTCGCTCCCACATTGGTTTTGTGTGCTTATCGAGGGAGGATGTATCGCTCGATCGCCTGGGCCGCGCCGTCTTCGGTATTGGCCCCGGTCACCACGTTCGCCTGACGCTTCACCGCCTCTTCCGCCTGCCCCATCGCAATCGACAGCCCGGCACGATGAAACATCGCCGGGTCATTGCCGCCGTCGCCCATGGCGGCAGTCTGTTCCAGCGACACCCCGAGAAACTCGGCCAGCGTCGCCAGTGCCGCGCCCTTGTTGGCCTGCACCGCCGTCACATCCAGATAGACCGGTTGTGAACGCGACACCTGCGCCTGCCCTTCGACCATGGGCAGCAACCGCGCTTCCAGCTCGATCAACAGTTCGGTGTTGTTACTGGCAGCGACGATCTTGTCGATGCGTGCCAGGCAAGGCTCGAAACTCTCGACCACCACCGGCGGATAACCCAGGCCATGTTGCTCTCGCGGGACCATCGGGCCGTACGGATCCTTCAACAGCCAGTCACCACCGCTGAACACCCAGACTTCAATGTCCGGCTGATCGGCAAACAGTGCCAGCGCCGTCAGCGCTGCGGTTGCCGGCAAATAATGCGCCACCAGCAAACTGCCATCCGGGTTGACGATCGTGCCGCCATTGAACGCCGCCGTCGGCAGATCAACGCCCAGGGCTTCGATCTGCTGCAACATGGCTTTAGGTGGACGCCCGGTGGCCAGGCTGAACAGCACGCCGGCGTCACGCAAGGCGCGAACGGCATCGATGGTGCGCTGGCTGAGGCTGTGATCGGGCAGCAACAAGGTGCCGTCCATGTCACTGAGCAGAAAACGGATGGGTTGTTGCGTGACGTCCATCATCCGAGGCTGTGCCAGACGCGACCGTCGCGGGTCAGCAGTTCGTCAGCGGTCTTGGGTCCGTCTTCGCCGGCTGCATAGCTCTCCACGGTTGCATCCTGCTGCCAGGCGTCGAGGAACGGCTGCACGACGCGCCAGCCGTTCTCGATGTTGTCGGCACGCTGGAACAGCGTCTGATCGCCGGTGAGGCAATCGTAGATCAAGGTTTCGTAGCCGGTGGAAGGCTGCATTTCAAAGAAATCCTTGTAGGCAAAGCCCAGCTCGATATTGGCCATGTTCAACGCCGGTCCCGGCCGTTTGGCCAGCAGGTCGAACCACATGCCTTCGTTGGGCTGGATCTGGATCCGCAGGTAGGTCGGCTGCAATTCTTCGACCTCGGTGTCACGGAACTGCGCATACGGCGCCGGCTTGAAGCAAATGACGATCTCGGTGTCGCGCACGCTCATGCGCTTGCCAGTACGCAGGTAGAACGGCACACCGACCCAGCGCCAGTTGTCGATCATCACTTTGAGCGCGACATAGGTTTCAGTGGTGCTGTCGGGCGCGACGTTGGTTTCCTGACGATAACCGGGCAACCGATTGCCATCGATCTCGCCGGCGGTGTATTGGCCGCGCACTGAGTTGGCTCGCGCTTCCTCGATCGACCAGGGGCGAATCGCGCCGATCACTTTGGCCTTCTCGCCACGTACCGCATCGGCGCCAAACGCCGCCGGCGGTTCCATGGCGACCATCGCCAATAATTGGAACAGGTGATTAGGCACCATGTCCCGCAGGGCGCCGGTGACCTCATAAAAACTGCCACGGGTTTCAACGCCGACGGTTTCAGCGGCGGTGATTTGTACGTGGTCGATGTAATGGTTGTTCCAGAAGGCTTCGAACAGGCTGTTGGAGAACCGGCTGACCAGAATGTTCTGCACGGTTTCCTTGCCCAGATAGTGATCGATCCGGTAGATCTGCTTTTCCGTCATCACTTTGAGCAAGCACGCGTTCAAGGCTTCGGCGGTATACAGATCCGAGCCGAAAGGCTTTTCGATCACCACCCTTCTGAACGCTTCAGGGGCTTCTTGCAACAATCCGGCAGCCCCGAGACGTCGCACCACTTCACTGAAAAAGCGCGGAGCGGTGGCCAGGTAGAAAACGGCGTTGCCGGTGCCGCTGGCGTCGATTTTCGCCGCCAGCGCGTCATAAGTGCGCTCATCCAGGAAATCGCCCTGGACGTAGCTGATGTGTTTGGCCAATTTGGCCCACAACGCCGGATCAAGGGCGTGATCGCCCTTGCCGACCTTGGCTGCCACTTCCGCCCGAATGAAATCTTCGAGTTTTTTGGCAAAGGCTTCGTCACTGATGGCGTTGTGATCAACGCCGACGATCCGCAGTCCATTCCCCAGCAAACCATCGCGACTCAGGTTGTACAGCGCCGGCATCAGCAGGCGCTTGACCAGATCACCATGGGCACCGAACAAAAACAGCGTGGTGGGCGGTGCGGGTTCTGCCTTGGATTTCCTGCGGATCACGTGGGTCATTTTTTCGCAGTCTCCACATGGCCGCCGAAGCCGAAGCGCTGGGCCGAGAGAATCTTGTCGCCAAAGTTGCCTTGCCCGCGCGAACGGTAGCGAGAGAACAGCGAGTTCGACAGCACCGGTACCGGCACCGCTTGTTCCATGGCGGCTTCGATGGTCCAGCGCCCTTCACCGCTGTCCGCCACTTCACCCGAGTAGCCGTCGAGTTTCGGATCGGACGCCAGCGCATCGGCGGTCAGGTCAAGCAGCCAGGACGAGACCACGCTGCCACGACGCCAGACTTCGGCGATGTCGGCCACGTTCAGGTCGAAACGCTGATCTTCCGGCAGGTTGGTGCTGGCTTTGGTCTTGAGGATGTCGAAGCCTTCGGCGAAGGCCTGCATCATTCCGTATTCGATGCCGTTATGGATCATCTTGACGAAGTGGCCGGCGCCGGCGGGGCCTGCGTGGATGTAACCGCGCTCGGCGCGATCGTCATCGGACTTGCGATCCTTGGTGCGCGGAATGTCGCCCATACCCGGGGCCAGGGACTCGAACAACGGGTCAAGACGCTTAACCGTCTCGGCATCGCCGCCGATCATCATGCAGTAGCCACGTTCCAGGCCCCAGACGCCGCCGGAGGTGCCGACGTCGATGTAATGCAGACCTTTTTCCGACAGGGTTTTGGCCCGACGGATATCGTCCTTATAGAAGGTGTTGCCGCCATCGATGATGGTATCGCCCGCTTCAAGCAAGGTGCTCAGGGTGTCAATGGTGTCTTCGGTCGGTGCGCCGGCGGGCAGCATGACCCACACCGCGCGCGGCTTGGGCAGGCCAGCGACCAGGGCTGGCAAGTCGGCGACGCCGGTGGCGCCCTCTTCGGCCAGGGTATCGACAAAAGCGGTATTGCGGTCGTAAACAACGGTGGTGTGCCCGTTGAGCATCAGGCGCCGCGCAATATTACCGCCCATGCGGCCCAGTCCAATAATCCCGAGTTGCATGTACTGATGCTCCCTACTACAAATAAAGTGTGTCTAAGGTTATAGCCCAACGCGACTAGTGAAGGTTAGTCCAGAGCGGCGGGATGAAGTTTCCGGGCATTGTGCCCGATCCAGACTGATAACGTCGGGAATCGTGCCGAAGACACAACGACCATGAAAAATAAAAAAGTTCCCTTCAGGGGCAAAAGAAATCAAAATTGGCGCCGATAGTAAGTGAGCACCCGATTTCGGGAGTCGACTTACAGTTGATACCGCCATTTGCGAGGTGAGCAATGGGCACCGTACACACAGCACTGCCAGCACAAACCCTTTACGTCACGATCCGTCGCGATGAACTGCGCCAGTTGAAAGAGGAGCGCGATCAGTTGAAGCGGGAAGTTGCGCAATTGCGCCTGCTGACCCAAGGCAATCAGGCTCAGCCCTTGCCCGTCACCCAACGTGCTCCTCACGCCTGATCTCCTCGCTTGAGTCGGAAGCGGCCCAGCGCTGTTTCTGACTCGCTGCAATCCTGTCCGCTGCGACAACTCACAAAGTTTTCACACTTGCTTGGCGATACTCCGGCCCTTTGTGGCTGCTTGCTTTGCGAGCGGTATCCGTTCGTCTGTGACAAGGAGAGTGCCGACGGCCGATCATCAGGCTGGAGTGTTGAATGGCTTTGCTTAAACGCAGCAAAACGTCTGCGAATGGTTTTGATTGGGCAGGATTACTCTGGTTATTTCTGTTCTTCTGGTATTTCTCCGGTATCACCCAACTACTGATTCAACTGACGGGCACCTCCGGTTTTAGCGGGTTCCGCCAGGCTTTTGTGATGAGCGCCATTTGGCTCGCGCCGATGCTGTTGTTCCCCAAACAAACCCGTGTGATGTCCGCGCTGATCGGTGTGGTGCTGTGGGCCTGTTCGATGGCCAGCCTGGGTTATTTCTTCATCTATCAGCAGGAATTTTCCCAGAGCGTCATCTTCATCATGTTCGAATCGAACGTGTCTGAAGCCGGCGAATACCTGACGCAGTATTTTGCCTGGTGGATGGTGCTGGCGTTCCTCGCCCACACTGCATTCGCGTACTTCCTTTGGACCCGCGTGCGTCCGGTGTACCTGCCACGCGTCCAGGCGCTGATCGCAGCGACGGCGATTGTGCTGGCCGTGATCGGTTACCCGCTGATCAAGCAGACCGCGCACACCGGCAGCCTGGCGGAAGGCTTCGAGAAATTCGAAACCCGCATCGAGCCCGCGGTGCCATGGCAGATGGCCGTGGCCTATCACCGTTACCTCGGTACCCTGGGCAGCATGCAAGGCATGCTCGACAGCGCCAGCAAGATCCCGCCGCTGAAGAACTTCACCGACTCGATGGCCAATCAGCCGGCGACCCTGGTGCTGGTGATCGGCGAGTCCACCAACCGTCAGCGCATGAGCCTGTACGGCTACCCGCGGGAAACCACCCCGGAACTGGATAAGCTCAAGGACCAACTGGCGGTTTTCAATAACGTCATTACCCCACGCCCCTACACCATCGAAGCGCTGCAGCAGGTGCTGACGTTCGCCGACGAAGAAAACCCGGACCTCTACCTGACGACGCCGTCATTGGTCAGCATGATGAAACAGGCGGGTTACAAAACCTTCTGGATCACCAACCAGCAGACCATGACCAAGCGCAACACCATGCTCACGACCTTCTCTGAACAGGCCGACGAGCAGGTGTACCTGAACAACAACCGCAACCAGAACGCCGCCCAGTACGATGGCGATGTGATCGAGCCGTTCAACAAGGCGCTGGCCGATGCGGCGCCACGCAAGCTGATCGTCGTGCATTTGCTCGGCACGCACATGAGCTACCAGTACCGTTACCCGCCGACGTTCAACAAGTTCACCGACCGCAAAGGCGTGCCGGACGGCGTGCGTGATGATCAAGTGCCGACGTACAACAGCTATGACAACGCGGTGTTGTACAACGACTTCGTGGTCTCGAGCCTGATCAAGGACTACGCCAAGACCGATCCAAACGGCTTCCTGCTGTACCTCTCCGACCACGGCGAAGACGTGTTCGACTCCGCTGGCCACAACACCCTGGGCCGCAACGAGAACAAGCCGACCGCGCCGATGTACACCATTCCATTCGTGGCCTGGGCCTCGCCGAAATGGCGCGAAACCCATGACTGGAGTTTTGCCGCTGATCTGGGTCGACCGTACAGCAGCTCCCAGCTGATTCACACCTGGGCGGATCTGGCCGGACTGAGTTTCGATGAACTGGACCGCAGCAAAAGCCTGGTCAGCGACAGCTTCAAGCCTCGGCCATTGATGATCGGCAACCCTTACGAGCGTGAGCAGCGGCCGTTGATCGACTTCAGCCTGATAAAACCCAAGGTCGCGCCTGTCGCCCCGGCGGTCGTTCAGCAGTAGTTTTGAGGGGCCGACAAATGACTTAAGGGCGTCCTGATCGACGCCCTTTTTTATGGCTCGGAGGACTAAAGCGCTTTGGTCCAGAACAGCATCCGGCCGTGCGCCGGGTCGAACATGCCGGGTGAAAAACCGAATTTGCCATAAGACGCCTGGGCCACTGGATTGCCTTCCAGCACTTCCAGGGTGATTTTGCAGCAGCCGCGCTGACGTGCGATGTCCTCGACTTTGTGCAGCATTTTCTGGCTCAGTCCCAACCCGCGAAACTTCGACACCACGACCACATCGTGCACGTTGACCAATGGCCGGCAGGCAAAGGTCGAAAAGCCTTCGAAGCAATTGACCAGCCCTGCCGGCTCGCCACCGACAAACGCCAATACACTGAAGGCATGGGGCCGCTTGGCCAGCTCCCCCGGCAGTTGTTGCAACACATGGGTGGGCAACGACTTACCGCCACCCATCGGGTCTTCGGCGTAATGGTTCAATACAAGACAAATCGCCTCGGCATGTGTCGGGTTGCTGTAACTGGCCTGAAGCACAAGAATTTCTGCGGATTCCATTTCCACCCTCGATCACACATGAAGTTGCCCCAGTTCGCTTCTTGCGCACTGAAAGGTCCTGCGACCTTATCGCGAGCGCCGGGGTGCCGACAACCGGATCCTCTCGCCCCTTTGCACCTTCTCCCGGACATCAAGCCTCGGCAAAACGTTTTAGCTGCATCTCCTGCAAACGGCTGAGGGTGCGGCGAAACGGGAATTCCAGATAGCCCTCGGTGTACAACGCTTCCATCGGTACCTGCGCTTCGAGGTACAGCGGCACCTTGCGGTCGTAGCATTCGTCCACCAGGGCAATGAACCGCCGCACACCGTCGTCATGCACCGACAATTGCGGCAACTCGCGATCCCCCGCCGCCACCCGCTCGACACCGTCTTCAGTGCCGCGGGCGATGCGCCCTTCGCGTTTTTGCGCGCTGAGATTGGGCACGTCACTCAACAGAATAGCGCTGAAGGTGTCGCACAGGGCCATGAAGTCCATGGCGGCAAAAGGCTGCTCGCAGACCTCGGCGTAACGGCACCAGAGCACGGTTCGACTGGCCTGCATGACATTGACCGAACGGTAGCCGATCTGCACCGGATCGCTGGACAGCGTCTGGCCGACGGTCAGGGCCTTGAACACGTCGCCAAGGGCACCGGGCTGACCCGGAACGTTCACCCAGTAACGCTGCAGGCCGGCGCCGGGGTGCAGACGATGATCTTCTCCACCGTCCACCGCAATCACCTGCATGTGTTGCTTGATCGCGCTAATCGCCGGCACAAAGCGGTCGCGGTTGAAGCCATCGGCGTACAGCTGATCCGGCGGTTGGTTGGAGGTACAGACCACCACCACGCCTTGCTCGAACATCACCTGAAACAAACGCCCGAGAATGATCGCGTCACCGATGTCGTTGACGAACAGTTCATCGAAACACAGCACCCGCACTTCCTGGCTCAGCTCGCGGGCCAGGGCCTTCAGCGGGTCGGCGGTACCGGTCAACTGGAAGGAGCGCTGATGCACCCAACCCATAAAGTGGTGAAAGTGCTGCCGCCGGGCCGGGACGCGCAGGTTTTGATAGAACTGATCCATCAACCAGGTCTTGCCCCGCCCGACCGGGCCCCAGAGGTACACGCCGGTGATGGGCGCGCGGCCTTCCTGCAAGGCTTCGTGGCATTTTTGCAGCGCCCACACGGCATGTTCCTGGGCTTCGTCCTGGACGAAGCCCTTCTGTTCGATGGCGTGTTGCCAGGCGCTTAAGGGAGAGTCGACATTCATGCGCGGCAGTATACGTCTCTATAGCGGCTCGCCAAGCCCGGGCCGTAGCAGCTGCGTCGCGGTGCTCGACAGCTGCTACATAGGCCGGTGGTTACAGCGAGATGTCCAGCCGGGCGATCTTGCCCTGTTCATTGAGGCGGAACATATAGCGCAGTTCCAGCGGGCTGCCGGGAAAAGTGCCGGAGATCAGGTTGTGCACCAGCACTTTGCCTGTGCGCTGTTGAACGTCAAGCACCTCGACCCGCGGCTGATAACGTTGCGCAGTGTCTTGCATCCATTGGGCGATGGCTTGTGTGCCGACCTGATGCTGCCCCTCATCGAACACGTTGGCATCCTCAGCGAAAAAACTGGCGACCCTCGAGGTGTCGCGAGCATTGGCGGCAGCAATGTAGGCGGCAATGGCGGGGGCCAGTGAAGAGGCTGGATTGGACATGTTTACGGCTCCTTGTGAGTTGTTTCTGGAGCCATGCTAAAACAAGCCAGTGTCAGTTCTTGTCAGGAGTGAAACGCCCTGCTTCGTCCAGTTGCATCTGTTTGCGCCAAGTGCGCAACAGGTCGCTGCGCCGCCCCGGATAGCGCTCACCCTGTTCACTGGCGGCTGAGATCCGGTCGGTGCGGAACGTACGATAGGCACTGCGCAACTCACACCAGGCGACGATGATCCGCACCTCATTGAGAAACCCCAGGGCCAATGGCCAGATCAACCGTTGGCTGGGCACCTGGTTGGCGTCTGCGTAATCGATATGCAACTTGGCCTGATCGCGGATGGCCTGGCGAAACACATTCAACGGCACGGCGTTTTGCGGATAGCCATAACCCGGCGGCCCCGGCAACACCGTCGGGTTGCGCAAGGCGTCCTGGGCCGTCGGGTCGAGCACCGCGGCGATTTTCGCCAGGGCATCGGCCGCCGCTTTGCTCAACACCTCATCGCCCCGCTGATCCACGTAGCGCAAACCGAGCACGATGGCTTCGGTCTCATCGGCATTGAGCATCAAGGGCGGCAGAAACAGACCGCTGCGCAATACATAGCCGATCCCCGCCTCGCCAAAAATCGGCGCGCCGAGTGCGGTGAGTTCAGCGATGTCGCGGTACAGCGTGCGTTCGGAAATCTCCAGCTCGCTGGCCAATGTCGCGGCAGTCACTGGACGACTTTTGCCGCGTAGCACTTGTAACAAGGTCAGTAAACGAGTGGTTCGCGACACGGTCGGCAGGCTCCTTGCTGGAAGTCGCCGGAGCTTAGCAGAGGCTGCTGTCAGAAAGTGGCAGGAGCTATAGCCGATTTTGAAAACTTCCCACTCCGTGGCGAGGGAGCTTGCTCCCGCTGAGCGGCGAAGCGGCCCCAAAATCGGTGATCCAACTCACTGGCGTGGCCAGTCGTTATGTGGCGTTTTTCATTGCCGGTCTGTTGGTGCTGCTGGGCTTGTTCCCGATGATCGGCGCGGTGCTGCAACTGATGCCAAAACCAGTGCTCGGCGGTGCCGAACTGGTAATGTTCGGCACTGTGGCCGTGGCCGGGATCAAGATCCTCGCCGAGGCCGGCCTGCATCGGCGCAACATGCTGATCGTGGCGATTTCCCTCGGCATGGGCCTGGGCGTCGCGGCGGTGCCTGAAGTCCTGCGCGAGCTGCCGAAGGCGCTGCACAACATCTTCGAATCGCCGATCACTGTCGGTGCGTTGTGCGCTATCGTGCTGAATATCTTCCTGCCCGAAGAGTTCATCGAGCTGGAAGAAGACGAGTTCGACCCGGAAGCCTCGGTGCTTCAGGTGATGCAGAACCCGGATGTTACGGCCAAGGGTGAACCCGCGTCACCTGTGGCTGTCGCACAGTTGAACCGTCCGTAATGCTCGAAGGCCGAGCTTTGAGCGGTTCGGCCTTTTTCTTTACGAGAATATGTTCATGCGCAGATTGCTAGCCCTGTCCCTATCCCTTCTATTGCTCTCCCTGAGCGCCTGCGCCCTGTTCCCCAGTCGCGACCCGCTGCACATCAACGTGGTCGGTATCGAGCCGCTGCAAAGCCAGGAGCTGGAAGTACGCTTCGCGGTAAAACTGCGCGTGCAAAACCCCAATGAAACCGCGATCGCCTATAACGGCGTGGCGCTGGACCTGGAGGTTAATGGCCAGCCGCTAGCTTCCGGCGTCAGCGATCAGTCGGGCTCGATCCCACGATTCTCCGAAGCAGTGATCGTGGTGCCGGTGAGCGTTTCGGCCTTCTCGGTGCTGCGTCAGACCCTCGGACTGAGTCAGACGCAGACACTGGACAATCTGCCTTACGTACTGCACGGCAAACTGGCCGGAGGGGCGTTCGGCACCATGCGTTTTGTCGATAGCGGCAAGCTCAGCCTGCCGGGCTCGATCTCTGGCACCTGGTAACGCCCCCGCTATGTAACGGGGTCGATCACCTGCGTCACACTATGCTTCAGACCTTCTACGTGCCAGTTGGCCCATAGTCGGGTCTTGCCGTTGCCGCCTTCATCCGGCTCGATCGCCAACCAGTTTCGAGCGGCGATCAGGTAACGCCCCCTCGCGCCAACAGGCAACATGGTTCCGGTGATGCCGTAGTCGATCTGTTCCTGGTTCGCACCGATGGACTCCAGAAAGTGCACCGCCAACACTGGCGGCGCAGGATGCACGACGCCGGTGGAAATCAATTGGTAGATTTTCCCCGCGCCATCGCTGCCATGCCGGGGCAACTTCGATTCGATCACACAGGCCCCGGCCACATGAACGTCGCCAGACACCAGCGTGACCTTGCATGATTGGGCTTTGGCGAAATCCAGCAGCCGCATGATCAACCGCTTGCGTTCACTGCGGTGCGGCAGGCTTCGCCAGTGGTCGCGTAAATCGTCCTCGAGCTCCTGTTGCCCCACCATCACGTCCAGCGCCTTTTCGGCCGCCTGTAAATCAAGGTAACCCACCGGAATACTCGACATCAGCAACAGGTGCTTGTGCGCAGGGACCTTGTCCAGCCAGGCATAAATCGCATCCCAACTGAGAGGCGAAATAACCCGGGTTTGTTGGGCCTGCGGGGTGGTCAAGTCCGGCGCACGTTCGCTGCGTAGATCGGGAACCAGCAAGGCCAACTCGCCCAGGCCGGTGAACCCCAGGTGAAAGCCATCGGCGGTTCCGGGAATCGCGCAGGGATGGGTATCAGCGGACGGCTTGAGGTGAGGATGCGTCTGGATCAGTTGCTGCTGGAAAATCCTGAAATAGCGTTTGGCTGTGGCAAACAGCCCCTGGAACACCGGGCTTGAATGCAATATCTCATCGTAGGAACCCCAGCCATCGATGATGTCATGGTCATCCCACATCATCACCGTCGGAATGGCGCCGAACACCTTGGCCATCTCGGGCTGTTTCCAGCATTCCAGGTAGAGCCTGGTGAAAAACTTGTCCAGATCGGCTTCGATCACCTTGGTGTAAGCAGCCTTTTGCCGGTCGGCGAAGGGTTTGGCGAACCATGCTTTCATCGACGGCACACTGCTGCGCATGTCGTCGCTGTAAACCTGATCGCCGCCCATCAACAGCAGATGATAGGGCTCGCCCTGGTGAGCACCCCACATGTGCTCCCAACGCTCGTTGTTCCGGTCTACCTTCTCCATCTCCTTGGGGTCGGAGAAACCGTTGCACGACACATACGCAATGCGCGGCGACTGGCCCTTGGCCGGAACGACGAAGTTGGCCTGCGCACCGTCTACGGAAACCGTGTAACTGGTGGCAACGGCCTGATCCTGCGCCGCCTTGAAATCGATGCGCCAGACCCGGGAATTAGGGTTGAGCAGCGGGATATCGGCGATGGCCAAGGGTGTGTCGGCAGTCACATCCTTGGGCACTTTTACCGTGGGAGGTGGCTCGCCCAAGGGTGAAACCACCAGGGCAGACACGTTGTAGACATTATTATTGATGCCACGAAACTGCAGAATCGGGCCTATTAACAAACTCATGGCGAGTCCATCCGTTGACGGGGGTGTGAACGCCTGGAGACTAGACGACAATCCCACCCCCCGACGGATTATGTGTTGAACCGCACGCCCGGTTTGGCTCGCTCATCCACCGTCAACTCAAACACGTCCGGGCGCGCATAATGCCCGACCACGTCGTAGTCGTACCGGGCGCGGATCAGGTCATCGGTGTCGATTTCGGCGGTCAGCAATCCCGCCTCGCCACGCAGCGGCCCGGCGAGAATGTCGCCCATCGGCCCGACAATCACGCTGCCGCCGGCAATCAACGGGCGCTCCGCCGGCCAGTTGGCGATGTCCACGCCCAAGGCTTGTGGCGAGTCCTGAACCTGACAGGCACTGACCACAAAGCAGCGTCCTTCATGGGCGATGTGACGCATGCTGACCTGCCACATCTCGCGCTCGTCCACAGTCGGCGCGCACCAGACCTCCACGCCCTTGGCATACATCGCGGTGCGCAGCAACGGCATCATGTTTTCCCAGCACACCACCGCGCCGATCCGCCCGACCTGGCTGTCGATCACCGGCAAGGTCGAGCCATCGCCCTTGCCCCAGATCAGTCGCTCGGTGCCGGTGGGCATCAATTTGCGGTGCTTGGCAACCAGCCCTGCCTGCGGGTCGAAATACAGCGCGGTGCAGTACAAGGTGCTGCCGGCACGTTCGATCACACCGATCACCAGGTTGGCCCCGGTGCGGGCCGACAACCCGGCCAAGGCGTCGGTCTCGGCACCAGGCACGTCGATGGCATTGGCGAAATACCGGGCAAACGCTTCACGACCTTCCGGCAGTCGATAGCCGAGTTGCGTGCCGAAGCTCTCGCCTTTGGGGTAGCCACCGAGCAACGCCTCAGGCATGACCACCAACGCCGCGCCGGATTCGATAATGGCGGTTTCCCAGGAGAGGATTTGATCGAGGGTGTCGGCCTTGCCGCCGGGCAAGGCGCCGATTTGCAGGGCAGCAACGATTGACTTGGGCATTACGGTGGCTCCGTCAGGAATGAGGTGTTGCTCATTCTCCGGCGCCACAGGATCATGAATAAAGCCCGACTCACTGCTGAATGATATGAACCAAATGAATATCGCCACCGTCGATCTCAACTTGCTCAAAGTCTTCGAAGCGCTGCATGAGGAGTCCAGCGCCAGCCGTGCCGCGCTGCGTCTTGGCGTGACGCAATCGGCGGTCAGCGCGGCGTTGCGTCGGTTGCGAGAGGTGTATGGCGATCAATTGTTCGTGCGCACCGGCCGAGGTCTTGCGCCGACGCTCAAGGCCAACCAGTTGAAACCGGTGGTCAGTGATGCACTGAACAAATGCCGGCAAAGCCTGGCGATGGTCGATCCTGCGGCCCATCATTACGACGGGCGCTCGGTAACCGTGGGTTTGTCAGATGATTTCGAAATCGCCTACGGGCGACGATTGATCGAGGAAATCGCTCACCGTGCGCCGAAGCTGCGGCTGATCTTTCGCCAGACCCATAGCCAGATCGTCGCCCGGGCCTTGATGGAACGCAGCATCGATCTGGCGATCACCGCAGGCGGGTTTGCCGAGCGACTGCTGAGCCGCCAAGTGCTGGGTGAAGGGGGTTATCTGTGCCTGGTGGATCCCCTCAGCCTGGCCGAAGGACAACAGAGTCTCAGCCTTGATGAGTTCGTCGCCCGCGAGCACATTCTGGTGTCCTCGGGCGGTTTTATCGGGATTACCGATGAAGGTCTGGCGGCGCTGGGATCGAGTCGGCGGGTATGCGCGTCGACCACCCACTTTGCCGCGTTGCCGTATCTGCTCAAGGGCAGTCAGGCGGTGGCGACCATTCCGGCCCATGCGGCGCAAAGTATTGCAGCACTGTGCGGATTGGCGCTGCTGCCCTGCCCTCTGGCGCTGCCGCGTTACCCGATCGAACTGGGCTGGCGCACCAGCACGCAGCTCGATCCGGTGGTGTTGAAAGTGCGTGAAGCGATTGCCGCGATTTTTTCCGGGGCGTTTATTTAGCGGCCATCAAGCGATTGACTTCACTGCGCACCATGTTCGCGAATTCCGGTGGCGACATGCCGTCGAGTTCGGCGCGTACCCATTCCGCCCATTTGCCTTTGCGCTTGGCGCGCTCACCGAACAACCGCGCGGCTTCGCCCTTGGCTTTGCCCAGGTTGTTTTGCCAGAGTTCGAACAGACGGGATTTTTCATCTTCAAGCGCCGCGCGCTCGGCGAGGGGTTTGTCGGCCAGATTGAAGCTCATGGGGAATTACCTGCTGCGTAAAATAGGCGACATCTTACACTGTAGGAAGAAATGTCCTGCGCTGGATTTTTCGTCAGGGGTGAGTCACCGCGCAAAATGGCTGCAACTTTTGCCACGGCGGCAGACTCCATTGCTCACTGTCCATTCACTGTAAGGAGTACACCAAATGGCTCGCAAAACCGTCGATCAAGTCGCCGATGATCAAATCAAGGATCAGGTCTTCAGCGAACTTCAGGCCCTGATCGAAGAGTCGGAAAAACTGCTGAAAAGCAGTGCCTCACTGGTCGGAGAAGAAGCGGACACCCTTCGCGGGCAAATCGCCCAGAAACTCCAGCAGGCCCGAAGCTCGTTATCCAGTGTTCGTGACCGGACCCAACCCGCGGTCGACGCCACCGAAACCTACATTGGCGGCCATCCATGGCAAACCGTGGCCATCTCTGCGGGTTTCGGCCTGGTGGTTGGTCTGTTGTTGGGTCGGCGTTGAACCATTGACCTGTGGGAACGGGCTCAGGACCCGGCCAGTTCCCGCAGATTCGCCAGCGTTTGTGGATCGAGCGCAATGCCTTCAACATTGGCTTTGGCGCGTTGCAGGTGACGCCGATCCCCCGGTAAACGCTTGAGCCCCACACCATGCATCTGCCGGACCAGTTCCTGACTGCGTTCGGCAAAATTCTGCCCCGCCGATTTGCTCGGATCGATCACGATCAGCAGTTGCCCGGTCCAGGGGGTTTTGGCCCCCGGATGGTTCGACCAGTCGAACTCGAAAGAAAAGTTGCCACCGGTCAACGCCGCCGCCAACAACTCCACCATCATCGACAGCGCCGAGCCCTTGTGCCCGCCAAACGGCAGCAACGCGCCACCTTCGAGAATTGCTTTCGGGTCCTGAGTCGGCTGGCCGAGGCTGTCCACCCCCATGCCCGCTGGCAAACGTTCGCCTTTGCGCGCGGCGATCTGCACGTCGCCATGGGCGATGGCGCTGGTCGCCAAGTCGAAGACTATCGGCGCACCGCCGGCCCTGGGCGCGGCGAAGGCAATCGGGTTGGTCCCGAACAACGGACGATCGGCACCGTGCGGCACCACGCAGGTCATGCTGTTGACCACGCTCAGCGCTACCAATCCTTCATCGGCAAACGGCTCGACGTCCGGCCACAAGGCGGCGAAGTGATGGGAATTGCGGATCGCCAACACCGCAATGCCGGCGCTGCGGGCTTTTTCCACCAGCAAGGGCCGCGCCGCCGCGAGGGCCGGTTGGGCAAATCCATTGCCGGCGTCAACCCGGACAAAACCCGAGGCCACGTCCTCGACCACCGGCACGGCCTGGCCATTGACCCAGCCACTCTGCAACGTCGACACATAACCGGGAATACGGAAAACGCCGTGACTGTGAGCTCCGTCACGTTCGGCGCTGGCGCAGTTGAGGGCCAGGGTTCTGGCGACATCGGCCGAGGTGCCATGGCGCAGGAAAATCTGTTCGAGCAATTGAACGAGCGCGTCGAAGTCGAGGTTCTGTGTGTTCGAGTTGACGGCCATTTCAGGCGATGCGGTCATCTGAAGCTCCGGTTTTATTATTGGGTATGGGCAACAGGTCAAGCGAGGTTGCAGGACAACCGAAAAAAGTCGTCGATTAAGCGCTGTTTTACCGGCGTCCTGTCAAGCCTGCGACAAAGGATAAGCTCAAGCAATATGTACCGCACCCGGGCTTTCCATTGGCCCTACTGTTTTCCCTCGAGCCAACGACCTGCGATCGCCATCGATCGCAGCCCATCGAGGAAAAATCATGACTGCTCCAGCACTGCCGTATTTTTTCGACGAGGCAGAACGTGCATCCAATGCCAAACACCCCGGTGATCGCGAGAAAGCGCTGCATCTCACTCTCGACGATTTGAAATGGTTGAGGGGTGGTGTCTATCTCGCCACCCACGAGATTCGCGCAGCCCAAAAGACTCCGATGCAGATAGATCGGCTGATGTTGAAGATGCCCGATGGGACTGACATTCCATTGGCCGGTGCGTTTTGCATGAGTCACCCCAAAGTCGAGGACGATGTCAAAAACGAACACAAGGCCAACGGCGAAGTCATCCTCTACACACCGTGGAAAGGTCTCGTCAAATACGCGGACATGACCGACCTCACCAAGAAACTCGAGGAACTGCTGAGCCAGGACGACGGCAAGCAGGCGCTGTTGCGCTATCTCTCCATCGAACAGCGGGCGACTGCATTGGCTGCCACGGGTTTGACAGTGACGCCGCAAAAAATCGAGGGGGCGGGGTTTCAGGACCAGGAGCAGATCCTCGACCGCAACCAGACGCAGAACATCCAGACGATGCTGGCTGAACTGGTGAAAATTCCGTCGCTGCAATCGATGCTGGACGAGCTGCTCAACATCGCCCTGGCCAAGCGTTTTCCCAAACTGGACCAGCGCCGTACGCAACTGGATAGTTTTATCGACAGCGCATCTCCCTCCTCCAATACCGACAACCCGGAAAACCGGCGCAAGCTTTCTTCGCTGTCTTTGAGCGATGCCCTGCTGCACTTCTACCTGACCAATCAATGGCCGGATGGCGACATCAGGACCTTCTCCAACCCCGGCCACGGTGTGAGCAGCGACGCTGATAACCAGACCTGGGAGCTCGAGGTAAAAGAGATCGCGCAAAGCTTCACGCCCCATCTGCAGAGTCTGCTCGAAACCTTCTGGAATTCTCCCATGAGCAGCGGGCAGTCCCGTTCCGACTTTTTCGCCGAGGGCATGCGGGATGCCTACCATGTGGATCTTCTGCGAAAACGTCAGCAAGGTATTTTGAACACCACTGAATATCTGGAGTTGATGAGCGTCAGCGGCGCCGCGCCTGCGCCAGCCCTGCCGTTACGGGTCGAGACCGTACGTGTCAGCGCCCTCTACAAACATTACGTAGAGCTCGCATCCACCTTTATGTGCGGTAACTCGGACACCTTGGGCTACCTGTACACCCACTCCTCAGGCATCCAGGCCAGTACCGATCTTGCAGCGATAAAAGACACGATACTGACCATGCTCAAAAGTGAAGGTCACGAGGACAATCTGCTTAATTTCATGTCCCTCGAGGAACGCGGCACCTTCCTGTCGCTTGAGCCACAGGAGCGCCTGATCATTGCTGAACCGATTAGCGGCCAGGTGTTTGAGCGACTCATGGAAGATGTCCGGGCCAAGCAATGGCAGAACCTGACCTACGCCCTGAGCCGGTACCGGGAAAGCGAGGGCACGCTCAATGTGCATGCGTTGCTCGACAATGCGCTGGATGTACGGGGCCTGATCGACAATCGCCTGTTGACCGGCGATGCAAACGGCCGCTGGAGCACCCGGGCCGATCAGCGATGGAGTGCCCGACCGGCCACCGTGCGGGCTGAATCGGCAAAAGAACAACTGGAAAGTCTCTCCACCGTCAAGCAGGCACTCGAGCAACAGCTGGATAAACACCCGTCCATTTCGGTTAAAACGTTAGCGGCGGCACAAACCCTCACCCGTTCGTCCCTTGAGCAACTGCAACCCAAGTTTGTGCATACCCTGACCACCGCATTGCGTAGCGAGCACAAGCTGCTGGGTGTCATCCGCGCGCTTGGGACGACGGAACTGGCGATGATCAAGACGGTGCTTGAGACGCCGGTCCGGCTGCAACGCGCAGCGCTGAACGGTTTTCTGCCGGACGTCTTTTCCCTTGCGCTGAAGGCCGGCGACTCCAGTGACTTGCTCGATCTCGCCAGTTGTTTTGTGCTCACCGAACGCGGCGGCCTGGACCCGACCCACTCCGGCAAGGCGATTTTATGGACCCCCGCCTCGGGATTCGAAGCCTTTTCCGCCCTCACACCGCTGCTGACAGCGTTCAATAAACGTTTGCAGAGCGAGGACGATCGCCCAGCGATTCTGGAGAATATCGAAAGAAGCCAGCGAACATCAGGGCGCACCTTTACCCTCGCGCCATTACAGCTGATTCATGAGAATTTTCTGGATCACGTACAAAAACCATTTGTTCGGCTGGATCAACTGTCCGTCGAACGCGCATTGGCCTCCCCCCTGACCGAACCGGTCCTGAAGAATCTACTGAGCCTGGTGGCATTGCATAAACCGATGACGGGGCTGCGTCGGGCAACAGACCTCGCGCGCTCTCTGACGACACAACAAAAGCTTCCGGCATGGTTGGCCAAAGCGTCCATACAGGATCAGAGACTGCATGCAGAACTGCTTCAGCAATACCTGAACAATGCCCAGGACGATAAGGATTACCTGAGCGGCGTGCGCTCTCTTGAACGCACGGCACAGTTCGAGTTGAAAGAGTTACTCAAGGCCGATGAATTGACCATTGATCCGGACAACGTCCAGGTGCAGGTTGCCTCGCGCCTGATGTCCACGGCAAAGACGTTAACGCTGTCGGCTTTTGCATTGACTCACTTTGATGAACTGGACAGTGCCGACTTCAAGTTGAAGTCACTCACCTCAGCCGCCATCCCTGCCAAAATGGACAAGCCTTACATCAAGAGCCTGATACGAAAGCTGAATGTCGGTCAGTTCCACAAAAAATTTGTGGAGGCGGCGCTTGCCGAAACCAGCACCACTGCGAAATCCTGCAGACAGCTGTTCGCCGCACAATTGCCCTGGCAACTGCTGCACTACGCGCATTCGCTAAAACTGCAGGAACGCCTGAGCGAAACCGGGCTCGACCTCGTTCGGCAGGTCATGGACATGCCCGATGCAATCGCCCGCGAGGCCGTCAGCGGTACGAATGCGATAATCCGTCCACTTGAGCTTCTCTTCGGTAAAGACCAGTCGATCAAAGTCCCGGGAATGTATTTGATCGGCCCCAAACAAAACACCCCGGGACCCGAGGTGCTTATCGCGCCCTATAGCCCTGAGCATGGCGTGAAGGAATATGAAAACGAAAAGCTGTTGCTGACCGAGCTCAAGTCACAAGGGCCATTACAAAGTTGGGTGCGCAACAGGCTGTCGGACACCGGCCGCACGCATTACGACACCCATGTGACGGGTACGAAAGCGTCCGGCAAGATCAGTCTGGCCTCCAACCCCATCAAGGGCCATCTGTTCAGGCACCTGTTCAACGAAAATATCAAACTCCTCGCGCGACTGTTGGGCACCCAGTCCAACAAAGACGCTCAGGGCGAGTGGGAAACCGTAAAACGTGTACTGGGTGACGATCTGGAACAGGCCTATACGTTCCTGATGGGCAAACTGGCCTACCCGATTGTCGTGTGGCGCAGCTATCGTGAGGTCAAGCAGTCTGCGGAGGAGCTTCAACAACACAAATGGGGCCCGGCGATAACATCCTTTATCAGCGGCATCACGCAACTGGCGATGTTGCGCCAGTCAATGGAAGGCCCGGCAGAGCCCTCTGCAGCGGCCAGCGAGGCTTCCCCCTCCCCAGCCAGTGCCAGCCTTAAATGGCAGGACATCGCCACTACCGATCCCGCACGCACCGGTTTGCAGAACCACGAGCACGTTGATTTCAACCTTGGCTCAATGACCCGGGACACCGCCCTTGGGCTCTACACGCACCCGACCACACAGAAAAAATACGGTGCGGTTGAAGGAAAGGTCTATCAACTCGAAAAACGTGGCCTGCGCTGGCGCATCAGCGGTCCGGACGGAAGCGGCCCCCATGTTGCTCGAAACGCTTCAAAGCAGTGGGTGCGGGAACCGGATGAGCTGGTTCGTCAGTACAGCCTGATCAAGAGGTTGAAAACGTGGAACGCTGTCCGTGGCGGGATGAACGTCGAAGCCAACGGAATGGCTCAAATACGCCGGCTCTTCCCTGTGCGGGCGCGGCTGATCGACGAAGGCCTTGACTTCGCAACCACCTATGCGTGGAACGGTTTTCGTAACTTGCAACTGTTGAAAAATTCAGGCGACACAGAGACACCGGTTCATCAGCTCGTCAGGAGGTTTCTTGATGTGTCGGAGATATCGCCCGAGCATGTGACGATGATCCAGAAGGTCGTAGAGGACATCCTCGGTGCCTTGTTGGATCCGACCCTCAGGAACGAGCAGTCGGAACGCTTCGTCACCGGGAGAGCTCATCCCGGTGACCGGGACCATATGTTTGCCTTCACGATCCCTACCGATCAACAGAAAAAAATCTACCTGGCAGAGAAGTATTTTATGCCTTACATGGATCACTACCGTAATTACATGACCGATGCCGCGTTCCCGATCCGTGCCCACGCCCGCGCAACGACGTTGATCCACGAGCTGTCGCATGTGATTTGTGACACGGAGGATATTGCTTATATGGATGCAAGCAGACCGTTTGTCGACCTGATTGATACCACTACGCCCCGTGGCAACCATTTGAGCAAGGCGCTGACACAGCTTCAGAAGGAAGCACTTTCAATCCATACCCCCTTATCCGAACTGTTCGCCGTTTTGAATGACGATACAAATGTATGGGAAGATTTTGGTCAAACCTTCTACGAGGAAACCAACCGTACACGTGACCGGATTTTGAGTTTGACCGGAAAAAAAAACCTGGCCGAAGCCCGCACGCATTTCAAAAAGGATGCGACGACAAGACTGGCTGTCCAGCTGGCCAATGCTGACTCTGTCGCTTGGCTTATCTCTCATTTGGGACGTCAACTTCACGTCGACACCCCCTGAAACGCGGTCACCAGGCACTGGCGCAATGTCAGTGCCCTGAAAATAACTTCGACTTTGATGGGGAAATGCCATGACGATTGTTCTCGCAGGCTTCCCCTCAAGGTTAGAATGCAGGAAATCAGGATGAGTCAATGACCGACCACTCTCTCTCGCAAGCCCAATACGACGCCATCACCGATGCCGCTGCGCACTGGTGCATGCGTCTGCACGCCAGCGACTGCACGGCAGAGGAACGCCTGGCGTTCGAGCAATGGCGTGATGCCCATCCGCTGCACGCCTTCGAGTACGAAGCCATGCTGGATATCTGGGATGTTGCGGGGGATTTGCCTCGTCCCGAATCCGCTGCGCCGGTTGTTCGGGTCAAACCGACAACACCCTGGCGCACTTTCGGCATCGCAGCCGCGATCTGCGCCCTGGCGCTGCCACTGGCCGCGTATACCGGATGGAACCTGGGGTGGCTGCCCAATGCCTACCAGCATTTCGAGGCGACCGATAGTGTTCGTCAGGTCACGCTGGGTGACGGCAGCCAGGTGGAGCTGAACCTGGGCAGTGAACTGATGTTCAGCAACTACAAGGATCAACGTCGTGTCACGCTGAAAAAAGGCGAAGCCTTCTTCAGCGTCAGCCACGACCTGCAGCACCCGTTCATTGTCAGGGCGGGCGACGGCAGGATTCGCGTCACCGGCACCCAATTCAATGTCTGGATGTATGAAGACCAGGTACGCGTGAACCTGATCGAGGGTTCCGTGCTGGTGACCAGCAACGATGCCCTGCCCGGCGACGGTCTACGCCTGGAACCTGCGATGCAGGCACGTTACAGGCACGGCGACTTCACGCCACAAATCAGCCAGACCTATGCCAACGACCAGTCGCTGGCCTGGCGCAGCGGCAAACTGGTGCTTGATAATCTGGCGCTGACCGATGCCCTGCCCTTGATCAATCGTTATCTGAACAAACCGGTGATGCTCGCGGACCACAGCGCTGGTTCGATTCGCCTCGGCGGTATCTACAACATCAAAGAGCTCAATAACCTGGTGGCTTCGCTGCCCAAGGTGCTGCCGGTCTACCTGACCCGCAACCAGGACGGCAATCCGGTCCTCAACTCAATGCCTCAACAAGCCCCAAAAAGCTGAAGGCCGCGACCCTTGCGGGGTACGGCCTTCACCTTTTCATTTAAACGCTATCGCTGTTACTGCGCGGCGATCTTCCCCACCTTTTCATCCTGCTCGCGGATCGTCTGAGCCTGATACTGCGGATCAGCCGTGATCTGCTGCTCGGTGAACGGCAACACACTCAACTGTTTGTTCGAAAAGGCCTGTGTCTGGTCCCGGGAATACTTCGACGCCGGGTCACTGGACAACGAAAACGCCAGCAAACCCTGAGCCTGCGGCCCCTTGTCATCGAACGTCACCACCTGCAAATAGCTGGTGCCACTGACGACTTCACGTTTGCCGTCGGTTCTCGGCACGCTTTGAATGGCGTTATACACCCCCAGCGTGCCCGGCCCGCCGTGGATCGGCGTTTGCTGCCCGCCACTGCTGGCCACCTGGATATCGCCCCAGCGGCTGTCGGCCTTCAGGCCAAGGGTCTCGACCTTTTCTACCGAAGCCAGCATCGCCGCCCGAACCGCTTTGGCGACTTCCGGCCGTTCGGTGGCCAGGCCACTCGGGGTGTGTTGCGGATCCTTCGGATCGAACGCCACACGCCAGAAGTCAGGGGTTTGCTGCAACGCCAGCATGACGTTCTGAAAATGCACAAAGCCCAGCCCACTGTCCAGATTCACTCGGTGATCCCAAGCCTTGAGACTGGCACACAAGGGCGTCAGCGTCGGCGCATCGGTGCCGAGGTCCGCGGCACAGAATTGCAGCAGGTCCGGCATCACCAGGGCCGCCTGATACACCTGATCGTCCATCACCATGTGTTGCAGATCCGCCGCCGCAATAGGACCCGCCTTGTTTAAAAAGCTCAGGCGCTCCAGGGCGAAGCGCGAACGCAGCCCCAATGGCTGGCTGTCCTGACTGATCAATGGCGAGAAACCGGTGAGCGGTTGTGCCGGGTTGGCCATCCAGGCCGAATCGTTGGAATGCTGCACAAAATCCTTGCGCAACAGTTGCGGCAATTTGTCTGCGGCATAAATGCCTTTTTGCGCGGCGTGCGGGTCGATGTCCCAGGCACAAGCACTGTTGGAGCCGTCGAGCAGGATCATCTGTAACCCCGCTCGCGGGTCGCTGCACTTGGCCAACTTCTCGGCACTGACGTTCGGCACCACTGACAGGTTCATGTAAAGCGTCTGGCCCTGATCGTCCACCGCCAGGGTATTGACCCACGGGATCCCCTGAATCTTGTGCACCGAAGCCTGTAAATCCTTGACGCTGGCGGCACGATTCATCGCGTACCACTGCTGCAAGACCCGGTCGTTATCCAGGTTGGCATCACGCAGGCTGTAGGCAAACTGATTGTTCCAGTCCAGTTTTCCAGGCCATTGCACAATCGGCCCGAACGCCGAGCTATAGACCACATGGGAAATCTGCCGGGTCTGGCCATCGGGTTGCTTCACGCTGACTGTCAGCGTCTGCTTTTTCATTGGCAAAGACTTGCCATCGAGCAGGTAGCGGGTCGGCTCCTTCGGATCGAGTTGCAGGCGATACAAGGTGAAGTGCTTGGACGAGTCTACGGTGTGGGTCCATGCCAGATGCTGGTTGAACCCGATGTTGATCATCGGCAGACCGGGCAACGCGGCGCCCATCACATCCAGTTTGCCGGGAATGGTCAGGTGCATCTGATAAAAACGCATCCCGCCCACCCAAGGGAAGTGCGGATTGGCCAGCAGCATTCCGCGACCGTTGAACGAACGCTCGCTGCCAACCGCCACGGCATTGCTGCCGCGATCCAGAGCGAAGCGTTGCATGCGTGAAGTCGCCAACTGGAACGACGCCGGGTCGCCTGCCGCATGAGCGACGGCTTTAGGCGGAGTCGCGCCGGCCAGTGCTTCGGCAAACTGGCCCACGCCGCCTTCGACCAACAATCGACGAGTCAACTTGACCAGGTCCTGGGCGGTAATTGCGCGCACCCATTCGCCCTGGCATTGCTGCGGTAAACCCTGCGCTCGACGCTCTGTCAGCGAACGGTTGTAACCCGCCACATAGCCTTCAATGAGATCACGTACTTCAGGAGTTTGCGCCTGCCAGAAACCGGCGACAGCCTCGGGGGTGTTCAGCCAGTTGAAAAACAGATCGCTGGCCAGGTTACCGCGCTCCTCGAGCGTCACCTGCTCCGGGCCAAAATACTGCGAACGCTCGCCATTGACGGTGACGATCTCATTGGCCAGCAAGCACAAGTTGTCTTGGGCGTAGGCATAACCAATGCCATAGCCGAGCCCGCGCTCGTTTTCGGCGCGGATATGCGGTACGCCGAAACTGGTTCGACGGATGTCGGCCGTCGCCTGCTCTGGCTGACTGCGCGCGTTTGCCGCAAGGCTCAGCCCCAGAAACACACCCGCCAGGCTCAACCTGGTTAACTGCCTGGAAATAATCACGCTCGCTCCTGATCGAAAAGACGTATGACACGCAATGCGCCTTCCAGAAAAACGAAGCGAACACCAAAAAAATTAGGTCTTCGAGGGCATCCCCAAATGCCCTTCTCACAGAGCGCTGACGTCGCGGCGACAAATTTTCTACATGCAGGTCTTCATTATTTCCCGGCTCGTTCGTCTTATTGATCAAGAGCACCCATCACATTTTCATGATCAGGCTCTGGAAAGGAGTTTTTGCATGTACAACCCGCAACTGCCAACGGATGGTAGCCATGCATCAAAGGGCAGCGCCATGAGCTCCGGTGCTTGCAATCAACAGACCGAACGCCAGGGCAACGAACGGATCAGGTTTTTGCTCAAGTGCTTTGGCCTGCGGACCAGCCTGATTCGCCTGAAAGTCATCGACGCCTTGCTAAGCGCCGCCGAAGGCGACCGCAGCCTGGGTGTGCGCGGTGTGCACAGTCATTTGCTGGACCTGGACATTCCCCTGTCCTTTCTCAGTGTCCGCGAAGTGTTGAAACGCCTGTGCAGTGAAGGCGTTATCACGCTCAATCCAGACAAAAGCTACAGCCTGCATCCACAGGCTGTCGCCGTCCTTCATGGCGAGCAATCAGGCCAGCAGGCGTCGCTCAAGGCTTGACCTTGCGACGCATCACGCCATTGATCACCACCACGACCACCGCCACGCCAATGGCGATGTACTGGAACAGCTTCTCGCTGATGAACCCTGCGTTCTGCAGCCAGGAAAGGCCGAACATGATCCCCAGTACCACCAGGGAAATCAGAATCGAGTATTTCAAACGTTGCGACTGGGTCATTACGGGTTCCTGAACCAAAAAAAATGTATCCGGTTTGTATCCGATTGCATACCAAACCCCTACAGTTCTGCGCGAATGCGGGGCTGCAAACGGGGTCTCATGTTACAGCCGATGAAGAGTTTTGACTTCATTGCGGCGATAACCATGAGGATTTTTAAAATGTTCCGTCGAATCACAAAGCTGATTCCACTGCTCGCCCTCCTGACCCTGAGTGGCTGCATCATTTTTCCTAATAACGGCTGGCATGGCGGCCACCATTACGACCGTGACGGACACGGCTACTATCAGCGTCGATAACGTTAAACTGCTTTCTTGACCAGTGAATAACTTACCATTCACTCACAAGACGAAGAAATCACCCTACAAGTCGCGTACAAATGCCTGCTCTATAGCGGGCATTTTTGTGTAGGACTATTCTTATTTCTCTGTAATTTTATTTACAAAAACCCACTCCTCTTTCCCCTGAACTTCCAGCCAGACACATAACGAAAAGTATTGAAACTCTTAGCCTCACATAAGCACATGTAATTATTCATGAGCCATGGTTACTCTTGCTCTGCTGCCTTATCCAACTCCAGCACCAACGGGAACGCCATGCGCAAACCTTTGATAGATATAAGTCCGCCTCGATTATTCGGTTTTTGTCTTGCAATCACTCTTTTCGAACTGCTGACTTATATGGCCAGCGATATGATTATGCCGGCCATGTTGATCGTCACCCATCAACTGGATGCCAGTGCGAGTCACGTTCCATATGCCTTCAATCTTTACTTGATTGGCGGCGTTCTTCTGCAGTGGCTTATCGGACCATTGTCCGATCACTTCGGTCGTCGCAGGCTGTTGCTCATCGGTTGTGCGGTGTTCGCCCTGGCCTGTGCCGCGGCGTTCTACGTGCAGAGCATTCTTGCCTTCAACGGTTTGCGCCTGATTCAGGGCATCGGATTGGGATTTGTCATTGCAGTCAGTTATCCAGCCCTGCAAGAAGTCTTCTGCGAAGCCGACGCGGTAAAAATCATGGCGTTGCTGGGGAACGTTGCGCTGCTCTCCCCGCTGCTCGGCCCCCTGCTCGGCAGCCTGGCGCTGGAATGGCTTTCCTGGCGGGAGCTGTTTTTAGTGTTGGGTGTCGGCGGCGCGACGGTCTGGTTCGGGCTTTACCTGTTCATGCCGGAAACCGTGGGCACCGCGCGCCAGGACGGTCAACAATTGGCCGCAGTGCCCTTTGAATGGAACGGCACCGTGCGCCGATACGCCGCGTTGCTCACCAACACACAATTCCTGAGCGCTACCGTCGCCCTGGGACTAATGAGCCTGCCGTTGATTGCCTGGATCGGCTTGGCGCCAATCTTGCTGATCCAGAGCCAGGGACTTCCTCCTCTGCAGTATGGCCTGTGGCAGATCCCGGTATTTGCGGCCGTCATTCTCGGCAATCTGATACTCAACCGATTGATTGCCAACACTGAACTGCCTCAACTGATTCGATATGCGCTCTGGCCATTTTGCGGCGGGCTCATTGCATTGATCACCATAACGTTCACCGGTGCTTCAACGGTGCTGTTGGTCAGTTGCCTATCGCTTTACGCCATCGGTCTCGGCATGAGCAATGCCGCGCTGTACCGGCTCGCCCTGTTCTCCAGCGACGACAGCAAAGGCCTGGTCTCGGCCATGATCGGCATGATCTCCATTGCCGTCATGGGTGGCGGCGGCTCAATTATCGCCGCACTGGGTGCCGGTGACAGCCTTGAAGCCTTCGCCCTGATGGCCGGCCTCACGGGACTCTTGTGCCTGGCGCCCTTACGACTGTTTCTGCGTCGCTCTCATATCACGCTTGCCGTCTGATACCACCCCATAGGTCTTTTGATGATCCATCTACCCCACGCCGATGCGCTTTGCGCGTTAACGCAACCCTATTGCCTGGAATCCATGCCAGAAGGTCTGTTCGATCAGGCAATGGGTGAAATCAGCCTGTTTCATTGTCATCACACGCCCGGATATGAGCGCTGGCTGAACGCCAATGGCCTTGATGCCCGCACTCTCGAGACGCTGGATGACTGGTCAAGGTTGCCGCCGATTTTCGCCAATTACTTCAAACGTCATCTGCTGATCAGTCCCACAGGCGAAGGCGCGCTGGAGATGACCTCATCCGGCACCAGCGGTCAGAAGAGTCGCATGCGCTACGACCATCGCAGCATGGTCGCCGCCCAAGGCATGGTGAGCCACATTTTCCGGCACTACGGCTGGGACACCCCGGACAGCCCCTGCAATTATTTGCTTCTGAGCTACGAACCCGAGGCGGTCATTACCCTGGGCACGGCCTATACCGATCAATTTCTGTGTAGCTATGCCCCCGTCAACCGAGCCGCTTACGGCTTGCGCCTGACCGGCAAAGGCCACGAGTTCGACCTCTTCGGTGTCATTCGCGCCCTGCAGGAGTTTGCCGAGGAAGGATTGCCCGTTCGCATTCTCGGTTTTCCGGCGTTCCTTTCCCATGCACTGCAGCACATGGAGGACACAGGCGTGGCCGACTTGCAGTTGCCTGCCCAGTCACTGGTGTTGCTGGGGGGCGGCTGGAAAACCCAGGCGGCACAGGAGACTCCCCTGCATCAGTTGTATGCCCGCATCAACCGGCAATTGGGTATCGACCTGTCCCGCTGCCGGGACGGCTACGGCGCCGTAGAGCATGCCGTGCCCTATATCCAGTGTGCCCACCATCATTTTCATGTACCGATTTACTCGAAGGTTTTCGTGCGCAACCCATCCGATTTCACTGTCCAGCCCTACGGCCAGCGCGGTTTGCTGGAATTCGTCTCCCCCTACATTTCCTCAAGCCCTGCTCATGCTGTGGTCATGGGAGATCTGGCAACGTTGCACCCCGGCGCCAGTTGCGGATGCGGCCTGACGACCGATTGGTTCGAGCTGCATGGACGTGCCGGCACCAGCGCCAGTCGTAGCTGTGCCATGGCCGCTTCAGAACTGATCGGGGGAGCTTGATATGTACCTGATCAATGGCCAACTGCGCGACGACATCTCTGCCCAAAGCGCCCTCGACCTCCTTCAGCAACCGCTGCCCCGGCTGCTGGCTACGCCGATCGACAGCGATATCGTGATCGAGTCCGCCGCTTGCTTTGCCACGCAGTTGCAAGCTCGCAGCCTGGATCTGCCCCTGGACGACGACCAATGTCAGGGGCTTATCGACTTCTGCCAGCGCAGCAACCTGAGCACCAAGCTTGAACGGGAATTGGGCCCGCAACCGCGTTCACTGCGGCGTATCGACTACCGCCAGCCAAGCTTCGAAAGCTGGCATCCATTGGGGCTGGTGGTGCATATCACCCCGGGCAATGCGCCGATGCTGGCGTTCTGCGCGATCCTCGAAAGTCTGTTGGCCGGCAACATCAACTGGCTGCGCCCCAGCTCCAGCGATCAGGGTTTGACCGCACAATTGCTCGCCGCCCTTTTGCGTTGCGACACCAGTGGCAGACTGGCCGAATTCGTAGCGGTTCTGCCGGTGGACACCTCCTATATCGCTCAACTCTGCGCCAAGGCCGATGGGGTATCCGCCTGGGGCGCAGAAGTGGCGCTTAAATCGATCCGCCAGCAAATCCCGTCCGGCTGTCGCTGGATCGATTGGGGACACAAAATCAGCTTCGCCTACCTGTCACCTGATGCGGCGTCGCCTTCGGCGCTCGATGCCCTGGCGGATGAAGTCTGTCGACTGGATCAACAAGCGTGTTCCAGTCCTCAATGGGTGCTGGTGGACAGCAACGATCCGGCCGTCTTGCAGAACCTCGGAGATCGACTGGCCGAAGCCTTCAACCGACGCGCCCCACACTGGCCGGCATTAACGCCGACAGATCAGGAAGCATCGGAAATCACCACCCGCACCTCCATGGCACGGCTCGATCAGTGCTTTGCCAATCAGACCGGCCAAGTGTGGACTGGCCTCGGATGGCGCGTCATCTGGGAGCACCATCAAAAGCTCGCGCCGTCACCGTTGTTTCGTACGATTGTGCTCAAACCGGTTCCTCAGTATCTGCTCGCCGAGACGCTGCAGCCCTGGCGCAACTTCCTGCAAAGCTGCGCGTTGATGTCCCCCTCGGCAAAAACGCCTGAGCTCGTTCGAACATTGGTCAATGCCGGCGTCAGTCGCATTGCACCTTGCGAATCGATCCATGACGGATACACCGGCGAGCCCCACGATGGCGTCTACGCGCTGTCGCGTCTGAGTCGCCGCCTCTCGGTGAGTTTGCCCCAGCATGTCTTAACAGGTCGTGCAACGCTCGACCCAGTTCCGCCCGCCCCCGACACATCCCGTGACCCGATCATGGACAAGGACACTTTTATGGCCCAGCCGATCGGGTCCGCAGCACAGCTGTACTTCCGCTCCGGCGGTAGCAGCGGGACCCCGGCGCTGGCTGGCTTCAGCTATCAAGACTTTCATCGACAAATGCGCGCCTCGGCCGACGGCATGTTCTGCGTCGGGCTCGATCCGTCACTGGACCGGGTGATGAACCTGTTCTACGGCGGCAACCTTTATGGTGGTTTTTTCAGTTGTTCCAACATTCTTGAACGGATGGGGGTTGTGCATTTGCCCATGGGGGCTCCCCAGGACGATGACTTCAGCGAAATCGCCCGACTGATCGTGGAGCAGCGTGTCACCGTGCTGATCGGCATGCCCAGCACGTTGCATCGGCTGTTTCTCAAAGAGCAGGCCCGACTTCGCGCTTATGCCGGTATCGGCAAAGTATTCCTTGGCGGCGAACATCCGGGAGAAGCCAGTCGGCGCCTGATGGAAAGCTGTGGGGTGTCGACGATTCGCTCCGCCATGTATGGCTCCGTCGATGCAGGCCCCCTGGGGCATGCCTGCCGGGCAACGGCGGACGGCGTATTCCACTTGATGAGCGAAATCCAGCATCTGGAAATCGTCCAGCTCGAACAGGATGCGCCGGTACAAGCCAATGAGATCGGCCGCCTGCTGTTTACGTCACGCGCCCGGCAGGGTCAGCACGTGCGCCGATATGACATCGGCGACACCGGCCGCTGGATACCCGGAACCTGCCCTTGCGGACTGGAGACGCCGCGATTCGAACTGCTGCAGCGACACGACAAACTGGTGCGCATTGGCACGGAGTTCATTTCGCCCGCGGCGCTGGAACTCAGTGTGGGATCCCCCATTCAAGTGGTCCTGGACCACACCGCCAACGGGGTCGAACGCATGTACGTTCTCGCGGATGCAGACGCCGAGTGGGTACACGAAAAACTGCTGACCCACGAAGCCTTGGCGAATGCGGTGCGCGCTGAACTTTTAATTGTGGAGGTGACAACATGCGTTGAACAAGCATTCACCCGAAACAAACACAGTGGCAAAACCCCCTTAGTTATCGATCAACGAAAATAAGAGAAGTCGACGCAAGACGCCCACTATAAAAGAGAATCCCGTGAAGCCAACTTATTCGCTTGAACAACTTGTACCTTATATAAGACAACACTCCAACTTCTACCGTAAACATCTGGAACACTTGCCCGAGAACGGGTTTACTTTAAAAGATCTGCCATTAACCCATGTGGCCGACTATTGGTCCGGTAGCAACGACTTGAGTCATTGGTCAGTCCTGACCGGAGATGTCGATGATGCACTGGTATTAAAAACCGGAGGCTCGACCAGCCAAGGCAAACTTGCGGTTTACTCCTACGAGGAATGGCAAGCCTTGGTCAGCACGTTCGGCGCCAGCCTCTCAGCTCAACTGAACAATGGCGACCGGGTTGCCAACCTGTTTTTTTCAGGGGATCTCTACGCCAGCTTTCTGTTCGTCCACGACTCCCTGGCCTATGTCGAGCGATCCATCTGCGAATTTCCGTTTACCGGAAACGTCGAGCCGGACGTATTGGCGGATGCCATAGAGCGGCATCGGATCAACGTTCTGGCCGGCGTACCGGCACAACTGCTGCAATTCTGCGCCTACCTGGCGCAGCATCGGCGTGTGTTGTACGGGGTTGAGACGCTGTTATATGCCGGCGAAAGCCTGTTTGCTCCGCAGTTGGCAATCCTTGGGGAAATGTTCCCCAATGCCCGTATCGCCTCGATCGGCTACGCCAGCGTAGACGCCGGGCTGATAGGCGCCAGCGATCGCGACTGCGCATTGGGCGAGCATCGGGTGTTCGATCAACAAACCCTGCTGGAAATCGTCGACGAACACACCGGTGAAGTGATTGAAGAGTGCGATCGCACCGGGTTGTTGGTACTGACCAACCTGACACGCCGGCTTATGCCGCTGCTGCGCTACCCAGTGGGCGACCGTGCCTGTTGGCGTGAGCCGGCCGCAACCCCGAGGCGTAAATTCGCGCTCAAAGGGCGCAGTGCCCACAGTCAACGAGTACGAGTCGGTGTGTTGTCGCTGTTCACTGAAGAAATACACGAGATCGTCCAGCGTGTAGCGCACAGCGAACAATGGCAATTGCTGATCGAGCAGACCGGCCCCAAGGATCTGCTGAGCGTTAAGTGGGTGCCCGAACCTCAGTTACAAGCCGTCGAACCGGTGCTCCGCGAATTGCGTGAAGCGCTGCTCGCCCACTACCCCGCCATCGACGACCTGAGCCGCGAGGGTCTGCTGGAGTTTCGAGTACTGCCTTGCGCAACCACAGACCTGAAACTCCACCCTCGCTCGGGCAAACAACTGCGGGTGCTGGATTTGCGAGTGTATGACGTTCCCTTGCAGGAGTTCGTGTGATGACCCCGTTGATAATTCGCGCCTACCGCCCTTCCGATGCAAACGCAGTGAGTCGATTGTTTCAAGAAGTCTACGGCGATCATTACGCTCAGCCGGATGTTTACCTGCCGAACATGATCAATCAGCACAATGCCGAGGGTCACTGGCAATCAATGCTGGCTGTGGATGACACAGCCGTCCTCGGTCATGCCGCGTTGCGACGCGACACACCTTCGAATACCGCGGAACTGGCCCTCACCGTGGTACATCCCGCCGCGCAGGGGCAGGACATCGCCACTCGTCTGGGCCGCGAACTGCTGAGACAGGCAGGTTCTCTGGGGCTTAAAAGCGCCTCGATCATGCAAGTGACCCACCATCCCTACACGCAACGCATCGCAAAAAAACTCGGTTTCCACAACACTGGACTGCTTCCCGACTACGTCCCCTCGCCATTTGGCGAACCACTTCCGGAAACCATGGTGATGTGTTGCCACATGATCGAAGGACACACACGACCACTCCCCGATATCCAATGGCCCGAAAGCTGCCGGGCGCTTATGCAACACCTGTGCTCGGTATTCGGAACCCACCAGGACACTCCGCGCCTCGCCACGTCCTTGCAAATTGAACAACATCAGCATCGGGTCGACATTATCATTCAGCATTTGAACAATGATTTGCTTGAGCAACTCCGGCAACTGCCCGGGCACTGGGTGATCTCGGCACGGCTCGAACTGTCCCGGCACTTCGCCCGGGACTTGTGCAGTTTTTCGGCGCTGGGCTTCGCCTTTACCGGCTTGATGCCTACGTCAGGTGACAATGGCTGGTTCGCCCTGTTTCATCGGGGCGTGCAGGTTCGATCCCTCGATCTGGGCTGCGTATACATGCAACAGTTGCATGACGATTTGCAGCAGAACGCGAGCGCCACGAGAAGCCAGCGCTGCGCCGATGCACCCATTGGAGCCCGCTCAGCCGCGTGAGGGTTTCCTGTAAAAGTCATTACCCGGCTGAGCGCAAAGTTCCACCAGCCAGTCGACAAATACCCTAACCCGCCGGGATAACTGGCGGTGAGGAGGATAGAGCGCCGTCAGCGGCATACCCGGTGGCGGCACATCCCTCAGGACCTCGATCAAACGTCCCTCCTTCAATTGACGGGCAACGTGATAATACGGAGCCTGGACCAAGCCATATCCCGCCTCACACGCCGCCAGATAGCCATCGGAGCTGTTGACCGCGACGTGCTTGGGCAGGTCGATCAACCGCAACTGCCCATCGACGACAAACTCCAGTCCGTAGCGTTTGCCCGTGCTATTGGAAAAGTACTCCACCATCCGATGCCCCTTCAGATCCTCCAGACACCGCGGAGTCCCGCAACGTTGCAAGTATTCGGGACTCGCACACGTGACCTGATCCAGTGTGGCCAGCGGTCGCGCCACCAGTGATTCGTCCAGGGCCGAGCCGCCCCGCAACACGCAATCGACACCTTCGCGGATCAGATCCACAGTCCGGTCATTCAAACCGATTTCCAGCTCGATCAAGGGATAGCGTGCAGTGAATTGCGGCAATGCCGGGATCACCATCAAACGCCCCACTCCCGCCGGCATATCCACTCGCAACAGGCCTTTGGGGTTGTGGCGAGCAGCGGAAAACACGGCTTCGGTTTCCTCCAGATCCGCCAGCAACCGCACGCAACGCGGGTAATAGGCTGCGCCATCGAGCGTCAGGCTGATTTGCCGGGTGGTGCGTTGCAGCAGTTGCACGCCCAGGTGGGCCTCAAGTTGCTTGATCAGAATGGTCACGGAGGCACGCGGTAATTGCAGGCTGTCCGCCGCCTTGGCGAAGCCGCCCAGTTCGACGATTCGCGTGAATACACGCATGGCGTTTAAACGATCCATGGTCAGGACTCGATGATTATTTAGAAATTACGAACAGTGATAGCACTTTTAGCCGGTTTATCTTCGTTCTGTCGAGATCGACACTAAGCGCCTACATCCACAGGGAGTTCATTTCATGCAAACACGTCAACTGGGCAAGAACGGACCACAGGTGTCAGCCATCGGTCTGGGCTGCATGGGCATGACCGATTTCTACACCACCGGCGTGGACACCCGCGAAGCCACGGCAACGCTGCATCGCGCGCTGGAGTTGGGGATCAACCTGCTCGACACGGCAGACATGTACGGCCCACACACCAACGAAGAGCTAATCGGCAAGGCGATTGTCGGCAAGCGCGACCAAGTGTTCCTGGCCAGCAAGTTCGGCATTGTCCGCGACCCGTCCAACCCCGGCGCGCGTGGCGTCAACGGTCGCCCGGAATACATTCGCGAAGCGATCGACGGCACCCTCAAGCGCCTGGGCGTGGAAACCCTGGATTTGTATTACCAGCACCGCATCGATCCGCAGGTGGCCATTGAGGAAACCGTCGGCGCCATGGCCGAACTGGTGAGGGCCGGCAAGGTGCGTTACCTGGGATTGAGTGAAGCCTCGGTCGATACACTGGAGCGAGCGCACAAGGTTCATCCGATCAGCGCCCTGCAAAGTGAATATTCGCTGTGGAGCCGCGATCAGGAAGAGAACGGTTGCCTGGCCGCATGCCAGCGCCTGGGCGTGGCCTTTGTACCTTATAGCCCGTTGGGCCGGGGCTTTTTGACCGGAGCACTGAAAAGCCCGGATGACTTCGCCGCAGACGACTACCGTCGCTTCAGCCCGCGTTTCCAAGGGGAAAACTTTGCCAAAAACCTGTTGCTGGTGCAGCAGGTACAAACGCTGGCCGCCGACAAAGGCGTGACAGCCGGCCAATTGGCCTTAGCCTGGGTCTTGGCTCAAGGGGATTACCTGATCCCGATTCCGGGCACCAAACAACGTAAATACCTGGAGGAAAATGTGGCCGCGCTGGAGGTGAAACTGAGCCGCGAAGAGTTGCAGGCCCTTGAAGCGATATTCCCGGCCAATGCCACCGCTGGCTTGCGCTATCCGGAAGAGGTCATGAAGTTGCTCGACCGGTAGCCGTTGCCCTTGCCGTAGGCTTGCAAATTTTACAGTTCGTAAGTCCCCCTGAGCGCCGGTTTTCGACGCTCAGACGGCACACCTGACATTTTTGTCATTCCTCGCTCATTCAGCTGACAGCATCAACCTGCGATGATCTGGCCAGCCGACCTTGTATAACTTAGAAACACTCGCGCAATGCCCAGTCGGATAAAAGAGTCAAAATGCACCTTTTTGGCCGTAACCCGAGACGAGACTCCCATGCGAACCCACCTGCGTCTGGCCGCCCTGAGCGCCCTCTTCATCTCCTCCCTGGCCCAGGCCGCCGACCTGATCCCGATCGAAGTGCACCGCGACGCCAATTGCGGCTGCTGCAAAAAATGGGTCAGCCATCTGGAAGCCAACGGCTTCAAGGTCGAAGACCACGTCGAAGCCGATATGAGCCAGTTCAAGCAACAACACGGCGTACCGCCTCGCCTGGCGTCGTGCCACACCGCCTTGATCAACGGCAAGTTCGTCGAAGGCCATGTGCCGGCCGACCAAGTGCTGGCCTTGAGCAAACGTGACGATCTGTTGGGAGTTGCAGCCCCCGGTATGCCGATGGGCTCGCCCGGGATGGAAATGGACGGCATGAGCGATGCCTATCAGGTGATCGGCCTGCAAAAGGATGGCACTGACGTGGTGGTGGCGGACTACCCCGCCCATTGATGTTCGGTGCCTACATCGGGTTGTTTCTCGCGGCGTTCGGCGCCGCGAGCCTGCTGCCCTTGCAGTCCGAAGCGGTGCTGGTGGGGTTGTTGCTCAGCGACCGGTATTGGCTCTGGTCGCTGTTGGCAGTGGCAACGCTGGGCAACGTGCTGGGGTCGCTGCTGAACTGGCGGCTGGGACGCGGCATCGAGCGGTTTCGCGAGCGGCGCTGGTTTCCGGTCAGCCCTCGTCATCTTCAACAAGCCCAAATACATTATCTGCGCTACGGTCATTGGTCCTTGCTGCTGAGTTGGGTACCGATCATCGGCGACCCGCTGACGCTGGTGGCCGGCGTCATGCGCGAACCGCTGGGGCGTTTCCTGATGATCGTGACCCTCGCCAAGGCTGCCCGCTATGGCGTGCTGGCAATGGCCACGTTGGGCTGGATGGGTTGAACGAAAGACCCCGTGTATCGGCGTTCGCCGTAGCAGCTGCTACAAGCTGCTACAAAAAGAGTGCATCGCGAGGGGAATGGCTTGACTGCGTTTAATGTCACCCTAATCACGCCAATCCAGCATCGGCGGATTTCCTGTGGAGTTTCCCCATGTCGCCCATCCTTTCCCGCTGGTTACCCGGCCTGCTGCTAACGGCGGCACTGCCGGTTCTCGTTTATGCCCAGAACCAGGCCCAGGCCGAAACACCAGAATACGGCCTGGAACTCCAGGGCTTTGACTACCCCTACACGGTCAAGCATTTCGCCTTTCAATCCCAGGGCAAATCCCTGCAAATGGGCTACATGGACGTTGCCGCCCAAGGCAAGGCCAACGGCCGCAGCGTGGTGTTGATGCATGGCAAGAATTTCTGCACAGCCACCTGGGACAGCTCGATCAAGGCACTGAGCGAGGCCGGTTACCGGGTCATCGCCCCGGACCAGATCGGCTTCTGCACCTCCAGTAAACCGGACCACTATCAGTACAGTTTCCAGCAACTGGCGAGCAACACTCAGCAACTGCTCAAAGCCCTCGGCATACAAAAGGCGACCCTGCTCGGCCACTCCACCGGCGGCATGCTCGCCACCCGCTATGCGCTGCAATACCCCGATCAGGTCGAACAACTGGCGCTGGTCAACCCCATCGGCCTGGAAGACTGGAAAGCCCTCGGCGTGCCATATCGCTCGGTCGATCAATGGTATGAGCGCGAGCTGAAAGTGACCGCGCAAGGTATTCATGACTACCAACGCACCACCTATTACGACGGCCGCTGGAAGCCCGAGTTTGACCGCTGGGTGAACATGTACGCAGGCCTGGCCAAAGGACCGGGCAAAACAGCGGTGGCGTGGAACTCGGCGCTGATTTACGACATGATCTTCAACCAGCCGGTGTACTACGAGTTCAAGGACCTGAAAGTGCCGACCCTGCTGTTGATCGGCACCTCCGACACCACAGCCATCAACAAAGACATCGCACCGCCCGAGGTCAAGGCGAAAATCGGTCATTACGATGTACTCGGCAAGCAAGTGGCGAAGCTGGTCCCCCAGTCGACACTGATTGAATTCCCGGGTCTGGGCCACGCGCCGCAGATGGAGGAGCCGGCGAAGTTTCATCAGGCGTTGCTCGGCTGGCTGAACAAAACCAATCCCGTTCGTTGATGAGGTAAGGCTGATGGCGGTGCAGATTGCGGTGATCGATGACTGGCAGGACGTAGCGCGCGACGTGGTGGACTGGTCAGTGCTGGACAGCATCGGCCAGGTGAGTTTTATCCATGACTACCCGGCCGGTAACGAAACCCTGGCCGAGCGCTTGGGCGCATTCGAGGTGATCTGTGTGATGCGCGAGCGCACCCGGTTCGACGAAGACCTGCTGCGCCGCTTGCCCACCCTCAAACTGTTGGTCACCGGCGGCATGCGCAACGCCGCCCTGGACCTTAAGGCCGCCGCCGCGCTGGGCATCCAGGTCTGCGGCACCGACAGCTACAAACATGCCGCGCCAGAACTGACCTGGGCACTGATCATGGCTGCGACCCGCAACCTGGTGGCCGAAGCCAACGCCTTGCGCGCGGGCTTTTGGCAGCAAGGCCTGGGTGGCGACTTGCAGGGCAAGACGCTGGCGATCCTCGGCCTGGGCAGTATCGGTCAACGGGTTGCCCAATTCGGCCAGGTGTTCGGCATGCGCGTCATTGCGTGGAGTGAAAACCTCACCAGTGAACGAGCGGCCGAAGTCGGCGTGACCTATGTCAGCAAGCAGGAACTGTTCGAACAGGCTGATGTGCTGTCGGTCCATCTGGTGCTCAGCGAGCGCAGCCGAGGGCTGGTGGACGCTCAGGCGCTGGACTGGATGAAGCCCACGGCATGGCTGGTCAATACCGCGCGCGGGCCGATTGTCGATGAAGCGGCACTGATCAAGTCCCTGCAGAAAAAACGCCTGGCGGGCGCAGCTCTGGACGTGTTCGAGCACGAGCCGCTGCCTCGCCATCATCCCTTCAGAACCCTGGACAATGTGTTGGCCACGCCCCATGTCGGGTACGTCAGCCGACAGAACTATCAGCTGTTCTTTTCGCAGATGATCGAGGACATTCAGGCTTGGGCGGCCGGGGCGCCGATTCGGTTGCTGGGCTGAGACGGCGTTATCGTTCTTCGCGGGCAAGCCGCGCGCCCACATGTGAAATGCATTCCCCTGTGAGAGCAAGGCCTGCCCGCGAAGAGTCCCTCAAATCCACCACACCCTCCTAAATCCTGCGCACCGCAATGGTGCAACCCCTATTCCATCGTGCCCAACTATCGTGACTTCCCGGTCCCGTCTTGACCCACCCAAAAAAACAAACCTGCCCTTCGTCGGTGCGTTTCCCCATAAAGCCCGTGTGTTTTGTACCCTCCCCCAACCGATTGTCGAACAATTTGTCCGGTTGACCACCCCGCTCTAGGTTCTGGCCTAGACTGTTTTCGGGGAATAAAACCGACTGGTCATTCGGTGAAATAAATAGAAACTTTTCGTATTGGCTTCAGGTCAGCTGAAAGGTAGGGCACAGCGACTGGTGCATTCCTTGCAACAGCCACTTCACCCATTGAGCTTCAGCGCATGGGCAGCACTTGCTCACCGATGCGTAGCGCGTTTGCGCCCGGCCACAGGAATTGGCCAACACCGTTTGTGCCAGGTTTGGAATCAGATCAACAACACGGGGAGATGCATATGATCAATACGGCGTTAGATGTTCAGGGAGAACGTGCTCATCAACAGGTCGGCGAAGCCAGCACCGTGGGAGCCCTTACCGCCAAATCGGTCAGCGTCCCGGTCACCAAGGCGTTGGCACCGGTAGTCCGTCAGAATCCCAACAAGAAAAAAGTGTTGTTCGTCACCTCGGAGATTGCCGATCTGGTGAAGACCGGTGGCCTGGGAGACGTTTCCGCCGCGCTGCCGCGAGCCATGGCTCACCTGCACGATGTCCGGGTGTTGATCCCCGGTTACCCGCAAGTGCTGAACAGCGAAAATCCAATTCATATCATCGGTGAACTGGGCGGGCACGCCGCGTTGCCGCCCTGCAAGATCGGGCGCATGGACATGCCCGACGGCCTGGTCATTTACGTGTTGATCTGCCCTGAACTGTACGAGCGCGAAGGTTCGCCCTACGGCGCCAACAATGGCCGCGACTGGCCGGACAACCATATTCGTTTCGCCCGCCTGGGGCTTGCGGCCGCCGATATCGCCGCCAACCTCGCACAAATTCACTGGTGCCCGGATCTGGTGCATGCACACGATTGGCCCGCCGGCCTGGCCCCTGCCTATATGCACTGGCGTGGCCAACGCACCCCGACCCTGTTCACCATCCATAACCTGGCGTACCAAGGCGTCACCAGCCTCGGCTCATGCCCGGAACTTGGTATTCCCGTGCATGCCTTGCAGCAGGAAGGCATGGAGTTTTACGGCAAGATGTCGTTCCTCAAGGCTGGCATGGCCTACTCGAGCCACATCACCACCGTCAGCGCCACCTATGCCCAAGAAATCACCACGCCGGCCTTCGGCTGCGGCCTCGACGGTTTTCTCGCCGCCAAGACCCAGCAAGGTCTGCTCAGCGGGATTCCCAATGGCATCGATGAAAGCTGGGACGCAGCCACCGATCCGCACCTGTTCCACCCGTTCGGCATCGGCGACTGGGACGGCAAAGCGGTCAACGCTGCGCACGTTCGCCGGTTATTCGGCCTGGATGATTCCGAAGGCCCGCTGTTCGCCGTGGTCTCGCGACTTGTCTACCAGAAAGGCCTGGACCTGACCGAAGCGGTGGCCGAATACATTGTCGCCAATGGCGGCCAGATTGCGATCATCGGCCGTGGCGAACCGGAAGAAGAACAAGCCATGCGTGAGCTGGCGTTGCGCTTCCCCGGGCAAATCGGCGTGCACATCGGCTTCAATGAAACCGACGCCCGCCGGATGTTTGCCGGCAGTGATTTCCTGCTGATGCCTTCGCGTTACGAACCTTGCGGCCTGAGCCAGATGTACGCCCAGCGCTTCGGTTCATTGCCGGTGGCGCGCAATACCGGCGGCCTGGCCGACACCATTGAAAACGGCGTGACCGGTTTTCTTTTCGACGAATCCACCGTGGAGAGCTATCGCGAAGCCCTGAGCCGCGCGTTCAAGGTGTTCGCCTTCCCCGGCCTGCTCAACGCCATGCGTTGCCGGGCCATGGCGGCGCCTTTCAACTGGTGCAAGGCGGTCGAACCCTACGCCGAACTCTACGAACAACTGGTGGCTAAAGCGCTGGGTAAATCGGGCAAACAGTAAGAGGTTTTCAACGATGCCGTTACGGACTCTTGAAACCTGGCCCCACGGCGCAATCATGCTGGACGCTGAACACACGCGTTTTGCCTTGTGGGCGCCAGATGCGTTTTACGTCAGTCTTGAACTGGAAAACGGACAATCCCTGCCGCTGCTGCCTCAGGCCGACGGCTGGTTTGTGATCAAGACCCGCTGTCCCGCGGGTACCCGCTACCGCTACAACATCGATGGCGAACTGGAGGTGCCGGACCCGGCCTCCCGCGCCCAGGCGGGCGATATCGACAGCCCCAGCGTGGTGGTCGATCCCCTCGCCTATCGCTGGCAACACACTGCCTGGCAAGGTCGGCCATGGAACGAGGCGGTGATCTACGAACTGCATGTTGGTGCGCTCGGCGGTTTCAGCGAGGTCGAGCAGCATCTGGCGCGCTTGGTCGAGTTGGGGATTACCGCCATCGAACTGATGCCGTTGGCGCAGTTTCCCGGCGAGCGCAATTGGGGCTATGACGGGGTTCTGCCTTACGCACCGCAGGCCTCCTACGGTTCGCCCGAACAACTCAAACACCTGATCGATACGGCCCACGGCTATGGCCTGGCGGTGATTCTCGACGTGGTCTACAACCACTTCGGCCCGGACGGCAATTACCTGCATCGCTACGCCAAAGGTTTTTTCCGCGAAGACCAACACACGCCGTGGGGCGCAGCCATCGACTTCCGCCGGCGCGAGGTGCGTGACTTCTTTATCGACAATGCGCTGATGTGGTTGCTGGAATACCGCTTCGACGGCCTGCGTCTGGATGCCGTGCACGCCATCGAAGACCCGGACTTCCTTCAAGAGCTGGCGCAACGGGTTCGCCAACATATCAATCCGGCGCGGCATGTGTGGCTGATGGCAGAAAACGAGCACAACCAGGCCAGCCTGCTGGAGCAAGGTTTCGACGCGCAATGGAACGACGACGGTCATAACGCCCTGCACGTGTTGCTTACCGGTGAAACCGATGCCTATTACGCCGACTATGCCCAAAACCCCACCGAACAACTGGCCCGTTGCCTGAGCCAGGGCTTCGTGTTTCAAGGCCATATCACCCGCCACGGTACGCCGCGCGGTGAGCCGAGCGGTCACTTGCCGCCGACGGCCTTCGTGCTTTTTTTGCAGAACCACGACCAGATCGGCAACCGCGCCTTTGGCGAGCGCTTGCATCAACTGGCCCGGCCTGAGGCCCTCTGTGCCGCCACCGTGTTACTGCTGTTGTCGCCGATGATCCCGCTGATATTCATGGGCGATGAGTTCGCCGCCGAGCAACCGTTCCTGTTTTTCACCAGCCACCATGGTGAGCTGGCGGAGTTGGTGCGCGAAGGTCGACGCAACGAATTCGCGGCCTTCAGCGCCTTTGCCGACCCGCACAAACGCGAGCAGATTCCCGACCCGAACGCGATGCAGACTTTCGAAGCGTCGCGGCCGAAGCTGACCGCCACCCGGCAACCGGCCATTCATGAGCTGTATCGTCGACTGCTGCAAATCCGCCATCAACACATCATCCCGCACCTGCCCGGTGCCCACGCGCTGGGGGCGCAGGTACTGGCCGTGGGCGCGGTGACGGCGCGCTGGCGGTTGGGCGATGGCAGTCAGCTGCGCATTGACCTGAACCTCAGCGACGCAGCCGTGGTCCACTCCCCACAGGCCGACGCGACACTGCTGTTCGAATACCCGCCGCACTCGGCCGGTCTGTTGGATCAGGGCACCCTTGCCCCGTATTGCGCGCTCGTCAGCCTCACAGCCGCAGCCCCTTTGCTACCCCCGGATGGAGAGCGACCATGAGCGATGCGCAACTGGAAATACTGGCCAGCCGAGCCGGCCTGGCCGTCGACTGGATCGACGCCAATGGCCGGCCACAGAAAGTCACGCCGGCGGTGCTGCGTTCAGTGCTGGCCGGGCTTGGCCATCCCGCCAGCACCGCCCAGGAAATCGACGCCAGCCTGCTGCAACTGCAGGAGGCACAGCAAACCCGGCACCTGCCGCCCCTGCTGACCTGCGACGTTGGTGTCGGTCTTGATCTGGCCCACTACTTTGCACCGCAAACCCCGTGTGAGATCCATCTCGAAGACGGCTCGCGGCTCAACCTCAAGCTCGATGACAACGCTGTTTTGCCCGGTTTGGTGCCGGTGGGTTATCAGCACGTCAGCATCGACGATCAGTCGTTCACCCTGGCGGTGGCGCCCGAGCGCTGCTACAGCGTCGGCGAAGCCGTTGACAGTCAAACCCCGCGCGCCTGGGGCCTGAGCGTGCAGTTGTATTCGCTGCGCCGCCCCGGCGATGGCGGTTTCGGCGATACCCAGGCCCTCGAAGATCTGGCCCGAGTGGCCGGCGAACGGGGCGCCGAAGCATTAGCGATCAGCCCGCTGCATGCGATGTTCAGCGGCGACACCCAGCGCTACAGCCCTTACTCGCCGTCCAGCCGTCTGTTTCTCAATAGCCTGTACGCAGCGCCCGGCGCGATTCTCGGTGAGCGTGCCCTGCGCACCGCAATCGACGCCACGGGCCTGGCTGGCGAACTCAAGCATCTGGAAACCTTACAGCTCATCGACTGGCCCACCGCCGCCGAGGCCAAGCATCGCTTGCTGGAAGCCTTGTACGAAGGATTCACCCACGGCGCACACCCCTTGCATGCCGACTTCAGTAGCTTCCGTCACGCCGGTGGCGAAGCGCTGGAAAATCATTGCCGCTTCGAAGCGATCCAGGAAGCCCGTGCAAGGCGCGGTGAAAGCCTCGACTGGCGCGAGTGGCCCGAGCAATGGCGTAACCCGCGCAGCGCCGCTCTGGCGCAATTTGCCGAAGAGAACTCGGCCCGCATCGGCTATTACGCATTCTGCCAATGGCTGATTGCGCGCAGCCTGGAGCGCGCACAAACCGCCGCCCGTGGTGCCGGCATGGGCATCGGCCTGATCGCCGACCTGGCGGTGGGCGCTGACGGCGGCGGCAGCCAGGCCTGGAGTCGCCAGGACGAATTACTCGCCTCGCTGACCGTGGGTGCGCCACCCGACATCCTCAACCGCACCGGCCAGGGCTGGGGGATTTCCGCGTTTTCACCCGAAGGCCTGGTGCGTAACGGCTTTCGCGCGTTCATCGAAATGCTGCGGGCCAATTTCGCCCATGCCGGCGGCCTGCGCATCGATCACGTCATGGGCCTGCAGCGGCTGTGGGTGATCCCTAAAGACGCACCGCCCAGCGACGGAGCGTACCTTTATTATCCGGTGGATGATCTGCTGCGCCTTCTGACCCTCGAATCCCATCGGCATCAGGCCATCGTCCTCGGCGAAGACCTCGGCACCGTGCCTGATGGCCTGCGCGAAAAACTCATCGCGCGCTCAATCCTCGGCATGCGCGTGCTGTTGTTCGAACAGGACAACACACACTTCAAACCGATTCTCGACTGGCCGGACAACGCCCTGGCCACCACCAGCACCCACGACCTGCCGACGCTCAATGGCTGGTGGCATGGCCGCGATATCGACTGGAGCGCACGCCTGGGCCTGGTCGACGCCACGGGTGAAATCGAATGGCGTCAACATCGCGAACGCGAGCGCGAAGGCTTGCGCCGGGTGCTGAGCCAGGACCCACAGAACTTTCGCGAAGAGCACCATGAAACCGATCAGGTGCTCGACGCCGCCATCCGGTTCCTCGGGCATACCCGCGCGCCGCTGGTGTTGCTGCCGCTGGAAGATGCCCTGGGTATCGAACAGCAGGCCAACCTGCCCGGCACCACCGACACCCACCCCAACTGGTCCCGCCGATTGCCCGGCGACAGCGAAAGCCTGCTCGATGATCCGGACGCCGCCCGCCGCCTGGAACTGCTCGCCTGCGCGCGACTTCAGGCGGCCGAGCGTGACCAATGAATCAACCGCTCAGCCAGCCGCTGCGGGCGACCCTGCGGCTGCAATTTCATAAAGGCTTCACCCTGGATCAAGCGGTGCCACTGGTGCCGTATTTTTCCAGCCTGGGCATCAGCCATCTCTATGCCTCACCGCTGCTCGCCGCCCGCGCCGGCTCCATGCACGGCTACGATGTGGTAGACCCGACCACGGTCAACCCTGAACTGGGCGGCGAAGCGGCGTTACGCCGTTTGGTCGCTGCGTTGCGCGAACAGAACATGGGGCTGATCCTCGATATCGTTTCCAACCACATGGCCGTCGGCGGTGGCGACAATCCCTGGTGGCTCGACCTGCTGGAATGGGGGCGGCTGAGCCCTTACGGCGAGTTCTTCGACATTCAGTGGCACTCGCCCGACCCGTTGATGGAAGGCCAGTTGCTGCTGCCTTTTCTGGGCAGCGACTACGGCATCGCCTTGCAGGACGGCACCCTGCCCTTGCGTTTCGATGCCCGGCGCGGCGCCTTTCATGTCGAGCACTATGAACACCACTTCCCGATATGCCCCACCGACTACGGCGAACTGCTCAAGGCCAATGACCAATTGAATGCCAAGCAGGCTGAACGGCTCAAATCCCTGGCAGACCGCTTCGACACCTTGAGTTATCAGTCCGACGTGTACAGCCTGGCGATTCCACTGAAAGCCGAGCTGCGGGAACTGGCCAGTGATCCAGCCATTCTGCACGCCATCCAGCACACCCTCGACACTTACGACTCGCTCAATCCCGACGGTTTCCAGCGCCTGCATAACCTGCTGGAGCGCCAGAGTTATCGCCTGGCCAGTTGGCGCACCGCGGCGGACGACATCAACTGGCGGCGCTTTTTCGATATCAATGAACTGGGCGGCCTGCGCGTCGAGCGGCCGGCGGTGTTCGAAGCAACCCATGCAAAAATCTTCGAGCTGGTGGCCGAAGGTCTGGTCGACGGACTGCGCATCGATCACATCGACGGCCTCGCCGACCCGCGGGGCTACTGCCACAAACTGCGACGTCGAGTTGATCGACTGGCACCCGGCCGACACCTGCCGATCTACGTCGAAAAGATCCTCGGCGAAGGCGAAACCCTGCACCGCGACTGGTGCGTCGATGGAAGTACCGGTTACGAATTCATGAACCAGTTGTCGCTGCTGCAACACGACCCCGAAGGCACCCAGACCTTGGGTGAACTCTGGAGCCGGCACAGCGAACGGCCCGCCGATTTCCGCCAGGAAGCACAACTGGCGCGCCAGCAGATTCTCAACGGTTCCCTCGCCGGGGATTTCGAAAGTGTTGCCCACGCCCTGTTGCAAGTGGCCCGGGACGACCTGATGACCCGGGACCTGACCCTCGGCGCGATCCGGCGGGCCTTGCAAGAACTGATCGTGCACTTCCCGGTGTACCGCACTTACATCAGCCCGTTGGGTCGCGCGGCCCAGGACGAGGTGTTTTTCCAGCAAGCCATGGCCGGTGCCAGGCAAACCCTTGGCGAGGCCGACTGGCCGGTGCTCGATTGCCTGGCCGGCTGGCTCGGTGGCCAACCCTGGCGCAAGCGCCCGGTGGGCCGTCCACGCAAACTGCTCAAGCATGCGTGCGTGCGCTTCCAGCAACTGACCTCACCGACAGCGGCCAAAGCGGTGGAAGACACCGCGCTTTATCGCTCGGCGGTGCTGCTGTCGCGCAACGATGTCGGCTACAACACCGAGCAGTTCAGCGCCCCGGTTGCCGACTTCCATGCCGCCTGCGCCAATCGCCTCGCCGAATTCCCCGACAACCTGCTGGCCACCGCGACCCACGACCACAAACGCGGTGAAGACACCCGCGCGCGGCTGGCGGTGTTAAGCGAGCGCAGCGCCTGGTACGCCGAACAGGTCGAGCACTGGCGAACCCTCGCGGGCGAACTGCGCAGCGACCCCGGCGCGCCCTCGGCGGGCGACGAGCTGATTCTCTATCAAGCAATCCTCGGCAGTTGGCCACTGGAATTGTGTAGCGACGATCAACCTGCGCTCGAGGACTACGCCAAACGCCTCTGGCAGTGGCAACGCAAAGCCCTGCGCGAAGCCAAGTTACAAAGCAGCTGGAGCGCATCAAACGAGGTGTATGAACAGGCGACCCAAGGGTTTCTCGAACGCCTGCTGCTGAGCCCCGAAGGTCAGCCATTGCGCGCGGCCATTGATGCAGCCGCTCAACGCATAGCCGTCCCGGGTGCACTGAATGGATTGGCGCAAACCTTGCTGCGAATGACCGTGCCGGGAGTGCCGGATCTCTATCAGGGCAACGAGTTCTGGGACTTCTCGCTGGTCGATCCGGATAACCGCCGGCCGGTGGATTACGTCAGCCGTCAGCAGGCCATGCACCTACCGCTTGACCTGCCCGCTCTGTTGGCGAACTGGCGTGACGGGCGCATCAAGCAAACCCTGATCGCCCGGGCGCTGAACCGGCGTGCCGAGCATGCCGAACTGTTTCAAAAAGGCACTTACCAAGCCCTTGAAGTGATTGGCAGCCAGGCTCACCGGGTACTGGCGTTTGCTCGAGAATGGCAGGGAAAACGGGCAATCGTGGCCGTACCGATACGTTGTGCCGGACTGCTGGAAAACAGTGCCGCCCCCCGGATTGACGCGTCGCTGTGGGGCGATACCCGAATCAAATTGCCGTTCACGACCACCGAAGAAAATCTGAAGGGACTTTTTACCAGCGTCGCAGTCACAAAACACAAGGAGCTGATGGTCGGCGCCGCGCTGGGGGATTTCCCGGTCAATCTCTTTACCCAAACTTGAGTTCAGTTCAGGAGCATTGCGATGAGTACCGACGAAAAACGCGTTCGCGAATTTGCCTATCAAATCTGGGAATCCGAAGGAAAACCCGAGGGCCAGGAGGCCCGCCATTGGGAGATGGCCTGCAAACTCGCCGAGGCCGAAGCCCTGGCGCCCGGCAAACCAGCCAAAGCGAGCAGCAGCAAAACCGCAAGCAAGCCCGCGGCCAGCAAGCCCGACGGCAAGCTGGTCAATGGCAAGGGCCTCGAAACCAAACCCCGCGCCAAGCCCAAAGCCAAACCCGCTGCCGCTTCGGCAGTGATCCCGCCGGGCGAAAAAACCACCGTGAAAAAGCCGCGCACCGCGCGTAAACCACCCGAGGTCTGACGCTTCACTGTCTTGTCCTGATTGACTTCGTGGCGAGCCCGCTCGCCACCGAGAGCGCATTCGCCCTCGAAAAATACCGTTGCAGGAGCAGCTATGACCAGTCCAAAGAAAACCGCGCCCGAACCTCACGAGGCCTCGCGAATCCGTGAAGGCTTGCCCTTCCCGCCAGGCGCGACCTGGGATGGCCTGGGGGTCAATTTCGCGCTGTTTTCGGCTAACGCGACCAAGGTCGAACTGTGCATCTTCGACGATGCCGGTGAGGTGGAACTTGAGCGCATCGAGCTGCCGGAATACACCGATGAGACCTACCACGGTTACTTGCCCGACGCCCATCCGGGTCTGATCTACGGCTATCGCGTGTACGGGCCGTACGACCCGGCCAACGGTCATCGCTTCAACCCGAACAAACTGCTGATCGACCCCTATGCCAAACAGTTGGTCGGCCAATTGAAATGGTCCGAAGCGTTGTTCGGCTTCACCATCGGCCACCCCGACGCCGACCTCAGTTTCGATGAGCGGGACAGCGCGCCTTTCGTGCCCAAGTGCAAAGTGATCGACCCGGCCCACACCTGGGGCCATGACCATCGGGTCAGCGTGCCATGGGACAAGACGATCATTTATGAGACTCACGTACGCGGTTTCAGCATGCTTCACCCCGCCGTTCCCGAGAACCTGCGCGGCACCTTCGCCGGGTTGATGGTCGATGACGTGCTGGAACACATCCGCAAGCTCGGCGTATCGACTGTGGAGTTGCTACCGATCCATGCCTTCGTCAACGACCAGCATCTGCTGCACAAAGGCATGACCAATTATTGGGGTTACAACAGCATTGCGTTCTTTGCCCCGGACCCGCGCTACCTGGCCAGCGGCAAGATCGCCGAGTTCAAGGAGATGGTCGCGCACCTGCACGAGGCCAATCTGGAAGTGATCCTCGACGTGGTCTACAACCACACCGCCGAGGGCAACGAACAAGGCCCGACCCTGTCCATGCGCGGCATCGACAACGCCTCTTACTACCGCTTGAGGCCCGACGACAAACGCTACTACATCAACGATTCCGGCACCGGCAACACCCTGGACCTGAGCCACCCGTGCGTGCTGCAAATGGTCACTGACTCGCTGCGTTACTGGGCCACGGAAATGCACGTGGACGGTTTCCGTTTCGACCTGGCAACCATCCTCGGCCGCTACCATGACGGCTTCGACGAACGGCACAGCTTCCTCGTCGCCTGTCGCCAGGACCCGGTGCTGCGTCAGGTGAAATTGATTTCCGAATCCTGGGACTGTGGCCCCGGCGGTTATCAGGTCGGGAACTTCCCGCCGGGCTGGGTCGAATGGAACGACAAATTCCGCGACACCGTGCGCGCGTTCTGGAAAGGTGACGACGGCCAGCTCGCCGACTTCGCCAGCCGCATGACCGCCTCCGGAGAGATGTTCAACCAGCGCGGCCGTCGACCGTATGCTTCGCTGAACTTCGTCACCGCCCATGACGGCTTCACCCTCAACGATCTGGTGTCGTACAACGACAAGCACAACGAGGCCAACGACGAGAACAATCAGGACGGCAGCAACAACAACCTGTCGTGGAACCACGGCGTCGAAGGCCCCACCGACGATCCCGAGATCAATGCCCTGCGCCTGCGGCAGATGCGCAACTTCTTCGCCACGCTGCTGCTGTCCCAGGGTACGCCGATGCTGGTGGCCGGCGACGAGTTCGCCCGCACCCAGAAAGGCAACAACAATGCTTATTGCCAGGACAGCGAGATCGGTTGGGTCAATTGGGACATGAGCGAAGACGGCAAGGCGCTGCTCAAGTTCGTCAAACGCCTGATCAAGTTGCGCCTGGCCTATCCGATCCTGCGGCGCGGGCGCTTCCTGGTGGGTAATTACAACGAGGACATCGGCGTCAAGGACGTGACCTGGCTGGCCCCGGACGGCAGCGAAATGTCCAATGAGCAATGGGAAGAAGGCCACGGTCGCTGCATGGGCATACTGCTCGATGGCCGCGCCCAGGAAACCGGCATTCGCCGCAAGGGTGCCGACGCGACCCTGCTGCTGGTGGTCAACGCGCACCATGACATCGTCAACTTCCTGCTGCCGGAAGTGCCTGACGGTGGTTTCTGGACTTGCATGATCGATACCAATCAACCGTCGATTCGGGGCCAGGAACGCTTTGAATTTGGTCGCCAATATTCGGTTACTGGCCGTTCGCTGCTGTTGTTTGAACTGCAGCATGAGGAAGAAGAGTGAGAGTGATCACCATAATATCTGTAGCAGCCTCGCAGGCTCGGCAGCTGCTACCAAGGGACGGTTTCGGTGACTTTTTGCGAAGCCTGACACAGCCTGGGTTAAAAAAACCGCATCAGACCAAAGGCTGAGGCGACGAATAGCGTTTCATGGGCAATACTCTGACCGCGGCAATCCAGGGTTCGGAGCGCCGCACATTGCTATCTACCCGCCTTCACGGGTCTGCCAGGCTTGCTCCCGCAAGCATTGCGCACGACTGAGGGCCAGACAGAACAAGGACGTAGCGCCTATGAGACCGGTTTCCATCAGCGAAAACAGCTTGCCTGCGCAGATCTGGAACAGCGCCCCACAACTGGACAACATCCCCGTCATCAACACCGAAACACTGGTCCCTGCTGGAGCTCGCGCGGTGGTGATCGCCCCGCATCCCGGCGATGAAGTGGTGACTTGCGGTGGCCTGCTGCAACTGTTGTGCTCCCTTGGTCATCCTCTGCAACTGATCTCGATCACCGACGGCAGCGCCAGCCATCCGGGGTCGCGTCAGTGGTCGGAAAAGCGCCTGAGCGTGTTCCGCCCCCAGGAAAGTGTCGAAGCCTTGCGTCGACTCGGCTTGCCGATGCACAGCCTGAAGTGGATTCGCGGCGGCTTCACCGACAACGCTCTGGCCGAGCGAGAGTCTGAATTGACCCAATTCATCGTCCGCTACCTGCGCCCCGGCGATGTGGTGTTCACCACCTGGCGCGAAGACGGCATCGTCGACCACGACGCTGTCGGCCGGGCCAGCGCCAGGGCTGCCGCCCTGGTCGGGGCGACGCTCAACGAAATACCGGTCTGGGCCTGGCACTGGCCGATGCGCGAGCACGGGCTGATCCCCTGGCATCGCGCGCGCAAGCTACGCCTCGACACCTGGACTGTCGCGCGCAAAAGCCACGCCACCTATGCCTACGCCAGCCAGCTCGACGGCGAACCGGCGATCGGCATCGCCCCGCTGCTGCCACGAGTGATTCTGGAACGCATGCGGTTGCCGTATGAAATTGTGTTTGTCTGATCGGACTCGCTCGTAGCAGCTGCCGAGCCTGCGAGGCTGCGTTCGGCGGCGTAGCCGTCGTAAAACCGGAACTTACGGTGCATCAGGCAAACCGCGTCAGCCGGATTCACGACGGCTACGTCCGAATGCGGCCCACACCGAACGCTGCCTCGCGGTGCTCGACAGCTGCTACGGGTGTGGTGAATGTGTTTGAACTGCTCGCCCACGCATCAGTCGCATACATACAGCAGCCCTGATTCAGAGGAGTGAACGTGACCCACGATGCCGAACGCCAAGCCGTCGAATCAGTGCCATCGAACACGCCCCCGGCGATTCGCCGACTCAGAGTACTGACGGTCAATACTCACAAGGGTTTCACCGCCCTCAACCGACGTTTCATTCTCCCGGAACTGCGCGAAGCGGTACGCAGTACGTCGGCGGACCTGGTGTTTCTGCAGGAAGTGGTCGGTGAGCATGACCGGCATTCTTCCCGTTACAACGACTGGCCACCGACCTCGCAGTACGAATTCCTGGCCGACAGCATGTGGAGCGATTTCGCTTACGGTCGCAACGCGGTCTATCCCGACGGCCATCACGGCAATGCCCTGCTGTCGAAATACCCGATCCGCGAATTTCGCAACCTCGACGTCTCGATCACCGGCCCCGAGCGGCGCGGCTTGCTGCACTGTGTGCTGGATGTGCCGGGCCATGCCGAAGTGCATGCCATTTGCGTGCACCTGAGCCTGTTGGAAAGCCATCGACAACTCCAGCTGCAGTTGCTCTGCCTGTTACTCGAATCGTTGCCAGAGGACGCCCCGGTCATCATTGCCGGCGACTTCAACGACTGGCAGTTGCAAGGCAATGCCACCCTCGCCCGACGCGACTACCTGCATGAAGCATTCGAACGCCACCACGGCCGCCCGGCGAAAACGTACCCGGCACGGTTTCCCCTGCTGCGCCTGGACCGCATCTACCTGCGCAATGCCAGCAGTCATGAGCCGCGCATACTCGGCTACAAACCCTGGACGCACCTGTCGGACCATTTGCCGCTGGCAGTGGAGGTACGCCTGTAACACCGTCAAACGACAGGCGCCAAGAACTGCAGCCTGAAGCAGAAAAAATGACAGTAATCACGTCACGGACTTGCTCATGGATTTTGCACTGTTCATCCGTCACGCAACCGATAGCCCACTACCCAATACGTCTGGACTGCACCTTTCAGGATGATTTTTCGTACAAACAACAACTTAGATCGGCGCCAATAATCAGTCACTTACAGAGTCTGAAATAGCCGTACCACTTATCGGCCATTTTCTTGACGCAGCGTCATCGGTCTTCTTAGCTAGTCCTTACTACCCCCGGAAATCCATCAGGGGCAAGCCTCCAGACACCCGTAAAACGGGCGGGTCGGACCTTGCCTCAATCCATTCGGTCGCCCCTCATTCGGGGTAGGAGAGACGCCACAGCGAGATACGCATGCGATTGCAAGGTAGACCTCCATGAGAACTTCATTCACCCCACAAGAGATAAAATTCACTTTTTGCGTTGTCTCCGGTTCACTCCTGCTGTGCTCATCCATGGAGGTGCGAGCGTCGTCTGCCGAGGACGAAACAACGCCCTGGTACAGCCAGCAACTGCCGACAATTACCTTGCCCTTCGGCTTGGCCACGTATCCCGACCGCTTACGCGTCAACTCAGACTTACCCAGCTCACGCCTGACGATCGAAGACGCCGCGCCCTTGGCCTGGGATCACGCCTATGGCCCGACGTCGCGGCAGGCACAAACCGATTATCTGACCCAGGGCACGATCCCCGGAGCCAGCGAATTCAAAGGCCCGGCACTCCTGACCGTGCAAAGCAACAGCGGTAGTATCCAGCGGGTCGGACTGATCGGCGGCACCGCTCAATTCCAGGGCAACGACAACGGCCTGCTGACCAGCCGCGCCCTCGCCGACCCCAGCCATGACACGCTCAACCTTCAAGGCCAAAGCCTGGGTGCCTACTGGAGCCTGACCGGGGCGCAAGGCTGGCACGTCGACTTGACGGCCAGCGGCGGCCGGGTCAGCGGTTTTAGCCGCAACGACCAGGGCGTGCGACAAACCACCGAAGGCAGCGCGATGACAGTGTCGGTGGAAGGTGGTTTCCCGATTGGCCTGGGCGACAACTGGGTGGTTGAACCCCAGGCGCAGTTGATCAATCAACGCATCACGCTGGATACGCCATATGCCGGGTCAGGCAACGCCTCGTCCAGCGACCTGACCTCCTGGAGCGGTCGGGTCGGTGCACGCTTGAAAGGCAATTACGATATCAACGGCCTGCCGGTCGAACCCTATGTGCGGACCAATTTGTGGCACACGGTGTACACGGGCAACACAGTGAGCCTGGATCAGGTCGACAAAATCAGCAGCAGTCGCAATTCATCGACAGTAGACGTGGGTCTGGGGTTGGTGGCCAGAGTGACGCCTTCGGTCAGCCTGTATGTCAGCGCCGACTACAGCAGCAATGTGGTTGAAAATGATTTGAACGGGTTGATTGGCAGCCTTGGGGTGCGGATGCGTTGGTAAAAAAATCAAAAGATCGCAGCCTTCGGCAGCTCCTACGGTTCAACGTTGTCCCGCCCACCTGGGGCGACCCGATCCTGTAGGAGCCGGCGAAGCCGGCGATCTTTTCGATCAACCCTCCGGTCGCAGAATCAACACCGCCAACGGCGGCAAATTCAACACCAGGGAAAGTGCCTGCCCATGGCTCGGTTCCTCCTCGGTGAACACCCCGCCACCGTTACCGTAATTGGACCCGGCATAGGTGTCGGCGTCGCTGTTGATCAACTCGACCCAGCGCCCGGCAAACGGCACGCCGACGCGGTAGGACTGACGCGGCACCGGGGTGAAGTTGGCCACCACCAATACCGGCCTGCCCTCCTTGCTCCAGCGTAGCCAGGCATAAACGCTGTTGATCGCGTCGTCGCCGATCAACCACTGGAAGCCCTGCGGTACATCGTCCTGATCGTGCAGGGCAGGCTCTTCGCGATACAACCGATTCAAGTCGCCGACCAGCTTGCGCACACCCTGGTGTTCCGGATATTGCAGCAAGTACCAGTCCAGCTGCTGATCGTGATTCCACTCCCGCCACTGGCCGAACTCGCAGCCCATGAACAACAGTTTCTTGCCCGGATGGGTCCACATGAAACTCAGGTAAGCCCGCAGGTTGGCAAACTTCTGCCAACGGTCGCCGGGCATTTTGTCGATCAGCGAATGCTTGCCGTGTACCACTTCGTCGTGGGAAATCGGCAGGATGAAACGCTCGGACCAGGCATACACCAGGCCGAAACTCAGTTCGTTGTGATGATGGGCGCGGTACACCGGATCCTGCTGAATGTAATGCAGCGAATCGTGCATCCAGCCCATGTTCCACTTATAGGCAAAACCCAGCCCGCCCTGTTGTGTGCTCTGGCTGACACCCGGCCACGCCGTGGACTCTTCGGCAATCACCAGTGCGCCCGGTGCTTCCAGAGCCACTACGTCGTTGAGATGACGCAGGAAATCGATGGCCTCCAAATTCTCCCGACCGCCGTGACGGTTGGGCACCCACTCGCCAGCCTTGCGCGAGTAATCGCGATACAGCATCGACGCCACTGCGTCGACCCGCAGTCCATCGACATGGAAATGCTTGAGCCAGTGCAGCGCCGACGCCAGCATGTAGCCGTGCACCTCGGTGCGGCCCAGGTTGTAGATCAGCGTGTCCCAGTCCTGGTGAAAGCCCTCCATCGGGTTGCCGTATTCGTACAGCGCGGTGCCGTCGAACTGCGCCAGGCCATGGACATCGGTCGGGAAATGCGCCGGCACCCAATCAAGGATCACGCCGATTTCGGCCTGGTGACACGCGTTGACGAAAGCGGCGAACTCATCCGGCGAGCCGTAACGGGCGCTCGGGGCAAACTGCGACAACAATTGATAACCCCAGGAGCCACCGAATGGATGTTCCATGATCGGCATCAGTTCGATGTGGGTGAAACCCAGCTCTTTGACGTACGGAATCAGCCGCTCGGCCAGTTCAGGCCAGGTGTACTGACGGGCGACTTCGCCCAGGTCATCCAGCTCGCATTGCCAGGAACCGGCATGCAACTCATAGATCGACAGCGGTGCACTGGTTCGCTGACGCTCGCTGCGGGACAGCATCCAGTCCTGGTCCTGCCAGTCGACTTTCAGCGGCGAGGCGATTTTTGATGCGGTATCCGGCGGCAGCGCGGTGGCCAGAGCCATCGGGTCGGCCTTGAGCGGCAGAATGCCGTGGGCGCCGAGGATTTCGTATTTGTAGGCCTCCCCCGCTTGCAGGCGCGGGATGAACAACTCCCAGACCCCAGTGGGATGGCGCAGGCGCATCGGATGCCGACGACCGTCCCAGACGTTAAAATCGCCGACCACCGAGACCCTTCTGGCGTTCGGCGCCCACACGGCGAAGCGCACACCCTCCACGCCATCGACTGTCTTCAGTTGCGCGCCGAGGCAACTGCTCAGATCCCGGTGATTGCCCTCGGCGAACAGGTACAAGTCCATCTCGCCGAGTAACGGGCCAAAGCTGTAAGGGTCTTCGGCGAGTTGCTCACCGCCGGCCCAACGGGTTCGCAGCAGATAAGGCTGTGCCCGCTCGAAGTGCCCGACGAACAACCCCGGCGTCTGGGTCGCCTCAAGGCTGCCGAGTTCTTCACCGGAGGCCTTGTCCACCACCTGCACGCTCAAGGCGTCCGGCAGATAGGCCCGAATGAATTGCCCGCCAGCGCCATCGCTGTGCGGGCCGAGAATTGCGAAGGGATCCTGATGTTCGGCGCGTACCAATGCGTCGATATCCCGCGCCTTGGGCAGCAGCGCCTCTTTAATGTGCCCCTGTTCCTTGTTCGAGAAACTCATGACTACTCTCCACCAAGATCGGAAAAGGGTTTAAGCCCACTCAATAATCCATATAAGCCGTGCAACGGCACCGGTAGCCAAGTGGGGCGGTTTTCAGCCTCATAGGCCACTTCGTAAGCCGCCTTCTCCAGACCGAACAACGCCAGCGCAGCATCCTCGCCTTCAGGATCTTGCCATGCATGAGCAAGACTAGCTGCCGCCAGCCGATAAGCGTCGACAAATGATTGTCGCGCCTCTCTTAAATAACGCTCGGCAACCCTTTGACGCGCTGCCTGAGCATCCGCCGTGTTATCGACGTTGTGCACGTTGATCGCCATCGCCGCGGCATAATCGAAGGAGCGCAACACGCCGCTGACGTCTTTATAGGGGCTGTGTTTGCCACGGCGCTCATGCAGCGGCCGCGCGGGTTCACCCTCAAAATCGATCAGATAAGCATCACCCTTGATCACCAGCACTTGCCCCAGGTGCAAGTCACCATGGACGCGGATACGCAAGCCGCCAGCGGCCTTTTTGCCCAGCTCCTGGATATGTCCGAGGATGGCTTTCTTGTTGTCCAGCAAGCGGCTGACCAATGTCTGGTCCGCCGCGCTCAGTTCGGTTTGATGTTGCTTGAGCAGCTTCAGTGCATGCTCCAGCTGCGCCGCCACGTCCTTGGCCGAGGCCAGGGCATCTTTCTGACTCATGATGTGTGGGGCAAAGTCCGGGTTGGCGCTCGGGGTCGCCAGTACCTGATGCATCTCCCCCAGGCGCTGGCCGAGCATGCCGGCAAAATCCTTCAGCTCGCCGAGGGCGTTGTAGTGCTGCTCCTGCTCGGACACGGCATCGGCGAGTTCGTCGCGAAGCGCCCGTTCGAGGTTGTTCTGGGTCCATTCCCACGCGTCGCCCTGATTGCTCAAGTAACCTTGGGCGATCATCAACAGCGTGTCCTCGCCCGCCGCATCGCGACGAATCACCGCTCCCAACAGCGGCGAAATATTTTTGAAACCGGCATGGGTCAGGTACGCGCTCATTTCCAGTTCCGGGTGCACCCCTGACGCGACCTTGCGGATTAGCTTCAGCACCAGGCTGGCGCCGATCACCACCGAACTGTTGGATTGCTCGGCAGACAGGTAACGCACCTGCGACTCGGCACTCAGCCCCAGTTTGGCCAATTCATCAGTAGGCTCGAAACGGATCTCGCCACCGTCCGAGGGCAACACCGTACTGGCCTGCATGCCCTGCAACACTGCATGAACAAAGCTGTCGAGGCTGAAGGCGTCGGTGATCAGGCCGACCTGGCGACCGCGACGGACCCTGGCCAGCGCCAATTGCTGCGGCAACGCGGCGCCGACCTGTTCCTCGGAAATAAAGCCGAATGGCAATTGATAGCGGCTGGTCTGGCCAGCGCTGGTGACGTCGATTTCACTCAACAGCACCGGATGCTGCGGGTCGCCGAAGCGCACGCCGTAAGCGAGGTTGACGCTGTCGATGGTGCCGTCCTTGCCGGCGAACCAGCGGCGATTCTGCAACCAGCTCGGCAAAATGCCCTGCTCCAGTGACTGCCGAGACGGCGCTTCGAGCAGCTCTTCCATGCGCTGCTTCAGCACCAGCGTGGTGAAGTCCGGCAGGCTTTGCGCCGGCTCCACGTGCCAGCTCGGCATCTGGTTCTCCGCTGCCAGGCCGAACCAATAGAAGCCGTAAGGCGCCAGCGTCAGCAGGAAATTCAACTGACCGATGGGCGGGAACGCGTTGCCGCCGAGCATCTCCACCGGAACCATGCCGACATACGCCGACAAATCCAGCTCCGCCGCTTGCGCGCTGCGGGACACGTTGGCCACGCACAGAATGATCTCGTGCTTGCCGTCCGCGCCGGTGAATTCACGGGTGTAAGCCAGGATCCGGCGATTGCTCGGCGACAGCATCTTCAGCGTGCCGCGACCGAAGGCCTTGGACTGCTTGCGTATCGCGAGCATGCGCCGGGTCCAGTTCAACAATGAATGAGGGTCGCCGGCCTGGGTTTCGACGTTGACCGACAGATAGCCATACTGCGGGTCCATGATCGGCGGCAACACCAGACTGGCCGGGTCGGCGCGGGAGAAGCCGCCGTTACGGTCGATTGACCATTGCATCGGCGTGCGCACACCGTCGCGGTCGCCGAGGTAGATGTTGTCACCCATGCCGATTTCATCGCCGTAATACAGGGTCGGCGTGCCGGGCATCGACAGCAACAGACTGTTGAGCAGCTCCACGCGACGACGATCACGCTCCATCAACGGCGCCAGACGCCGACGAATCCCCAGGTTGATCCGCGCCCGACGGTCGGCCGCGTAGTAGTTCCACAGGTAATCGCGCTCCTTGTCGGTGACCATTTCCAGGGTCAACTCATCGTGGTTGCGCAGGAAAATCGCCCACTGGCAGTTGGCAGGGATTTCCGGAGTCTGGCGCAGAATGTCGGTAATCGGGAAACGATCTTCCTGGGCCAGCGCCATGTACATGCGCGGCATCAGCGGGAAGTGAAACGCCATGTGGCATTCGTCGCCGTTCTGGCCTTTGGCGTCGGTGTTACCAAAATACAGCTGAGTGTCTTCCGGCCACTGATTGGCCTCTGCCAGCAGCATGCGATCGGGGTAATTGGCGTCGATCTCGGCGCGGATCTGCTTGAGGACGTCGTGGGTCTCGGGGAGGTTTTCGTTGTTGGTGCCGTCGCGCTCGATCAGGTACGGGATCGCGTCCAGCCGCAGGCCGTCGATGCCCATGTCGAGCCAGTAGCGCATCACCGACAGCACCGCTTTCATCACTTGCGGGTTGTCGAAATTCAGGTCCGGCTGGTGGGAATAGAAGCGGTGCCAGAAGTACTGACCGGCCACCGGGTCCCAGGTCCAGTTGGACTTTTCGGTGTCGAGAAAGATGATGCGGGTGCCGTCGTATTTCTGATCGTTATCGGACCAGACATAGAAGTCGCGGGCCGCCGAGCCGGGCTTGGCCTTGCGCGCGCGCTGGAACCACGGGTGCTGGTCCGAGGTATGGTTGATGACCAGTTCAGTGATCACCCGCAGGCCGCGTTCGTGGGCCTCGGCAATGAAACGCTTGGCATCGGCCAGGGTGCCGTAGTCGGGGTGCACGCCACGGTACTCGGCGATGTCGTAGCCATCGTCGCGTCGTGGCGAGGGGTAGAACGGCAACAGCCAGATGGTGTTGACGCCCAGATCGGCAATGTAATCGAGCTTGGCGATAAGGCCGGGAAAGTCGCCGATCCCGTCATTGTTGGAGTCGAAAAAAGACTTAACGTGAACCTGGTATATCACCGCATCCTTGTACCAGAGCGGGTCTTTGATGAAGGTGGCTGACCTGGGTTTCTTCGCCATTTGAAACTCCTGTTTAATTCGAATAAAACCGCCGGACCTGTGGCGAGGGAGCTTGCTCCCGCTCGGCTGCGAAGCAGTCGTAAAACCTGCAAATGAGGTGTGACTGACATATTGTCTGGGGCCGCTGCGCGACCCAGCGGGAGCAAGCTCCCTCGCCACAAAAGCCCCCTCGCCACAGTCAAGAAGCGGTAATCCGCCAAATCCCGAACGGCAGATGCCACGGTTCGATCCGCATGAACTGGTACTTGCCGTGCCAGGTCCAGCGGTGACCGTTCATCAAGTCTTCGCCTTGGGTGCTGGCATCGTCGGGCAGGCCCATTTCCCACAGCGGCAATTCAAAATTCGCTTCCTGGGCGTTATTCGGATCGAGGCTGACGGCCACCAGAATGAAATTGCTGCCATCCTCACTGCGCTTGCCGAAATACAGAATGTTGTCGTTCCAGGCGTTGTAGACCTTCAGGCCCAGATGCGTGTGCAGCGCCGGGTTCTGCCGGCGGATGCGGTTGAGCTGGGCGATTTCGGCAATGATGTTGCCCGGCGCGTTGAAGTCCCGCGGGCGGATCTCGTACTTCTCGGAATTGAGGTACTCCTCCTTGCCCGGCACCGGCGCCGCTTCACACAGCTCGAAGCCCGAATACATGCCCCATAACCCGGAACCCATGGTCGCAAGCGCCGCGCGAATCAGAAAACCGGGGCGCCCGGAGTCATGCAGGAATGCCGGGTTGATGTCCGGCGTATTGACGAAAAAATTCGGCCGGTAGCATTCACGCCATGGCGACTCGTTGAGTTCGGTGAAATAAGTCGCCAGTTCGGTCTTGGTGTTGCGCCAGGTGAAATAGGTGTAGCTCTGGGAGTAACCGACCTTGCCCAGGCGCGCCATCATCGCCGGCGTGGTAAAGGCTTCCGCCAGAAAAATCACCTCGGGGTACAGCGCCCGCACATCGGCGATCAACCACTGCCAGAACGGCAACGGTTTGGTGTGGGGGTTATCAACGCGAAACAGCTTCACGCCCTCTTCGACCCAGCCCACCACGATGTCGCGCAATTCAACCCACAGGCTGGGAATCGCATCCACGGCATAGAAATCGACGTTGACGATGTCCTGATATTTCTTCGGCGGGTTCTCGGCGTATTTGATCGTGCCATCCGGGCGCCAGTTGAACCAGCCCGGATGCTCTTTGAGCCAAGGGTGATCCTGGGAACACTGAATCGCAAAGTCGAGGGCCACTTCCAGCCCATGTTCGGCGGCCGCCGCGACGAGCCGGCGAAAGTCTTCGCGGCTGCCCAGTTCCGAGTGAATCGCCTCATGCCCGCCTTCTTCGCTGCCGATGGCGTAAGGACTGCCCGGGTCGTCGGGGCCGGCGGTCAACGAGTTGTTCGGGCCTTTTCGATAGCTGCGGCCGATCGGGTGGATCGGCGTGAAGTACAGCACGTCGAAGCCCATGTCCTGAATCATCGCCAGCCGCGTATGCACGTCATTAAAGGTGCCATGACGGGCCGGATCATCCGTGATCGAGCGTGGGAACAATTCATACCAACTGGCGAACTGCGCCAACTCCCGCTCCACGTCCACCGGAAATTCAGGACTCAGACTCACGAAGGGACGATGATCGGCCTGGGCCATCAAGTCCGCGCTGCGTTGGTGCAGAAACAAGGCAACCTGCTCGGTTTCGAGCAGACCGGACAACTCATGGTGCAACGCCGCCAGCTGCTCGCTGAGGAGGCCTTCACTGCGTTCCGCTGCCTGCTTGACGTGCAGGCGCCCTTCCTGCAATTCCAGGCTGACCGACATGCAGGCCCCGTGCTTCTTTTTCAGCTCATAACAAAAACTGGCGTACTGATCGATCCAGGCTTCGATACAGAACGCATAGCGGCCCTGCTTCTTGACACGGAACTGGCCCTGCCAGCCGTTATTGCCCAACTCGGCCATCACCTCGCTCTGCCAGGTGTCGTCGCCTTCGGCACGCCAACGGATGCGCACGGCCAGTTTGTCATGACCGTCGGCAAACACTTTGCTGGTCACCACCACGTCCTGATCGACCACGGCTTTAACGGCAAATTGCCCGCCGTCGAGGGTCGGCATGGTGTTTTCGATCACGATACGCGGCAGCAGCAACGCCTGGGACAGCGGTATATGCGGGTTGTAGCTCAGTTCTGTGGGTTTTTCAGCGGTCATCGAGCATCTCTCCTTACGCCCCAAGGACGCTCTTGTGCCTGGTCATCACTCACACGAAGCGATCTGCCCCGAGATGAACTCAAGGGTATGAACACACATAAGTTCCGAGCCACAGGCGCCGGCAAAGTTCAGAGGGATTTGCCAGGTCCTTCGAGGAATCAATCCCCCGGGCACGGGTCAACCAACTTAAGCACGACTCACGCCATCTATCGGTTGCACAGAACAATCACCGGCAAATGCGCCCTAACACTTAACGAATCCGCAAAAAGGCCTCCTCCATGACCGTGCGCATCGACAACCAGACCTGCTTCTTCATCACCGAAAACGGCGAAGAAATTCGCCTTTGCCCTGATATCACCATAATCACTGACGAGGAAAAATCCATGTCGGCAATGGAACTCGACGGCCAGCGCTTCTACATCACCGAAGCAGAAGCCGACGCATTGACCGTAGCAGGCGCCGTGGACGGTCGCCGGCATTTGAAGGCCACGAACAGTGATTCGGTGATTTGACTGACCGGCATCAACACACCCCACCAGCGCCTGACCTAGGTACTTGCAGCCCGCCCTTGCGGGTGCATCAAGTTGTCGCAGGCGGGTGTGGGCAGCCCATCTGATCCGCTTTTTATTGCGTTAGCTGAGTCTGTTATGCAAACAGATCGCTGGTCATAGTGCTCAGGCCTGATGGAGGCTGATGAGCGAAAGACCATGAGCGATAGAATCCCCGTCCGAACCGTTGAACCTGCCTCATTTATAAAAAACATTGAGCCTTCGCGCCCAAAGATGAAGGCCAAGTCCAGCGACAACCTGATCCACACCCGCAGCTTCACCGGCCTGTTCCGCACCCTGCGCATGAGCGGCGCGGGGTTTCTGTTTCTACTGTTCTTCGGCACGGTGTGGCTGAACTGGGGCGGCCGCCAGGCGGTGCTCTGGGATCTGTCCGAAAGCAAATTCCACATCTTCGGCGCGACCTTCTGGCCGCAGGACTTCATCCTGCTGTCGGCGCTGCTGATCATCGCCGCCTTCGGTTTGTTTGCGATCACCGTGTTCGCAGGCCGGGTCTGGTGCGGTTACACCTGCCCGCAGAGCTCCTGGACCTGGATCTTCATGTGGTGCGAGAAGATCACCGAAGGCGAGCGCAACCAGCGGATCAAGCTGCAAGCCGCGCCCTGGGGCCTGAACAAACTGCTCCGTCGCTCGGCCAAACACACCTTGTGGCTGGCGATCAGCCTGCTCACCGGCCTGACCTTTGTCGGCTACTTCACACCGATCCGGCCCCTGGCCGAAGAGCTGCTGACTTTGCAAATCGGCGGTGTCAGCCTGTTCTGGGTGCTGTTTTTCACCGGAGCCACTTACATCAACGCCGGCTGGCTACGTGAAGCCGTGTGCATGCACATGTGTCCATACGCACGGTTCCAGAGCGTGATGTTCGACAAGGACACCCTGACCATTTCCTACGACGTGGCTCGCGGCGAAAACCGTGGCCCGCGCAAACGTGAAGTGAAACCCGCCGAGGTCGGACTGGGCGATTGCATCGACTGTCAGGTGTGCGTCCAGGTTTGCCCGACCGGCATCGACATCCGCGATGGCTTGCAGATGGAATGCATCGGTTGCGCCGCGTGCATCGACGCCTGCGATTCGATCATGGACAAAATGGGCTACGCCCGAGGGCTGATCAGCTACACCTCGGAGCATCAATTGCAGGGTGGCAAGACCCACCTGCTGCGCCCGCGCCTGATCGGTTACACCGCGGTGCTGCTGGTGATGATCGGCGCCTTCGCCCTGGCCTTGGTGGAGCGGCCGATGGTGTCGCTGGACGTGAGCAAGGACCGTGGCCTGTTCCGCGAGAACAGTGAAGGTCAGATCGAAAACATCTACAGCCTGAAGGTCATCAACAAGACCCAGCAACGTCAGGAGTACCGTCTGACACTGGTCGACGACGACGGCTTCCAGTTGCAAGGCAAGACCGAACTGAGCCTGGCCCCCGGTGAAATAGTCGATGTACCGGTGTCGGTGGCGATGACCACGGAACGGCCGAGCAGCAGCTCGCAGACAATCAGCTTCAAGATTGTCGACAGCGATGAGCCGGACATCTATAGCGTGGCCAAGAGCCGCTTTGTTGCACCGATGAACCGCTGAGCCTTTAAGATGCAATCCTTTGTCGGATGCGGTCCCCTGTGGCGAGGGAGCTTGCTCCCGCTGGGGTGCGAAGCGCCCCTGAAAATCTACGACTGCTACGCAGCCGAGCGGGAGCAAGCTCCCTCGCCACAACAGCGCACTACATGAATAACTCCAAATCGGGCACTCGATGAAACGCTACGAAAAATTCGCCGACGACATCGCTGAACTGATCCGCTCCGGCGTTCTTGGCCCCGGCCATCGGGTGCCGTCGGTGCGCTACGCCAGCCAGACCTACGGCGTCAGCCCGTCCACGGTGTTCCAGGCCTATTACCTGCTCGAACGTCGCGGCCTGATCCGCGCGCGACCGCGTTCCGGCTACTTCGTCAATGCGCATGCACCAAGCCCGTTCTCGGAGCCGGTGATCAGCAGCCAGGTCAACGAGTCCACCGAAGTCGACGTCAGCGAACTGGTGTTCTCAGTGCTGGACTCGATCAAGGACCCCACCACCGTGCCCTTCGGCTCGGCCTTCCCCAGCCCCACGCTATTCCCGCTGCAGCGCTTGTCCCGCTCGCTGGCCAGTGCTTCCCGGGAGATGGACCCGCGCATGGTGGTCACCGACATGTCGCCGGGCAACCCGCAACTGCGTCGGCAAATCGCCCTGCGCTACATGGTCGGCGGGCTGATGCTGCCGATGGAGGAACTGCTGATCACCAACGGTGCGCTGGAAGCGCTGAACCTGTGCCTGCAAGCCGTCACCGAGCCTGGCGATCTGGTGGCCATCGAAGCCCCGGCGTTTTACGCCAGCCTGCAAGTGCTGGAACGGCTGAAGCTCAAAGCCGTGGAAATCCCCGTCCACCCGCGAGACGGCATCGACCTCGGCGTACTCGCCCAGACCCTGGAACGGCACCCGATCAAGGCCTGTTGGTGCATGACCAGTTTCCAGAACCCCATGGGCGCGACCATGCCCGAGGCGAAGAAACAGGAACTGGTGGAGTTGTTGCGCAGCCATCAGGTGCCGCTGATCGAGGATGACGTCTACGCCGAGCTCTATTACGGCCAACAGGCGCCAAAACCGGCCAAGGCGTTCGACACCGAAGGGCTGGTGATGCATTGCGGTTCGTTCGCCAAGAGCCTGGCCCCCGGCTACCGCATCGGCTGGGTCGCCGCCGGGCGCTATGCGCAGAAAATCGAACGGCTGAAACTCATGACCTCGCTGTGCGCTTCAATGCCCGCCCAGGCCGCCATCGCCGATTACCTGCAACACGGCGGCTACGACCGGCACCTGCGCAAACTGCGTTACGCCCTGGAAGAACAGCAAAGTGCCATGCTCGCCGCCATCGCCCGCTACTTCCCGGCCCAGACCCGCGTCAGCCAACCGGCCGGCGGTTACTTCCTGTGGCTGGAACTGCCACCGCAGATGGATTCGTTGAAGTTGTTTCAGATGGCATTGGCGCAGGGGATCAGCATTGCACCGGGGCCGATTTTTTCACCGACCCAGCGGTTCAGGAATTGTATTCGGTTGAATTATGGCAGCCCGTGGACCGAGGATTCGGAGAAGGCGATGGAGACGTTGGGGCGGATTGTCAGGTCCTTTTAACAGCAAAAGATCGCGGCGCCCACAGGCGCGTGGGAGCTGCCGAAGGCTGCGATCTTTTGATCTTGCTTCTGATCTTTACCGCCCACCACCAAGATCGACGAAAGTCCCGGTCGCATACGACGCCTTATCCGACAACAACCACACAATCGCCTCCGCCACTTCATCCGGCCGCCCACCGCGTGCCATCGGAATCGCCGACTCAAGTTTGCTGACCCGGTCCGGATCGCCGCTCAATGCATGGAAATCGGTGTAGATGTAACCCGGACGCACCGCATTGACGCGAATCCCCTCGCCCGCCACTTCCTTGGACAGGCCGATGGTGAAGGTGTCCAGCGCCCCCTTGGACGCGGCGTAATCCACGTACTCGTTGGGTGAACCCAAACGCGAGGCGACCGAGGAGACGTTGACGATGCTGCCGCCCTGCCCGCCGTGTTTGGGCGACATGCGCAAAATCGCGTGTTTGGCGCAGAGGATCGGCGCCAGGACGTTGGTCTTGAGGATTTTCAGAATGCGGAATTCCGACATTTCGTCGATCCGCGACTTTTGCCCGACGGTGCCGGCGTTGTTCACCAGCGCGGTGACCCGACCCAGTTCGGTGTCCACCCGATGAAACAGAGCGATCACTTCGTCTTCGATGCTGACGTCGGCACGCACGGCGATGGCTTGGGCACCGCGTGCGCGGACTTGCTCCAGCACACTGAGCGCCGCCTGTTCGTCGGACTGATAATTGATGCAGATCCGATAACCTTGTTCGGCGGCCAACAGGGCCGTGGCGGCGCCGATTCCACGGCTGCCGCCGGTGATGACGATGACTTTGTCCATGCTGGCTTTCCCCCGTTCCTAGCGTAAGCAGTCGGGGCCAAGAATAACCGCCATTGCGCGGTTTTGCATGGACCTGCATCAACCCTGTGATGACAAACCTGTGGCGAGGGAGCTTGCTGTGGTGAGGGGGCTTGCCCCCGTTCGGCTGCGAAGCAGTCGTAAATTCAGGCAACTCGGTGAACATGAAAAATCGAAGAGGGACCGCTTCGCGGTCCAACGGGGGCAAGCCCCCTCACCACAGGCAAGCTCTCCTCACCACAGGGATCAATCAGCCCGTTGCCGATTGCTCCGCTCGGTGAATGTCGACCATGAAGCGATCGGCCGGCAGCGGATGCCCGAGCAGGTAGCCCTGCAACGAGTCACAGCCCAGCTGGGTCAGGAAGTCTTGCTGGACGCCGGTTTCCACCCCTTCGGCGACGATCCGCAGGCCCAGCGCCTGGCCGAGGGCGACGATGGCCGAGACAATGGCCGCGTCGTCGCTGTCGTGCTCCAGATCGCGGACGAAACCCCGGTCGATCTTCAGTTCATTGGCCGGCAGGCGCTTGAGGTACATCAAGCTCGAATAGCCGGTACCGAAGTCATCGATGGACAGATCGACGCCCATTTCCGACAGCTCCTGCAACACCGTCATGCTCGCATCGGCGTCGCTCATGGCGGTGGTTTCGGTGATTTCCAGGGTCAGGCTGTTGGCCGGCAGATGATGGGTGGCCAGGGCCTTGGCAACGCTCTGCACCAGCCCCGCGTGGCAGAATTGCAAGGCCGAGAGGTTCACCGCGATACGCCAATCGGTGTAACCGAGCACGTACCACTCGCGCATCTGCCGGCAGGCCTCGTTGAGCACCCACTCGCCAATCGGAATGATCAGCCCGGTCTTCTCCGCAAGGTCAATAAACGTGTCCGGCTGCAGCAGGCCCAGGGTCGGATGCTCCCAGCGCAGCAACGCCTCGGCGCCCACTGGCCGGCCATGACCGGCGTCGAATTTGGGCTGGTAATAAAGTTTGAACTGTTGCTGATCGACGGCACTGCGCAAGTCCTGGAGCAATTGCAGCTGTTTGCGCGCGTTGCTGTTCATCGAGGCGTCGAAGAAGCGATGACCGTTTTTCCCGGCGCCTTTGGCGTGGTACATCGCGGCATCGGCGTTCATCAGCAACTCATCGGCCGTCTGACCGTTGCCCGGATAGAGCGCGATGCCGACACTGGCGGAAATCTGCAAGTCATGTTCGGCGACCCGGAACGAGCGCGCAATCAACCCGACCTGACGCTCCGCCAGGCTCAGCGCATCGTTCGGCTCGTTCAGGCGCACCAGCAACACGAACTCGTCGCCGCCGATCCGCGCCAGGGTGTCCTGGCTACGCAGGTCTTCGCGCAGGCGCAGTGCAACTTCACGCAACAGCTGGTCGCCCATGTGATGGCCGAACGCATCGTTGACCGGTTTGAAGCCGTCCAGATCAATGAACATCAACGCAAAACAGCTGCCCTGCTCCTGCACTTTCGATATGGCCTGATCGATACGGTCGGCCAGCAACATGCGGTTGGGCAAACCGGTCAGGGTGTCGTGCAAGGCCAGTTGAGTGAGTTCACGGTTGGCCACGGTCAGCGAGTGGGCGAGGTCCGCGGTGCGAGCCTCCAGGCGGGCATCGAGGATCGACGTCAGCAAGGCGATGCTCAATATCGCCAAGGTGGTGATCAGCACCAGGCTGTCCAGCCCCTTGCCGTTCAAGCCGCTGACCGCCGCACCACAGAAACTGCCGTCGGCAAAGCGCGCCGCGGCCATGCCGGTGTAGTGCATGCCGACGATGGCAATGCCCATGATGACTGCAGCACCTGCACGAAACAGGCGAACATGCGGCGTGTGCTGGCGCAGGCGGAAAGCGATCCATAACGCCGCGCCCGACGCGCCGACGGCAATCAGCAGCGACGCGCCAAACAGAGTCGGGTCGTAATCGATGCCCGGCTGCATGCGCATGGCGGCCATGCCGGTGTAATGCATGGCGCTGATACCCGCGCCCATGACCAGCGCGCCGAACGCCAGTTGCCAGGCCGGCAGCCGTGGCTGACTGACCAGCCAAAGGGCAAAGCCGCAAGACAGCACCGCGATCAACAGCGACAGTGCCGTGAGGGTGGTGTCGTAGCCCAGGTCGATCGGCAATGTGAACGCAAGCATGCCGATGAAATGCATCGACCACACGCCGATGCCCATCGCAAAAGCGCCGCCCGCCGTCCATAAATGCACCGCTCGGCCCTTGGCCGTGGCGATGCGTCCGGTGAGGTCAAGCGCGGTATAAGAGGCCAGTATCGCCACGCACAGCGATATGAAAACCAGCGTAAGGGAATAACTACCAATGAGCATGGGATTTCTCGCAACAGCCCCCGCCATACTGTGTTTGTTCTCGGGGGAGCAAAGCCGGCGATTGTACTGATTCCGCGGACGAACGCACTCACAAAGTAATCAAAAAGCCATCAAGATCATTGTGGCGAGGGAGCTTGCTCCCGCTGGACGGCGAAGCCGTCCCAAAGATGCTCACGCGTACATTCAGTCAAAACGCATCAATCGGTTTGCGAGTGGTTCGCAGCCGAGCGGGAGCAAACTCCCTCGCCACACAGGATGGGGTTATTGCTTGTCACTCACCTGAAGCTGCCCATCCCACCCACCGCCCAGCGCGGCAATCAACTGCACGCTGGCAATCAGCCGGCTCTGCAGCAAGCTCAACACGTTGCGCTCGTTACTCAGCGCCGTGGCCTGAACCACCACCACATCCAGATAGGCAATCAACCCGGCCTTGTACTGATTCTGGGTCAAGCGAAGGGATTCGCGCGCCGCATCCAGAGCTTCCTGGCGCACGACCGCTTCGTCTTCCAGCACCTTGAGCTGCACCAGGTAATTTTCTACCTCGCGAAAACCATCGAGCACGGTCTGGCGGTATTTGGCGACAGTCTCGTCGTAGGCCGCTTCACTGCGATCGACTTCCGCCGAGCGCTGGCCACCGTCGAACAGGGTCATGGCCAGCTGTGGGCCGACCGACCAGAAACGGTTCGGCAGGCTGATCCAATTGGCGTAAGTGCTACTGCTATAGCCGCCGTTCATGCTCAGGGTCAGGTCCGGGTAGTAGGCCGCCTTCGCCACGCCGATGTTGGCGTTGGCGGCCATCACCGAGCGTTCGGCGGAGGCGATGTCCGGACGGCGTTCCAGCAACTGTGAAGGCAGGCTCAGCGGCACTTGGGGCAACGCCGGGATGTCTTTGGTTTCGGCCAGGCTGAATTCGGCCGGTGGCAGGCCGATCAGCACGGCGATGGCGTTCTCGAACTGCGCGCGCTGCCAGATCAGGTCGACCATCTCCGCCTGGGTGGTTTTGAGCTGAGTGGTGGCCTGGGCCACCGCATCCTTGCCGGAAACTCCGGCGCGGTACTGGTTTTCGGTCATTTTCAGCGAGCGCTGATAGGCCTCGACTGTCGCTTCGAGCAGGCGTTTCTGCTCATCGATCACCCGCAATTGCAGGTAGTTCTGCACCAGCTCCGATTGCTGGCTCAGGCGCATCGCCGCCAGGTCGGCAAAACTCGCCTGGGCGTTGGCCGTGTCGGCTTCCAGGCCTCGACGCAATTTGCCCCAGATATCGGCTTCCCAACTGACCCCGGCCTGTGCCGAGTAAGTGTCACGGATACCGCTGGACGAACTGCTCAGGCTCGAACTGCTGCTGCCAGTGCCCTGGCTGGAGCGGTTCTTGCTGACGGTCAGGTCCACCGTCGGAAAAAACGCCCCACGGGCACTGCGCACCAAGGCCTGGGCCTGACGGTACTGGGCCTCGGACTGGGCAACGGTCTGATTGGCGCTGTTGAGCTTTTCGATCAGGCCGTTGAGCTGCTGATCGCCATACAGCTCCCACCAGGCACCACGCGCCAACGAATCGCTGGGGTTGGCCTGACGCCAGCCGGCCGCCTCTTTGTACTGCGCAGGTGCGGCGGCTGGCGGGCGCTGGTAATCCGGGCCGATGGCGCAGGCACTGAGCATTGCCACGCACAGCGACAGGCTCAGCAAACGCGAGCCTCGGGCCGTGATCAGCGGTGCAGCCAGGTTGAGAAGCGAACGGTCAGTCATAGCGGAGTTTCCAGAGCAGCATCGGTACGCACCCCACGCCAGCGGTTGAAACGATGGCGCAGTTTGTCGAGATAGAGGTAAACCACCGGGGTGGTGTAAAGGGTCAGCACCTGGCTGAAGACCAGCCCGCCGATGATGGTCAGGCCCAGCGGCTGACGCATTTCCGCCCCTTCGGCGCGGCTCAGCAGCAGCGGCAAGGCACCGAGGATCGCCGCCAGGGTGGTCATCAGAATCGGTCGCAGCCGTTGCAGGCAGGCACTGCGGATCGATTCCAGCGGCTCCAGGCCTTGGTGCCGTTCCAGTTGCAGCGCCAGGTCGATCATCAGAATGGCGTTTTTCTTCACCACACCAATCAACAGGAACAGCCCCAACAAGGAGATCAGGCTGAACTCACCGCCCAGCACATAGATCGACAGCAGCGCGCCGACCCCGGCCGATGGCAAGGTCGAAAGAATGGTCAGCGGATGAATGTAGCTTTCATACAGCACACCCAGCACCAGATACACCGCGACCAGCGCGCCGAGAATCATCCACGGCTGGCTCTTCTGTGCGGCGGCGAAGGCGTCGGCGGTGCCGGCCATTTTCGCGATCACGTCTTCCGGCAGGCCGAGTTTGGCAATCGCCCGCTCGATGGCCGCCGAGCCCTGCTCCACCGTCACCCCTTCGGCCATGTCGAAGGCGATGCTTTCCGAAGCGAACTGGCCTTCGTGGCTGACCCGGTCGTTTTCCAGGCTGCTCTCATAGTGGGCGATGGTCGACAACGGAATTCGCGCGCCGTCGGCAGTGATCACTTTGACCTGGTTCAGGGTGACCGGGTCCTGGGCGTATTTCGGATTGACCTCCATCACCACCTGATACTGGTTGAGGCTGTCGTAGATCGTCGAAATCTGCCGCTGGCTATAGGCGTTGTTCAGCACCGCCGTGACCATGTTCATGTCCACGCCCAGCCGCTTGGCCTGATCGCGATCGACGATCAGCGTCACTTGCTGGGCGCCACGGCCTTCACGGGCGTCAATCGCCGTCAGCTCAGGCAGGGCCTTGAAGGCGGCAACGACTTTCGGATACCACTCGCGTAACGCACCGAGATCGCCACTTTGCAGGATGTAGGAATACTGCGAGGTGGTCTGCTCGCGACCGCCGCCGAATTGCAGGTCCTGGTCGGCCATCAGCATCAGTTGCGCACCGGGCACCTTGGGCATTTCCTTGCGCAAACGCTCGATGACTTTCTGCGCGGACAGGTTGCGTTCCTTGATCGGCTTGAGCCGCACCAGCATGAACGCGTTATTGGTGCCATTGTTGCCACCGATGAACCCTGCAACGCTTTGCACCGCGTCGTCCTTGAGCACGGCGCGGCGGAAGGTTTCCATCTTCGGCTGCATCACGCTGAACGACAGGCCATTATCGCCACGCACGAAACCGATCAGCTGGCCGGTGTCTTGCTGGGGAAGAAAGGTTTTAGGAACAACAACATACAGCGCAATGTTTACGCCAATCGTCACGAACAGACTGAGCAAGGTCAGTCGGCGATGACGCAGCACCCAGTCGAGGCTGGTGGCGTATTTGCCGACCATCCACTCATTGGCCCGCTGGCTCCAGCGTTGCAAACGGTTTTCCTGCCCCGGCGTATGCGGCTTCAGCCAGCGCGCACAAAGCATTGGCGTCAGCGTCAGCGACACCAGCAGCGACACCACGATGGCCGCCGCCAGGGTGATGGAAAACTCGCGGAACAGGCTTTCGATGATCCCGCCCATGAACAGGATCGACAGGAACACCGCCACCAGCGAGACGTTCATCGACAGCAGCGTGAAGCCGACTTCCTGCGCCCCGAGGTACGCGGCCTTCATCGGCGGTACGCCCTTGTCGATGTGCCGGGAAATGTTCTCCAGCACCACGATGGCATCGTCCACCACCAGCCCGGTGGCCAGAATCAGCGCCATCAGCGACAGGTTGTTCAGGGAGAAGCCGTAGAGGTACATCACGGCAAACGTGCCCACCAGTGACACCGGCACCGCCAGGGTTGGAATCAGCGAGGCGCGAAAATTACCGAGGAACAGGAACACCACCAGAATCACCAGCGCCACGGCAATCAACAGGGTCATTTCCGCTTCGTGCAGGGTGGCCTTGATCACCGGCGAACGGTCCATCGCCAGGTTCAGCTTGACGCTGGCCGGCAGCACCGCCTGCAATGCCGGCAACTGCGCCTTGATCTCGTTGACCGTCTCGATGATGTTGGCGCCGGCCTGGCGGTTGATTACCAGCAACACTGCTGCGTCGTCATTGAAGAACCCGCTGTTGTAGCGGTCCTCGACGCTGTCGCTGACCTTGGCCACATCCTTCAGGCGCAAGGCTGCGCCGTCCGCGTAGTGAATGATCAGCGACTCGTAATCCTTGGCCTTTTCCAGCTGATCGTTGGCCTGGACCTGCCACAGCCGCTGGCCGTCTTCGACCGAGCCCTTGGGCCGGCGCACGTTGGCGTTGGCGATGGTGGTGCGCACATCGTCCAGTGCCACGCCGTACTGGTTGAGCGCCTGGGGTTCGAGTTCGATGCGCACCGCCGGCAACGAACTGCCGCCGATCTGCACTTCACCTACGCCCTGCACCTGAGACAGGCTCTGGGACAGAATGGTCGAGGCCAAGTCGTAGAGCTGGCCTTTTTCCAGCACATCCGAGGTCAGCGACAGCACCATGATCGGCGCTTGCGATGGGTTGACCTTCTTGTAAGTCGGCATGCTGCGCATTCCGCTGGGCAGCAGGTTGCGCGAGGCGTTGATCGCCGCCTGCACTTCCCGCGCCGCACCGTTGATGTCGCGGTCCAGGTCGAACTGCAGAATCACCCGGGTCGAGCCCTGGCTGGAACGGCTGCTCATGGTGTTGACCCCGGCGATGGTGCCGAAGGAACGCTCCAGCGGCGTGGCCACGGTTGAGGCCATGACCTCCGGGCTCGCACCAGGCAGACTGGCCTGAACCACGATCACCGGAAAATCCATCTGCGGCAGTGGCGATACCGGCAACAGGCCGAAGCTCACGCCGCCCAGCAACATGATCGCCAGGCTCAGCAACATCGTCGCGACCGGGCGCTTGATGAAAGGTCCGGACAGGTTCATGGCTGCTCTACCGGGTCCACGGACTGGGTCTTACGGCCCCAGCGCCGCCCGAGGCGGTCGAAGTACAAGTAGATAACGGGTGTGGTGAACAGCGTCAGTACCTGACTCACCAACAAGCCACCGACCATTACCAGACCCAGCGGCTGGCGCAATTCCGCGCCGGAGCCGGTGGCGAGCATCAGCGGCACCGCGCCGAACAACGCCGCCAGGGTGGTCATCAGAATCGGCCGGAAGCGCAGCAGCGCCGCCTGATAGATCGCAGCCTGCGGGTCCATGCCCTGATTACGTTCAGCCTCGAGGGCGAAGTCGATCATCATGATCGCGTTCTTTTTCACGATACCGATCAGCAAGATGATGCCGATGATCGCGATCATCCCCAGGTCATTACCGCTCAACAGCAGCGCCAGCAAGGCGCCGACCGCCGCCGAGGGCAAGGTCGAGAGGATGGTGATCGGGTGAATGTAGCTCTCGTAGAGCACGCCGAGCACGATGTACATGGTCACCACCGCCGCCAGAATCAGCAGCAAAGTGCTCGACAGTGACGCCTGGAACGCTTCGGCCGCGCCCTGGAACTGGGTCTGCACGCCAATCGGCATGCCGATGTCTTTCTGCACCTGATCGATGATCTGCACCGCATGCCCCAGCGCCACGCCGGGCGCCAGGTTGAACGACATCATCACCGCCGGGAACTGGCCGATGTGGGTGATCGCCAGCTGCGCCTGACGCTCCTCGACATGCGCCAGGCTGGACAGGCGCACTTGCCCGCCATCGGTGGTCTTGACGTGAATCTGGTTCAGCGCATCGGGGCCGATCTTCTCGCCGGACTGCGATTGCAGCACCACGCGGTACTGGCTGGCCTGGGTGTAAATGGTGGAAATCTGCCGCTGGCCGAAGGCGTCGTAGAGCGCGTCAGTGATGTTCGACACCGATACGCCAACCCGCGACGCCGCATCGCGGTCGATCACCAGATAAACCTGCAAACCCTTGCCCTGCAAATCGCTGGCGACATCGGTCAGTTCCGGCCGTTGCGCCAGGGCTTCGACCAGACGCCCGCTCCACAGGCTAAGCAACTCGGCATCCGGCGACGACATGCTGAACTGGTACTGCGTACGGCTGACCCGATCTTCGATGGTCAGGTCCTGCACCGGCTGCATGAACAGGCGAATGCCGACCAGCTTGTCCAGCTCCGGTTGCAAGCGGGCAATGACTTGGGTGGCGCTCAGGTTGCGGTGGCCGTGGGACTTGAGGTTGATCAGTAACCGGCCGCTGTTGAGCGTCGAGTTATCACCGTCGACGCCAATATAGGACGACAGGCTTTCGACCGCAGGGTCAGCCAGGATCACCTTGGCCAATTCCTGCTGGCGCGCGCTCATCGCCGCGAAGGAAATCGACTGTGGCGCCTCGGAAATCCCCTGGATCACCCCGGTGTCCTGCACCGGGAAGAAACCCTTGGGCACCACCATGTACAGGAACACGGTCAATGCCAGCGTGCCGATGGCCACCAGCAAGGTCAGCGGCTGATGCTTGAGCACCCACTGCAACTTGCGCCCGTAGGCGGCGATCATCCAGTCGATGGTCGCGCCACTGGAGCGGTAGAACCAGCCCTGATCTTTTTCCTTGGGCTCACGCTTGAGCAACCGCGCGCACATCATCGGCGTCAGGGTCAGGGACACTACCAGCGAAATCAGGATCGCCACCGCCAACGTGATCGCGAACTCGCGGAACAAACGCCCCACCACGTCGGCCATGAACAGCAGCGGAATCAGCACCGCGATCAACGACAGGGTCAGGGAAATCAGGGTGAAGCCGATCTGCTTGGCACCCTTGAGCGCCGCTTGCAGCGGGCTGTCGCCCTCTTCGATGAAGCGGGAAATGTTCTCCAGCATGACGATTGCATCGTCCACCACGAAACCGGTGGCGATAGTCAGCGCCATCAGGGTCAGGTTGTTGACCGAAAACCCGGCGAGGTACATCACGCCGAAGGTGCCGATCAACGACAGCGGCACCGCCACCGACGGAATGATCGTGGCACTGGCTCGCCGCAGGAACAGGAACGTGACCATCACCACCAGGGCGATGGCGATCAGCAGTTCGTGTTGCACGTCGGTGACCGAGGCGCGGATGGTTTGGGTGCGATCGGTGAGCACCGTGACGTCGAGGCCGGCCGGCAGGTTGTCGGTGATGCTCGGCAGCAAGGCCTTGATCCGGTCGACCACCTCGATGACGTTGGCGCCGGGCTGACGCTGGATGTTCAGCAGCACGGCCTGGTTTTCATTGGCCCATGCCGCCAGGCGTTCGTTCTCGGCGCCATCGACAATTTGTGCCACGTCCTTGAGCCGCAACGGCGCGCCGTTTTTATAGGCCAGAATCAGGTTGGCGTAGTCCTTGGGCGAAGTCAGCTGGTCGTTGGCGTCGAGCATCGACACCCGGGTCGGGCCGTCGAAATTGCCCTTGGGCTGGTTGACGTTGGAGGCACCGATCAAGGTGCGCACGTCCGACAGGTTCAGGCCGTTGGCCGCCAGGGCCTCGGGGTTGACCTTGATCCGCACCGCCTGACGCTGACCGCCGGCAATGCTGACCATGCCGACGCCGCTGATCTGGGCGATTTTCTGCGCCATACGGGTGTCGACCAAGTCATTGAGCTTGGGCAGCAGCATGGTTTTGGAAGTGATGGCCAGGGTCAGCACCGGGGTATCCGCCGGGTTGACCTTGTTGTACACCGGCGGTGCGGGCAGATCCTTGGGCAGCAAATTGGTCGCGGCGTTGATCGCCGCCTGCACCTGCTGCTCGGCGACATCCATGTTGATGTCGAGGCTGAACCGCAGGGTCAGCACCGAGGCACCACCGGAACTGGTCGAAGCCATCTGGGTCAGGCCGGGCATCTGGCCGAACTGACGCTCCAGCGGCGCAGTCACGGCGCTGGTCATGACATCCGGGCTGGCGCCGGGATAGAGCGTCATGACGCGGATGGTCGGGTAATCGACCTGGGGCAATGCCGACACCGGCAGCAGCCGATAAGCGATCACACCGGCCAGGATAATGGCCAGCATGCTCAGGGTCGTGGCGACCGGGCGAAGGATGAACAGCCGCGAGATGTTCATGCGCCGCCCTTTTTCGCCTTGTCGGTGGCCGCCGGCTCGCCTGGGGTCGCCGCCGATTTGCCTTGCAGATGTTCGGTCGGAGTGGTCGGTACATCCTTGCTGTCGTTGACCACCTCCACTTCACTGCCGTCCTTCAGGCGGTCGGTGCCTTCCAGCACCACCCGATCACCGATGGCCAGGCCTTCGGTGATCACGGTGTTTTCCCCGTCACTGGCGCCGACTTTCAACTGGCGGATGGTGACCTTCTTGTCGCCGTCCAGCGCATAGACGAATGTGCCGTTGGTGCCGAACTGGATCGCCGCCGAGGGTGCAAGCACCACATCTTTAAGGGTATCGGCCAGCAGGTGCACGTTGACGAACTGATTGGGGAACAGCGCTTGATCGCGGTTCTCGTAGCGGGCCTTGAATTTCAGGGTGCCGGTGGTGACGTCGATCTGGTTATCGAGGCTCTGCAACACGCCGGTGGCCTGCAATTGGGTGTCGCCGCGGTCCCAGGCTTCGGCGGGCAGCTTGGCGCCGGTGCGATAGCGGGTCAGCACGGTGTCCAGGCTGTTTTCCGGCAAGGTAAAGGCCACGCTGATCGGTTGGGTCTGGGTGATGATCACCAGCGCCGTGGTGTCGTTGGCCGCCACAAGGTTGCCGACGTCCAGCTGCCGCAGACCCACACGCCCGGTGATCGGAGCGCGGATCTTGGTGAATTCGAGATTGAGCTTGGCGTCGTTGACCGCCGCCTGATTGGTCTTGACCGTACCCTGATACTGGGCGACCAGCGCTTCGGCGGTGTCCAGGGTTTGCTTGGCGATACTGTCTTCGCGGTACAGGCCACGATAACGCTCGACGTCGACCTGGGCGTTTTTCAATTGCGCCTGATTCTGCAGCAAGGTGCCTTCGGCCTGGAGCAAGGCATTCTGATAAGGACGTGGATCGATCTCGGCCAGCAGGTCACCCGCCTTGACCATCTGCCCTTCTTCGAAATAGACCTTGACCAGTTCGCCACCGACGCGGCTGCGCACATTGATGGTGTTCAGCGCCGTGACCGTGCCCAGCGCCTTGTAATACAGCGGAAAATCGCCTTTGACCACCGGCGCCACGCGCACCGGAACCGGTCCCGTCGCCCCGCCGAATCCCGGACGCATCCCCCCCGACCGACCGGTATGCCCGGCAACGGCTTTCTGCCCTGCGCCCTCCTTCGGGCTGCTGCCAGCGGGCCAGAACTTCCAGCACAGGCCGACGATGACCAACAGGACAAGCAGGCCGAACAGCCAGCGACGAGGATTGCGGGAAGCGGAGGATTGCATGGAATGATCAACCATTGGGCGCGTGCGCTTTTTTTCTACGGGAGGCTGAACGATAAGCACTGGCGGGTATTAAGCAAAGCGCCTTTACCGGCAATTTACCTTTGGCTTACGTAACAGGAAGTTAGGACACAAATGAAAACGGCCTGGACAGGGCCAGGCCGTTAACAATTGTAAAACTTTGCTTACTTCAGAACGGCGAGCGCTGCGTCGTAGTTCGGTTCTTCAGCGATTTCCTTGACCAGTTCGCTGTGCAGGACCTTGTCGTTTTCGTCCAGAACCACGACGGCACGGGCGGTCAGGCCTTTGAGTGGACCATCGGCGATGGCCACGCCGTAGTTTTCCTTGAACTCGGCACCGCGCAGGGTCGACAGGTTCTGTACGTTTTCCAGGCCTTCGGCACCGCAGAAGCGGGCTTGGGCGAACGGCAGGTCAGCCGAGATGCACAGCACCACGGTGTTGGCCACGTCATTGGCCTGGGCATTGAACTTGCGCACGGAGGTGGCGCAGGTCGGGGTGTCGACGCTTGGGAAGATGTTCAACACTTTACGCTTGCCGGCGAAGCTCGCCAGGGTCACGTCGGACAGATTGCCGGCAACCAGGGAAAAGGCTGGCGCCTGGGAACCGGCTTGTGGCAGTTGGCCGTTGACTTGAACCGGGTTGCCTTTAAGAGTGACTTGAGCCATGAACGGAGTCCTTCTGAACGTTGATGTAGAGAATTTTGACGAGGCCGAAGTTAACCACGAAATGAGCCGGGGACCTATGCAAAAACACAAATTGTCATGAGTGGCGGGAGAGGCAAACCTGCAATTCCACAGGGCTGGATGCACGTGCACTACCCGAGCAACCGCAGCATATTGCGGTGCCGCGCCGCGAAAATCCGCCGCATGCAGGCATTCACCAGCAGCCCTTCAGTCAAAGCACCGCCAATCGCCGCATAGGTCACGCGGTCGGCGTACAGCGTACCGCCCTCTCCCGCCGCCACCCGATGCTCATGACGAAAGGCACGCAACGGCCCCTTGAGCATTTCATCGATGAAATGCGTATCGCCGACCTCCCGGATCACCACCGTCCAGTTCGACGGGATCAGGTTGAACATCCAGTGCCTGAAGCGGAACTGGGGGGGCACCTTCCGTTGGTCGTTGGATGGGTCTCACAGGAATATTTGATCGCGAGGAGGATGTCGAAAATACATCTGTTCTCTACAACATCGACTAAAACGAAAAGGACAATTTTTGTTTAGGTGCGTTGTCGATTCAAGTCACGCCCATTCGACTATGCAATGAATCACTCAACTTCAACGGAGACAAGACCATGCGATTCATGATCATTGTAAAAGCCAGCCCCGATTCCGAGGCCGGCGTGATGCCCAGCGAAGAACTGATGACCGCAATGGGCAATTACAACGAGGAACTGGCCAAGGCCGGCATCCTCATCGACTGCGATGGCCTGCAGCCCAGCAGTAAAGGTGCCCGTGTGCGCTTCTCGGGAGATAAACGCACAGTGATCGACGGCCCGTTCGCCGAAACCAAAGAGCTGATCGCCGGTTACTGGCTGTGGCAGGTGAAGTCGAAAGAGGAAGCGATCGAGTGGGTCAAGCGCTGCCCCAACCCGATGCCGGGTACAGAGGCCGAGATCGAGATTCGCCAGGTGTTCGAGGCCGAAGATTTCGGTGCCGAGTTCACCCCGGAACTGCGTGAGCAGGAAGAGCGCGTGCGGGCACAGGCGAAGAAGCACTGAAGCACACCTACACGCGACTCAGCATTCAACAATGATGTTGACTGACAATCCTTCTTCGCGAGCAAGTCCATGCCCACAGGTGATTGTGGTTGGCAAATCAGCCAAGGCTCACTCAATACCTGTGGGAGCGCGGCTTGCCCGCGAATGGACCTTCAATTCAACAAGCAAACCCGTTGACGCGACAACCACCTGCTAGAGTAAAAAAAGCCTTCATGCAGGCCATACCGAATGTCATCTTCGGAAAATGAGGAAACGTCTATGAAAGGTTTGCTTCGCGTTGCGGGATTCAGCCTGATGGCGCTTTTCGCCAGTTGTGGTGTCGGTGCCCAGACAATGCAAAGTCATGCGGCGCCGGTTGCGCTCACTGTCATACCGGCCGACATCCCGGGGGAATAGCCAAGGGGATTGATCGTTCCCATGCCTGGGAACGATCTTGCGCGAACAATAAACCCGCGTTACTTGGACTTGAATTTTACAAACGACTGATTCATGTCCGAAGCCCAGCCATCGATCACGTTTTTCACGTCATCGGCTTTCATCACCTGAGCTTCGTTTTCCAGCGGTTTGCCGGTGCCCTTGCGCACCACCTGGGCGATGACTTTGTTGGTGCCGCCGTCGAGAAACACCGCTTCGGTGGCCAGATCGGTTTGCTGATCGCGAGCACCGCTGGCGGTGGTGACGGCCGCTGCCACCAGGGCGATCGGGATCACTTCATATGGCTTGAGGCTTTCGGTCTTGCTGCTGACGGCGGTGATCGCCGCACGTACCACGATCACGCCTGGGCCGGGGCCGCTGGCCAGTGGCAGGGATTTACCCAGTTCGCGCTTGAGCGCTTGATCGTAGTAGCTGGTGATGCCGTTCAACGTGGTCTGAGGGATTTTCGCTGTCGGCTGCGGTTTGGGATAGAGCTGAGTCGGCTCGATGTAGGCACTGGTGTATTTGTTGACGTTGAGCTTGGGATCGACCCAGCGCATCACCACGGCGCCCGATGGCGACTTGGCTTCCTTGAGCTGGCTGTAGTCCTTGAGAAAGCCGGAGTACTGGTCTGGCTCGACGACTTTGCTGGCGCAACCCGCCACCCCGAGAGAGGCGATGCACAGTGTGCTCATCATTAACGCAAGCTTCATGCTTTAACTCCTGTCAGAAGGACGGCAACGGTATTGCCTACGAGAGTTACAGGTATAGCTAATGCCCGGCGTTTTTGTATCGAAAATCACAATTTTCAGCTCTCGCCACGGTCGCGGCAATCACCACGAAGACCCGCTTTTCGCTGCCAACTCCCGCCGGCTATTGGCCCGCATCGCCTTGATCAACGATACCGTGCCCACCAGGATGATCACCGCGCCAAACAGGAAGTCGATGGTGTACAACTGGAAATCGTTCAACGGCCCCACCAGGAACACCCGGATCGCGCCAATACTCACCAGCGTCGCGAGAAAGTCGATGCCCGGCTCGTCGCGATAGAACACGTGCAGCAGCGGCAGGCACATCACCAGCAACAACAGCAACACAATCACCTTGAACGAGCCCTTGCGCTCGACGCTGAACGCGCATTCGTTGGCGCCGTAGGGCTTGTATTCCTGCTCACTGATCAGCGAATTTTTCTCGTTGATGTACTCGACACGGTTGTACTTCTGGATCGGCGTAAAGGTGTTGGACATCTGCATGCTGGTGGTGACGTTTTTGAAGCGCAGGTCGACGCGCTCGTTACCCTTGAGGTAGTACAACACCGGTTTGTAACCGTAGCGGTAGGTGTCGAACGGAAAGTCGGTCGCACGCCCCTGGACGTCGATGGGCCGGGACTCAAGTTCGGCGTAGGCACTTTTGTTGACCGAAGACAGGTTACGGCTCAGGGGTTTGATCTTGACCTGTTCCATGAAAATCGGCGCAACGCCGTAGGACCACTGTAGCGGCTCCATGCGCAGCCGCAGTTCGTTGCGGCCCAGATCGTAGCGATCAAAGGTTCGCTCGGAAACGACAACCGCCCCCGAGAGCATGAACTCGCCGCGAACGTTGTTGGTGATGCGCAGCGACAGTTGATCCTTGCCCTGCCCGCCGCTATCGCTGGCCGGCGGCGTGCCGCACCAGGCGTAGCTGTCGAACGCATCCCCGAGCTGGCCGTTACGGTTCTCTTTGAACACATAAAAATAACTGCCCCACAGGGCCGCCATCAGCAACAGCGCTATCAACCCTAAAATCTTCTTGCCCGCGCCCAAACCAGACTCCTTTCTTCACCAACTCCTTATGAGACGCGGACTCTATCAAAATGCCATCATTGGCCCAAGCAAAAGATCTCGATGCCCTACCGCCGCCGAAACAACGGCCGCGGCTCGATCACCGAACGCCCATACAACACGCTCATCCCCGCCAGTCCCTTCAGCGCATCTTCGGCAGACTTGTCTTCACGCACGGCAAAGCTGTCGAAACCGCATTGGCGCATGTGGCTGAGTTGATCGCGCAGCACATCGCCAATCGCGCGCAATTCGCCTTGCCATCCGAATCGCGTGCGCAACAGATAGGCCTGGCTGTAGGCACGTCCGTCGCGAAAACTCGGGAAGTCCAGGGCAATCAGCGGCAGGTCGGGGAACCACGGAATCAGATTTGTCACTTCGTCGTCAGGACCGAGCCAGACACCTTCGAGCGCGGTTGTGGTGTCGGCGTTAAGGGCCAGCCACTGGGGTAACGGCAAGATCAGCGGCCCCGCCGGCGGTTCACCGGTCGTTTCACGAATCAACTGCCACGGGTCATCGCGCACCCACTCGGCACCGCCCTCTCGCAAACGCAGCAGATTGTTCATGCCGACACCTCCAGCACCTTTGGATAAACCCGTTCCTTGAATGGCTCCAGACCGATGCGCGCCAGGGTATCGACGAACAGTTCTTCGCTCTCGCGGTAGCGCACGAACGTGCCGATGATCCGTTCAATCACATCGGGCACTTCGGCGGCACTGAAGGACGGGCCGATGACCTTGCCCAACGCGCTGTCCTTGCCCTGGGCGCCGCCGAGGGTGATCTGGTACCACTCGCTGCCGTTCTTGTCGACGCCAAGAATGCCGATGTTGCCGATGTGGTGATGGCCGCAGGCGTTCATGCAGCCGGAGATGTTCAGGCTGATGTCGCCCAGGTCATGCAGGTAATCCAGATCGTCGAAACGCGCCTGAATCGCTTGCGCGATGGGGATCGACTTGGCGTTGGCCAGGGCGCAGAAGTCGCCGCCGGGGCAAGCGATGATGTCAGTCAGCAAGCCGATGTTGGCACTCCCCAGGCCTTGCTCGCAGGCCAGGCACCACAGCGCGTAAAGGTCTGCCTTGGGCACGTCCGGCAGGACGATGTTCTGTTCATGGGCGATGCGGATTTCGCCGAAACCGAACTGCTCGGACCATAGCGCCACCGCTTCCATTTGTTCGGCCGTGACATCCCCCGGCGGCGCGGCGATACCCGGCTTGGTCGACAGCACCACGCTGGCGTAACCCGGCACCTTGTGCGGCTGAACGTTGCGCGCCACCCAACGGGCGAACGCCGGGTGCTCGGCCAGGCGCGTGCCGAAGTCCAGGTCGGTGCCAGCCAGTGAACGGTAATCGGGTGGCACAAAGGCGCTGGCGACACGCTCATACTCGACGTCGGTCAACTGCGCCGGGCCGTCCTTGAGGTGTTGCCACTCCTCCTCCACTTCCTTGGCGAACGCTTCGATCCCCAGGGCCTTGACCAGAATCTTGATCCGCGCCTTGTACTTGTTATCGCGCCGTCCGTGGCGGTTGTAGACTCGTAGCACCGCCTCGACATAAGACAGCAAATGCTGCCACGGCAAGCCTTCGCGAATCTGCAGACCGAGAATCGGCGTACGCCCCAACCCGCCGCCAACGATCACCCGCAAGAGCATTTGCCCGCTGTCGTCGCAATAAAGATAAAGACCGATGTCATGCATCATGATCGCCGCGCGGTCCTGTTTCGCCGAACAGATGGCGATCTTGAACTTGCGCGGCAGGAACAGGAATTCCGGGTTGATGGTCGACCATTGCCGCAGGATCTCCGCCAGCGGACGCGGGTCCATCAGCTCGTCCGCCGCAACGCCGGCGAAGGCTTCGGTGGTGATGTTGCGCACGCAGTTGCCGGAGGTCTGGATCGCGTGCATTTCCACTTGGGCCAGGCGTTCGAGGATGTCCGGGACCTGGGCCAGTTCGATCCAGTTGAACTGCATGTTTTGCCGGGTGGTGAAGTGGCCGTAACCACGATCGTAGTCCCGGGCAATGCTCGCCAGAGTGCGCATTTGCCTGGCGCTCAGGGTGCCGTAAGGAATCGCCACGCGCAGCATGTAGGCGTGTTTTTGCATATACAGGCCATTCTGCAAACGCAGGGGCAGGAACTCTTCTTCGCTCAATTCGCCGGCCATGAAACGTTCGACCTGATCGCGAAACTGCGCAACACGCTCGAACACCAGGGCCCGGTCATAGTCATCGTATTGATACATGTGGCTACCTCATCAGGATTGATCGGGCTCTGCGGCTCGCTCTCGAGGTAGCGACTATGAACCTGCGGCACAGCACGTTACAGATTCAGCTAAACACTAAAAAACCGTATCAGGACGCGACTGATGGCCGCAGGCGTGCCCCGCATCTGATCCGTATAAATGAAAGTTTCCTGAGACTGTTTTGTTTCCGGCAGGGTTTCTACAGTTCATCGCATGCCAGACCGGGTGGCCTGGCAAGACTTTGCAACCGTGGAAGAACTGACCATGAGCACAGCAACAATCGGACTGGCCTATAACTACAAGGTCGTCCGCCAATTCGTCGTGGCAACCGTGGTATGGGGCGTCGTCGGGATGGCGATGGGGGTATGGATCGCCTCGCAACTGGTATGGCCCGAGATGAACCTCGACCTGCCGTGGACCACCTTCGGCCGCTTGCGTCCGCTGCACACCAGCCTGGTGATTTTCGGCTTTGCCGGCAGCGCGCAATTCGCCGCCAGTTACTACGCCGTGCAGCGCACCTGCCAGGTGCGGCTGTTCTCGGACAAACTCGCTGCATTCACCTTCTGGGGCTGGCAATCGGTGATCGTGGTGATGCTGATCAGCCTGCCGCTGGGCTACACGACCACCAAGGAATACGCCGAGATCGAGTTCTCCGGCGCGGTGTGGATGACGGTGGTCTGGCTCGCCTATGCCATCGTGTTTTTCACCACCGTGGTGCGCCGCAAGACCAAGCATATCTACGTCGGCAACTGGTTCTTCGGCGCGTTCATCGTGGTGATCGCCATGCTGCACGTGGTCAATCACCTGTCGATTCCGGTGGACTGGTTCAAGTCGTATCCGGTGTACTCCGGGGCCACCGACGCCATGGTGCAGTGGTGGTACGGGCACAACGCGGTGGGCTTTTTCCTCACCACCGGGTTCCTCGGGATGATGTATTACTTCGTGCCGAAACAGGTGGGTCGGCCGGTGTATTCCTATCGCTTGTCGATCGTGCACTTCTGGGCGCTGATCACCCTGTACATCTGGGCCGGTCCCCACCACCTGCACTACACCGCACTGCCGGACTGGGCGCAGTCCCTGGGCATGGCGATGTCGCTGATTCTGCTGGCGCCGAGCTGGGGCGGTATGATCAACGGCATGATGACGCTGTCGGGGGCCTGGCATAAGTTGCGTACCGACCCGATCCTGCGCTTCCTCGTGCTGTCCCTGGCCTTCTACGGCATGTCGACTTTCGAAGGGCCGATGATGGCGATCAAGACGGTCAATGCCCTCTCCCACTACACCGACTGGACCATCGGCCACGTGCACGCCGGCGCCCTCGGTTGGGTGGCGATGATCACCTTCGGCGCGATCTATCACATGGTCCCGAAAGTCTTCGGCCGCACGCAAATGCACAGCGTGCCGCTGATCAACCTGCACTTCTGGCTGGCGACCATCGGCACCGTGCTGTACATCGCGTCCATGTGGGTCAACGGCATCACCCAGGGCTTGATGTGGCGTGCGATCAACGACGACGGCACGCTGACCTACTCGTTCGTCGAGGCGTTGCAGGCCAGTCATCCAGGCTTCATCGTGCGGTTTGTCGGCGGGGTGTTCTTCCTCAGCGGCATGCTGCTGATGGCTTATAACGTGTGGCGTACGGTGCGGGTTGCGGATGTGAAGATGGCCGAACTTGAAGCGCAGTATGCCTGAGGCAAGGAGCCTGACATGATCGAAATGGCATTGAATCTATTGGGCGTGCTGGGGCTTTGGCTGGCGATTGAATACTGCTTGAAACAGCAGACGACCGAGAGCCTGGACGATGCCAGCCTGATTCCGTTTGCCGATGACCCCGAGGTGGCGCGGCGGGTGGAATTGGCTACCGGCAAGAGAGTGAAAGCGGTAGCGCCGCAAGAGTTGAAACCTGGCTGGGGCAACCTCGAAATCTGAGGTACACCCAATTCACTGTGGGAGCGGGCTTGTGGCCACAAAAGCCCGCTCCCACAGGGTTGAGTGTCGATCACATGGACATTAGTTGCGCTCGCGGGGAATCAGGCTCTGCAGTTGCTGCGCCAAAAAGTTTGCATCGAAGGCAAAGGTGTCCGGGTCTTTCAGGCCGTTGGTCTTGCGCCATTGCCAGGCGCTGGACGGTGGCAGGCACACCAGCGAAATACTGCCATAGCGCGCCGCGGTCAACCCCATCACGGCAAGGGAAATCTGCCCACCAACGCCCATCACGTCCGGCACAAACTCCACCGGTTTGCCGGCGATAACGACGCTCAGTTTCTCGGTCTTGAACGTCGACGTCTCCACCGGCACACTCGGCCCGGATGCGACATACGCCTCGCGGCTCACTTCCAGCAGGTTCGGTGCCAGGACCGGTGCCAGCCACTGCTGGATCTGATCGAACAACTCCCCGATGCGCGTCGCCCACACGGCCGATTGCGCTTCAAACAGTTGCTTCTTGTGCGCTTCGCTTTCTGCGTAGTGGCGAAGCATCTCGCCCAGTTGCTGTACGTCGTCCATTGCGGTGTTCCTTTGGTTGAAGCGGTGCTGCGGACTTTGAGCATGGCAGATGCGCGCTGCCGGCGTACGACTAAAAGCGCGAGCGGTACTGGCTGGGGGTCATGGCCAGGTATTTGCGAAAGGCACTGCCCATGTGGGACTGATGGGCGAAGCCGACATCCAGAGCGATGCTGGCCAAGGGCAGAGCCGTGCGCTCGATCAGCCTACGTGCGGCCTGAAGCCGCACTTCAATGAGGTAGGCGTGAGGCGTCAGGCCAATAGCCTGGGTGAAATCGCGCAGAAAGCGCAGTTCGTTGTGCCCATAGGTGACAGCCAATTGTTCCAGCGTCAGGGGGTGCTGGAACTGCTCGGCGATCTGTTCCATGACTCGGGCAAAGGCCTTGGGCGTGGCACGCTGCGTTGTATCGGTTATCGAACCCGCGACGCCAACCAGCGCCGCGGCACATTGCTCAAGCGCCAGCGGGTCGGGCTGCGTGGCGAGCAACTGACGACGAATCTCACGTGCGATGGTCAGCGCACGTCGATTGCCGCAAGACTGCACACGGTGGGCGACACTGGGTAATTGTTCGCTGGCGAACTGTTCGTCCAGCCGCATCAGCAGATACTCGCCACCGCTGGCCGATTCGGAAAACACCTCCACGCCGACCGGCGTGTACGCCAATACGCCCGGCCAGGTATCGAAATCCGTCCGCCGGTCAGAATCGATCGCATGCACGCCCTGCTGACGTTCCAGCGTCACCCCGAGGGTTTGTGACTGCGCCGGATCCCGCGCGCTGTACGGCGCACGGGGCAAAAGTTGCAGGCAGAGTCTGCCGCCCAACAGGTTCTCGCTCAGCACACCGGGCATGTGAAATTTCCTGATAGATCGGAACAAAGATCCACTGGACACTCTCTCGCAAGGGTTTGCCATTCACAGGAGCATGACATGCGCACCATCGGCCTTATCGGCGGCATGAGCTGGGAGTCCAGCGCCGAGTATTACCGTCTTATCAACCAGCAGGTACGCGACCGCCTCGGGCCGTTGCGTTCGGCGAAATTGCTAATGTACAGCGTCGACTTCGGCCCTGTCGAACAGGCCCAGCATGCCGGGCGCTGGGACGATGCGGCGGCGATTCTGGTGGATGCCGCGCAACGCCTGGAGGCTGGCGGCGCCGACTGCGTGGTGCTGTGTACCAACACCATGCACAAGGTGGCCGGGCAGATTCAGTCTGCGATTGATATTCCGTTCCTGCACATTGCCGACCCGGCCGCTCAGGCGGCGCTGGACGCCGGTGCGCTGCGGGTGGGCCTGCTCGGTACTGCATTCACCATGGAGCAGGACTTTCTCAAGGCACGTCTGACGGCCAAGGGCCTGACGGTGCTGGTGCCGGAGGCTGAAGAGCGTCAGGCGGTGCATCGGATCATCTATGACGAGTTGTGCGTCGGGGTCATCAGCGAGGCGTCGCGCCAGGTCTATCAAAGGGTGATCGAAGCGCTGACCGAACGCGGCGCCCAGGCGATCATCCTCGGCTGCACCGAGATCGGCCTGCTAATCAAACCCGAGCACAGCGCCCTGCCCTTGTTCGACACCACCGAACTGCATGCGCAGGCGGCGGTGGCGTTTGCGTTGGGCGACTGACTCAACCTTCCTTGGGCGTGCGACGCAAGCGCGCCATGCTCAGGGTATCGACCAAGCGACCGTCACGCACGGCATAGTCGCGGAACAGGCCTTCGGTCTCGAAGCCGAATTTTCGGTACAGGCCGATGGCCGCTTCGTTGTCGGCGTACACCGAGAGTTCGACCCGTTGCAGGTTCATCCAGTTGTCGGCGACATCGAGCGCCGCCGCCAGCAGCTTCGAACCGACACCCTTGCCTTGCCAAGCCACGGCGACACCCATGCCGAAGCTGCCGGCGTGGCTGCGGCGAACTCGCGAAAACTGTTCCAGACCGATGTTGCCGATGACCGTTCCCTGGTGCAGCGCCACCAGTTTCACCGCCCGTTCGTTGTCGGCCATCAGGCGTTGGCGCCAGACCTCGGTGGACTGAAACGGCATCTGCAGCACCTGACGGGCCACAGCCGGGTCGTTGTAGAGGGCGGTGACGCCCTCGATGTGGGATTCGTTGAAGCGTTCGAGGGTAATGACGGAGTCGGCGGGCATGAATGTTTCGTCCTTGATGCGTACATGGCCGCTTACTCTATAACGGCGCAAACCCATGTGGCGAGGGGGCAAGCCCCCTCGCCACAAAGGTGTTCTTGCCAGAAGCTCAGTCAAGCTGCTCGAACCACTCCCGCCGCTCGTTGAAGGTGTTGCGGATCAGCTCGACGATGCCCTGCACCTCGGCCTCATTTCGGGAATCGGCATTGACCGCCATCCACACCTGGCGCTGCATCGGTTGGTTGAACAGCCCGGGCAACGCCAGCAGCCCTCGATCGAATCGGCTCATGTAGTGCGGCAGCAAACCGATGCAGGCGCTGCAGCGGATCATCTCCAGCATCAGCTCATAGGAATGCAACTGCACCACTCCCGCCAGACGCTGCTCCACCAGACTGTTCCACGGCCCGAAGGCGCCGACCTGGCGGTCGTGTTGCCATTGCACCAGCATGAAATCGGCCAGGTCGCCCAGGCTGTCCGGGCGGGCCGCGACCCGCGAGTAACGTTTGGCAATGTGCGGCAGATAGTCCAGCCGTGCCAGACGCTGGGGCTCGCTGATGGCGAAACTGGGGCCGGGCGATGGCGAATCGGTGCCCGCCAGCCACACCACCACATCGGCGCTGATCGCCCGCAGGGACAACTCGCTGTCGAGGGAAATGATGTCCAGGCGCACACTGGCGTTGCGCCGTAGCAGCGCGACCAGGTCGCGACCGAGGATGTCGTGCAGGATCGACTCGGCCACGGCCAGGCGAATCAAGGGCTGTTCAATCACCGGCAAGTCGCGTTCACGGGCCAAGGCCATCAACTGCGCCTGAAGCTGCAACCCGTCACGACTGAGGGCAAAGCCATTGCCCGAATGGCAGAACAACGAGCGCTGCAGTTGTGTTTCAAGTTGCGCCAATTGTTTACGCAACTGGGTCGACTTGATATTGAGACTGCGGGCCGCCTGCATGAAACAGCCACAGCGGGCGCTGACCCTGAAAGACTGCAGCAACACCGGATCGATTCCGGCTATCCGTGAGTGTAAGGCGTTACTGTGTTCTACGGGCGAATGGTACTCGGCCACGCCCTGACGCCCGGCGGATTCCATGAATGACATTGATGACTCCCTGTCGATCTGTCCTTGAGCGTTTCATCCTGCTGATTGTTCATGAACCTGATGTGACAAGCGGGCAAAAACCAAACCAATAATCAACCGCCGGGGGTTTGCCGAAAACTCACCGCCAGGCGATTCCAGCTGTTGATGGCGCTGATGGCCATCGTCAGGTCGACCAATTCCCCTTCACCGAACTGCTCCCGGGCCAGTGCATAAACATCGTCCGGCACATGGCTTTGCGCGAGCAGGGTCACCGCTTCGGTCCAGGCCAGGGCCGCCCGCTCCCGAGGGCTGAAAAAGCCGCTGTCGCGCCAGACCACGATTGCATACAGCCGCCGATCGGTCTCGCCGATACGACGTGCGTCCACCGAGTGCATGTCAGTGCAGAAGGCGCAGCCATTGAGCTGCGAGGCGCGGATCTTGATCAGGTTCAGCAACGCCGGTTCGATGCTCAGATCACGGGTCAAGGCCTCCATGGCGATCATGGCTTTCATCGCCTTGGGCGATGCGCTGTAGTAATCCAGGCGAACGGTCATGGCGGCGGCCTCGTGGCGCGAATCGGTATCTCCACGTTAGGCGCTGATGCACGAGCGTTACAGAGCCAATTCAGCGAAAAAGCCATGGACCGCCCGACAGAAGACCAATCGCCGGTTTTTCACCCACACAACTTCTGTGCAGTCACTCATGCAGGTAATCTGGCGCGACGCACAGTCGCCTCACAATCGCCCAGGAGCCCCGCCGGTATGGAACTTCACGTTGTCATCAACGGCCGCAAGGATCTGGCAGGCCAGCTGTACCGGCAACTGCGCAGCGCCATTGAATCCGGGCGCCTGGCAGCCGGCACGCAGCTGCCGCCCAGCCGTTTGCTGGCCGAACAACTGGGGATTTCGCGCAAGACCATTTCCGACACGTATGCGCAACTGACCTACGAAAACTTCCTCACCGGGGTGATCGGCAAAGGCACCTACGTCAATGCCCGGGCGGCAAAAGTCGTCCGTAAACAGAGCCATTCGGAATTGGCCAGCTTCGATGTCATCGAGAGCTGGCGCAAGTTGCCGACGTTCTTGCGCCACCCGACGCTGGAAGGCTCGCTGCGCTACGACTTTATCGGTGGTGCAACCAGCAAGGGCCAATTTCCGCAGGACGACTGGCGCCGTTGTACCTCCCATGCCTTGCGCCAGATCGCCGGCTCCAAGGGTTTCTACAGCCAGCCCGAAGGCCTGCCGGCGCTGCGCAATGCAATCGCACAGCACATCGCATTTTCCCGCGGGGTCAATTGTCGGGACGAAGACGTTGTGGTGTGCAATGGCGCGCAGCAAGCGCTGGACCTGATTTCCCGGGTGTTGACCCAACCGGGCAGCCTCGTGGCCATGGAGGACCCCGGTTACCCTCCTGCGCGCCTGTTGTTCGGGACTCATGGCGCAACGGTGGTCGGCGTGCCGGTCGATGCGCAAGGCATCCAGGTCGAGCACATTCCCGACGGCACGCGGCTGATTTATGTCACCCCCTCGCACCAGTTCCCCTTGGGCATGCCCATGAGCCACGAGCGTCGGCTGGCGTTGCTGGAACGGGCCCACGAACTGGGGGCGATCATCATCGAGGACGATTACGACAGCGAGTTCCGCTATGAAGGACGGCCCACCGACTCGCTGCAAAGCCTGGATGAACGAGGCATCGTCGCCTACGTCGGCACCTTCTCGAAGACCCTGTTGCCGGAGTTGCGGCTGGGGTATGCGATTTTGCCGCCGGCGATTCTCGAAGCGGTGATCAGCGCCAAGCAACTCACCGACCGGCACACCTCCACCCTGCCCCAATGGGCGCTGGCCAAGTTCATCGCCGAAGGCTGTCTGCTCAAGCACATCCGGCGTTGCCACACGATTTACGCCGGGCGCCGCGAACGGATCCTGGCGCGGATGGCGGGCGACCTTTCGCCATGGTTCGAAGCGGTGCCGACCACGGCCGGGTTTCACATGGCGGTACTGTGCAAGGTGCCGGTCGATATTCCATTGGTGATCGAACTCGCGAAAAAAGTCGAAGTGGGGCTCTATACCCTGGACGACTTTTTTTACCAGCAAACGCCACGGGCCGGGCTTTTCCTGGGATTCGGGGCGATCGAAACCCTGGACATCGACATCGCCCTGGACCGTTTGCGGGACATTTTGCAGCAGGTTGGTTGACGGATTGGTCTGCGGTTTTATCCGGTGATTGGCTATTGGCGGCCCAAGGGGGCAGGCCTATCCTGCATGGGCGTTATCCCTCAATGAGCAGGATTCGTCCGGCCTGATTCAGGAGTGTGAGTAATGTCCAACCAAGTGTTCAACACCGTAAAGATACGAGCTGCCGCCGGTCGCTCGGACGAACTGGGCAAACAACTGCAAAAGATTGTCGACACCCTGCGCGAACTTCCGGGCTGTGACGGCTATATGGTCGACCGCTGCCCCGAAGACGACACCCGCTGGACGGTCAGCGCCCGCTGGCAATCGGAAGCGGCCATGCAAGCGCATTTCAATCGCCCCGAAGTGCAAGGCTTTATCGGCCTGATCGACAGCCGACTGGCCAATGCCGTCGACTTCAACAGCTTTCCTATCGTCTGACAAACACCTGTGGCGAGGGTGCTTGTCAGATCGCCGCACCGTCCCGCTCGTCTGCGCAGCAGACGTAAACCCAGCGAACGCAGTCTGTCTGGCTCTTTGCGCCCACCGGTTTTGGGGCCGCTGCGCAGCCCAACGGGAGCAAGCTCCCTCGCCACAGTTCATCACCCTTTAGCTCTTCGCACTCGTGATTGGTCCCCTCACCTTCCGGAAAATTGGCCGTTTGATTGCCCGACGGCGCGGCTTACCGTGGTCCCTGACGACTCACCACCACAGGTAATCAACCATGAATGCACTTCGTTTTATTGCCGCCTCTCTCACCGCCCTGACGCTAACCGTTTCAGCCTCGGCATTCGCCGACAAAACCGCCGCCCCTTCGGAAAACGTCACCATCCTGCAGGACCAGATGCTGAAAAACGCACCTGGCAAAAAAGCCTTGATGATCGAAGTCGATTACCAGCCGGGCCAATCTTCCATTGCCCATAAACACCAGGGTACGGCCATGGCCTACGTGCTGTCGGGGGAGATCACTTCTCAAGTCAAAGGCGAAAAAGCGATTACCTACAAGGCTGGCGAATTCTGGTATGAGCCGGCCGGTTCGGAACATCTGGTCTCGAAAAATGCCAGCGCCACCCAACCCGCCAAGCTGTTGGTGTTCATGGTGTTGGCCCCGGATGAGAAAGTGTTGATTCCTTTGCAGAACTGATCGCTGAGGCGAAGAGGCCCGACCAGCCCCCCCCCCAAAAAAACCGTCAGGCAAAAAAAAGCCCCGTCTCTCTCGAGACGGGGCTTTTTCATTCAACGCTCAATCAGGCAGCCGGTTCCAGCTCGGCACCCGCAGTAGCGGTGATAACGGCAGGTACTACCGTTTGACCGCTCAACGCGACATCCAGCAATTCACGGTTGGCCACCGCGTACATGGCGTAATCAGTGCCACTGGCGGCACGGATTTCCACCAGCATGGCGCGCCAGCGTTCGATCATGCCTTCGTTCTGCTCCATCCACAGCTCCAGGCGTGTTTCCACGTCCTGGGTGCCGTCGCCCTGTTGCAGGACCGAGATGGTGATCGCACGTTGTTGCCAGTCGACGTCATCGCGGAACGCTTCACGGGCCAGGGCTTGCCAGTTGTTTTCAACCGGCAGGGCGCTGATCTGTTGCAGGTACCAGGTGATGTCCAGCGCACTGCCCACGGCGAAGTAGGCCTTGGCCACATCTGCTGGATCCTGGCCGGTCACGTCGGAGGCTTCGATGATCGGCAGCAGGGTGTACAGGTGCGTGGTGCCAGCCACCATGCGTGCCAACAACTCCGGCACACCGGCTTCGACGTACGCCTGATAGCGAGCCTGCCAGGTGTCGCGAATCTCGCCACTGAGCAGTTCGTCAAGCTTGAGGCCCAACTCCTTCAGGTGCGGACCGAAATGCGCGACGTCACGGGCGGCGTTCTGCTCGTTGCGGCGGGCACGCAGGAACCAGCGCGTAGCGCGACGGCCCAGACGCATCAGCTCGTCCATCAGCTCCAGTTGTACGTCGGCCGAGACCTGATAATCCAGGGCTTCGATCTGACGGAACCAGTGCGGGAGGTGGAAAATGTCACGCACGATCACATACGCACCGGCCACGTTCGCCGGGCTCATGCCGGTCGACTCTTTGAGCCGTTGAACGAAGGTGATGCCCATGTGGTTGACCAGATCGTTGGCGATCTGGGTGCTGACGATTTCGCGCTTCAGGCGGTGACGGCGCATGGCGGCAGAGAACTTGCTGACCAGCGTCGGCGGGAAAGCGGTTTCCATGTCGCGGGTCAGGTAGTCGTCGTCCGGCACCAGGGAGCCCAGCAACTGCTCCTTGAGGTCGATCTTGCTGTAGGAGATCAGCACCGACAGCTCGGCACGGGTCAGGCCATGGCCTGCCGCGACGCGCTCGTTGATCGCGTCTTCCGACGGCAGGAACTCGATGGCGCGATCCAGCTTGCCACGGGCTTCCAGATCGTTCATCAGGCGCTTGTATTCAGCGATCCGTGGCAAGGCACGACGGGCCGCCAGGGACAGTGCCTGGGTCTGCTTGTAGTTGTTGCCCAACACCAGGCCACCGACTTCGTCGGTCATGCTCGCCAGCAACTGGTTACGTTGCTTGTCGGTCATGTCGCCGGCCTGAACCACTTCGTTCAGCAGGATCTTGATGTTCACTTCGTGGTCGGAGCAGTCCACGCCACCGGCGTTGTCAATGAAGTCGGTGTTGGAACCGCCGCCATTGAGGCCGAACTCGACACGACCCAGTTGGGTCATACCGAGGTTGCCGCCCTCGCCCACAACCTTGCAGCGCAGTTCGTTACCGTTCACGCGCAGTGCATCGTTGGCCTTGTCGCCGACATCGGCGTGGCTTTCGCTGCTGGCTTTGACGTACGTGCCGATACCGCCGTTCCACAACAGGTCTACCGGTGCCTTGAGCAAGGCATTGAGCAGTTCGGTCGGGGTCAGCTTGTCGGCCTGAATGTCGAAGCGCTCTTTCATCTGCTCGGAGATGGCAATGCTCTTCGCGCTACGGGAGAAGATACCGCCGCCTTCGGACATGATGCTGGTGTCGTAATCCGACCAGGCCGAACGCGGCAGGTCGAACAGGCGCTGACGCTCGGCGAAGCTGCTGGCAGGCTCCGGGTTCGGGTCGATGAAGATGTGCAGGTGGTTGAAGGCTGCGACCAGTTGCAGCTTGTCGGACATCAGCAAGCCGTTACCGAACACGTCACCGGCCATGTCGCCGACGCCCACCACGGTGATGCTGTCTTCCTGGACGTTGATACCGCGTTCGCGGAAGTGGCGTTGTACGCCGACCCACGCGCCCTTGGCGGTGATACCCATTTTCTTGTGGTCGTAACCGGCGGAACCGCCAGATGCGAACGCGTCGCCGAGCCAGAAGCCGTAGTCGATGGCGATACCGTTGGCGATGTCGGAGAAGGTCGCAGTGCCCTTGTCCGCCGCCACCACCAGGTACGGGTCATCGTCGTCATGGCGCACGACATTGGCCGGTGGTACCAGCGCACCGTCTTTCAGGTTGTCGGTGATGTCCAACAGGCCCGAGATGAAGATGCGGTAGCAGGCGATGCCCTCGGCCGCGATCTCGTCACGGCTGCCGCCCAGTGGCAGGCGACGCGGCAGGAAGCCACCCTTCGCACCCACCGGCACGATGACCGAGTTCTTCACTTGCTGGGCTTTTACCAGGCCCAGGACTTCGGTGCGGAAGTCTTCTTCACGGTCGGACCAGCGCAGACCGCCGCGAGCCACGTTGCCGAAGCGCAGGTGCACGCCTTCGACGCGCGGCGAGTAAACGAAGATTTCGAACTTCGGAACCGGCTTCGGCAGCTCTGGAATCTGGTGCGGGTTGAACTTGAAGCTGAAGTAGGACTTGTTCTGACCGTGAGCATCGGTCTGGTAGAAGTTGGTCCGCAGGGTCGCCTTGATCAGGTCCAGGTAACGACGCAGGATGCGGTCTTCGTTGAGCACCTGAACATCGTCCAGTGCGCTCAGAATCGCGTGTTCCAGGCGTTGTTGCTTGTCTTCCAGGTCGTCACTGGCCAGCTTGCGCGCCAGGTAGAAACGGGTTTTGAACAACCGGGTCAACTCGCGAGCGATGTCGGTGTGGTTGTTCAGGGTGCTGGCGATGTAACCCAGGTCGAAACCCAGACGGATCTGCTTCATGTAACGGGCATAGGCGCGCAGCAGCGCCACGTCGCGCCATGGCAGGCCGGCGGTCAGTACCAGACGGTTGAACGCATCGTTCTCTGCATCGCCACGCACGATGTGGACGAAAGCGTCCTGCAAGGTGTCGTTGAGTTGCTGGATGTCGAGTTCCAGGCCTTCGGCAGCCGTGAACGCAAAGTCGTGGATCCAGAACTCGCGACCGCTGTTGTGGCGCAGGCGATACGGGAATTCACCCAGTACGCGCAGGCCGAGGTTTTCCAGGATTGGCAACACATCGGACAACGCCAGCGGCGTGTCGGCGTGATACAGCTTGCAGTGCAGCTCACGTTGGCCCGATACCTGACCCAGCGGCTGATAGAAGCTCATCACCAGCGGATTCTTTTCGCTCAGGCTCAGCAGGTGCTGCATGTCGACCACAGCCGAGTGGGCGGCGAAGCGCTCGCGGTAACCGGCCGGGAAGCCTTTCGGGAAGTCGGCCAGCACGTTGGTGCCCTGGGCTTCGCCGAAGCTCTCGACCACCAGGCTGGCGTAGTCGTCCTGCCAGCTGCGGCAGGCCTGCACCACTTCTTTTTCCAGCAGAACCGGGTCGATGTCCAGACGGTTCTTCGGGTCGACCCGCAGAATCAGCTGCACACGGGCCAGCACGGATTCGGAGAAGAAGGTCCAGAACTCGCAGTCAGAGGCTTTCAGACGATCCATCAGCACTTGCTGGATCTTCTGGCGCACTTCGGTGGAGTAGATGTCACGCGGCACATAGGCCAGGCAGTAGCAGAAACGACCGTACGGGTCTTTGCGCAGGAATACGCGGATCTTGTTGCGTTCCTGGATCTGCACGATCGACATCACGGTGGCGAACAACTCATCCACCGGCGTCTGGAACAGGTCATCGCGAGGCAACACTTCAAGTACCTGGGCCAGTTCCTTGCCCAAGTGAGCCTTGGCCTGGAAGCCCGAGCGCTGCTCGATGATCTCGACCTTGCGACGGATGTAAGGAATGACCCGCACGCTTTCGCCATACACCGACGAGGTGTACAGGCCCATGAAGCGGCATTCCTTGATGACCTTGCCGTTGGCATCGATCTGGCGGATCGACACGTAGTCCGGGTAGGCCGGACGGTGGACACGGCTTGGGTGTGCCGCCTTGGCGAACGACAGCGGCGTCGGTTCACGCAGGTAGTTGACGGCGTAGTCTTCGATGCGCAGGTCATCGACGGTCAGGCCGGCGCGCAGCAGCTTAGTCAGGCCGAGGAACGAGCTCTGGTCATAGTCGATGTGACCGCCGTTCTGATCCTCGCCCACCACGAACTCTTCGTAGCCCAGGAAGGTGAAGTGGTTGCCCACCAACCATTCCAGGAAGCTCTTGATTTCGGATTTTTCTTCGGCGTCGATGGCGAACTGGCTATTGTCGATGCCTTCGATCAGCTCCTGGACCTTGGCTTTCATCGGTTCGAAATCGGCGACCGCAACGCGGACTTCACCGAGAACCTGCTCCAGCTCTTTGGTCAGGACATTCAATTCGGCCGTGTTGGCGCAACGGTCGATTTCCAGGTACATCAGCGATTCTTGCAGAATGCCTTCACCCTGGGTGCCTTTCGGCAGGATTTCCAACAGCTCACCCTTGCTGCCGCGACGCACGCTCAGCACAGTGGTTTGCAGGGTATGAATGCTGTAGCCGCGACGGTTCAGCTCGGTACGCACCGAATCCACCAGGAATGGCAGATCGTGGTGCAGCACTTCGACCGCGGTGTGGGTCGACTGCCAGCCGTGGCGTTCGTAATCGGGGTTGTAGACACGCACTTGCGATTGAGCGTGATCGAAGCGCTCAAGCAGGCGCCATGCAGAAAGGGTGCAACCGGCGAGGTCGGACAACCGACGTTGGGTCAGCTCGTCGAGGGAAATGATGCCGAAAAATTGTTCGGCGAACAGCGCCACTTGTGGCAGTGCCTGTTCACTGATGTGCTGCGCCAGTGCCGCTTGCAGTTGGTGCTGGAAGTCGGCTTTGCTGGCTGCGGTGAAGAACGCCATCTGTGGTACTCCGCTTGGGCTTGTTATTGATGGAAGCGTCGCGTGCAAACCCCTTTCGGGGCAATCCGTCACCCTGTTCCTGATTCTCGGGCAGAGGAAACAGGACGACAGTTGGGTGAAGCTGGACGAGACACTCAGGTCACATTCACCTTCCATTGAATGGGCATCTGCAAAAACGACTGGCGGGGCTACCATCGCAGCCATCGTCAATGCCTTTACGGGTGCTCATCCGTTGCGCAGCTTAACCAGTGCGGCAAGGGCCGTGCTTGCAGCGCTGCGACATATTCGGTCATCGGCACGTAACTCGTGGCATGCGCCTCGAACAACACTAGCAGCCGTGCAGGAAAACGGGCGTTTTATGCCCGGATTTACGGCACCTTCGTACCAGAAATGACTCGAGACGCATCGGATGTTCACAACACATCCTCTGACACTCAGCCAAGCAGAAATTCCCCAGGGCTGGCAGAATTGCCGTTTGTTGTGTTCACAACGCTCGCCGAGCCAGGATTTTTCCCATGCAAATGACAACCGACCTCTTGATCGTCAATCCGTGCGATGACGAGGAAGACAATCTGGCCATGCTCTGCTGCACCAGTGCCGAGGGCGAAATGTTCCTGATGAGCCGCTTTCCGGACGAGGACGAGCTGGAGATCATCTTCCACGACAAGCCTTCGGCCCTGGATGGCGTGAAAGTCACCCTCAGCCCTGACCGTCTGCTGATCGAAATCGCCGCCGTGGACGCCGATGCGCTGGGTGGCAATGATTCGCTGGAAATCCTGCACAGTACCGATGCCAGCGATCTGGCTGAGGTGGAAGAAACCTTGCAGAACATCCTCAATGGGATTGGTACTTACATCAGCGAAATCTGATGGCGGTTTAGTGATCGTTCCCACGCTCTGCGTGGGGATGCAGCCTGTGACGCTCTGCGTCACGATTTTAAAGCGGGACGCAGAGCGTCCGGTGATGCATTCCCACGCAGAGCGTGGGAACGAGCGTTAATCCGCACAATTCTACAAAATGCCGTTAGTCGGCGCCCCCCGCGATGGATTAAAGTAACGCCCCCAGCCCTGGCGTTATTCGAACGTCTTCGGTCACCCTTTCCAGGAACAGTCATCGATGGAACATCGTGAAGCGCTGCTCGCGCTGCGAACCTTTCTTTCAACGCAGATTCTCGGCCAGGAAAAACTCATCGAGCGCTTGCTCATCGCCTTGCTCGCCGACGGTCACATGCTGGTCGAGGGCGCCCCGGGGCTGGCCAAGACCAAGGCCATCAAAGAACTCGCCGAAGGCATCGAAGCACAGTTCCATCGCATCCAGTTCACCCCCGACCTGCTGCCGGCCGACATCACCGGCACGGAAATCTATCGCCCGGAAACCGGCAGCTTCGTGTTCCAGCAAGGCCCGATCTTCCATAACCTGGTGCTGGCGGACGAAATCAACCGTGCCCCGGCCAAGGTCCAGTCGGCCCTGCTCGAAGCCATGGGCGAACGCCAGGTCAGCGTCGGGCGCAGCACCTACGAGCTGTCGCCGCTGTTTCTGGTCATGGCCACGCAAAACCCCATCGAGCAGGAAGGCACCTACCCGTTGCCCGAAGCCCAGCTCGACCGGTTCCTGATGCACGTGAAAATCGGCTTCCCCGACGCCACCGTCGAACGACGGATTCTGCAACAGGCCCGTGGCGAAGCACTGCACGGCGAAACCAAACCTGAACGCCGGGTCAGCCAGCAGGCGATCTTCGCCGCGCGCAAGGAAATCCTCGGGTTGTACATGGCCGACGCCGTGGAGGAATACCTGGTGCAACTGGTCATGGCCACCCGGATCCCGGCCAAGTTCGACCCGGAAATGGCCGAATGGATCGCCTACGGCGCCAGTCCACGCGGCTCCATCGCCCTCGACCGTTGCGCCCGGGCGCATGCCTGGCTGGCCGGTCGCGACTTCGTCAGCCCCGAAGACATTCAGGCGGTGCTGTTCGATGTGTTGCGTCACCGCATCATTCTTTCCTTTGAAGCCGAAGCCGCTGGCATCGACCAGGACCGGGTGGTCCAGCGGATTCTCGACGTCGTAGCCGTCGCTTGACCCCGATGAACACCCTTCTGCCGCCCGAGCCGGGCATCCGCATCAGCCTCGCCGAGCTGATCGAGATGCGCCATCGTGTGCGCGAAGTGCAGCTGTTTTCCACGCCGAGCCAGCGCAGCCCGCTGATCGGCCTGCACCACTCCAAACTGCGCGGGCGCGGGGTGGACTTCGATCAGGTGCGGGTCTATCAGGCCGGCGATGATGTGCGCAGCATCGACTGGCGCGTCACCGCCCGGACCCAGGAACCGCACACCAAGCTGTTCCATGAGGAACGTGAGCGGCCGATCTTCATCATGGTCGAACAGAGCCGCCGGCTGTTTTTCGGCTCCGGGTTGATGTTCAAGTCGGTGCTGGCCGCCCAGGCCGCGAGCCTGATTGGCTGGGCCGCGCTGGGGCATAACGACCGGGTCGGCGGGCTGGTGTTCGGCGACAACGAGCATTACGAAATCAAGCCTCGACGCAGTAAGCAGAGCCTGCTGCAACTGCTCAACCGGCTGGTGCGGGTCAATCAATCGCTGCACACCGAGCGCGAACCGGACCGCGATGCCTTCGGCATTGCCCTGCGCCGCGCCCGGGAAGTGCTGCGCCCTGGCAGCCTGGTGATTGTGATCTGCGACGAACGCGCCTTGTCCGACAGTGCCGAGCAGCAACTGAGCCTGTTGTCGCGCCATTGCGACCTGTTGCTGCTGCCGGTGTCCGACCCGCTGGATCACGCCCTGCCCGCCGCCGGCCTGCTTCGTTTTGCCGAACACGGCGCGCAACTGGAACTCGACACCTTGAATTTCGACCTGCGCCAGGCCTATCGCGCCCAAGCGGAAGCACGCATCGCCCGCTGGGAGCTGCTGGCGCAGAAGCTGCGGGTGTTGCTGATGCCGTTGAGCACCCAAAGCGAAATGGTCGAGCAATTGCGTGAATACCTGAACCCACAACGTCCGGGGAAAGGTCGATGAGCAGCCTCGATCAACTGCAACCGCTGATTTCCCCGCCACCGATCGGCTTCTGGCCGCCGGCACCGGGCTGGTGGCTGCTGCTGTTGTTGCTGCCGCTGATCGGTTTCGGCGTATGGCAGTTGCGACGCTTCATTCCGGACAAGCGCCCTGTCGTGCGCGCCGAACAACCGCTGGACCCGGTGCGCCTCGCCGCCCTGGCCGAACTCGCGCTGATGCCCAAACCCTACGACGGCGCCCCGGCCGGTGCCTGGCTGCAGCAACTCAACGGTTTGCTCAAACGCCTGTGCCGCAACCATTACCCCTACAGTCAGAGCCACACCCTCAACGGCCGCCAGTGGCTGGCGTTCCTCGACAACCGCTGCCCGGCTGCTGGCCTTACACGCTGGATGGTGCTGGTGGAAGGTGCCTACAAGCCCGAGTGCAAACTCGACGACAAGGCCATCGCCGGCCTGACTCAAGCCGTCGACACCTGGATTCGCAAACATGTTTGAGTTCGCCTGGCCGTGGATTTTCGCCCTGCTGCCGCTACCGTGGCTGATGCGGGTGCTGTTGCCAGTGGCCGACAGTGGCGAACCGGCGCTCAAGGTCAGCTTCCTCAGCGACCTCGAAGGCCTCGCTCGCCGCCGCGCCCGGGCCAACCTGCCGACCTGGCGCCAGCAAGCCCCGTTCATTCTGATGTGGCTATTGCTGCTGATCGCCGCGGCGCGCCCGCAATGGCTCGGCGAACCGCTACCGATTGCCGCCAGTGGCCGCGATTTGCTGGTGGCGGTGGACGTCTCCGGCTCAATGGACTTCCCCGACATGCAGTGGCAGGACGAAGACGTCAGCCGACTGTCACTGGTGCAGCATTTGCTCGGTGATTTTCTCGAAAGTCGCGATGGCGACCGGGTCGGGTTGATCCTGTTCGGCAGCCAGGCCTATCTGCAAGCGCCGCTGACCTTCGACCGCCATACCGTGCGTGTCTGGCTCGACGAAGCGCGAATCGGTATTGCCGGCAAGAACACCGCCATCGGCGACGCCATCGGCCTGGCCCTCAAACGCCTGCGCCAACGCCCGGCACAAAGCCGCGTGCTGATTCTGGTCACCGACGGTGCCAACAATGGCGGCGAAATCGATCCGCTGACCGCCGCACGCCTGGCGGCGAATGAAGGCGTAAAAATCTACCCGATCGGCATTGGCGCCGACCCGGAACAAAGCGGCACCCTGGGCTTCCTGGGCATCAACCCGAGCCTGGACCTCGACGAGCCGGCCTTGAAAGCCATTGCCCAAGCCACCGGAGGCCAGTATTTCCGCGCCCGCGACGGCCAGGAATTGCAGGCGATCAAGACCACCCTCGACAAACTGGAACCGGTAGCCCAGCAACCTACGCAGGCCCGTCCGGCCCAGGCGTTGTATCACTGGCCTCTGGCGATGGCGCTGCTGTTGAGCATGCTGCTGGTGATCCGTGAGCGCTGGCCGGATAACCCGTTGCAACGTCTATTCACCAAGAAGCTGTTTACCAAAGAGCGGTTTCTGCATACGCAACTGCCCGACTGGCGTCAGCGCCTCAAACGCCTGCGTCTGCGGAGGCGCCGATGATCGCTCTCTGGCCGTACTGGTTCCGCCCTTGGTGGCTGCTATTGCTGCCGTTGCTGGGCTGGTTGCTCTGGCAACTCTGGCACCGGCAGAAGCGCGCGGGTCGCTGGCAAATGATTCTGCCACCGGCCTTCCATGCCGCGTTGCTCAGTGGTGGCAGCGGTCGCGAGAGCAAACTGCCGTGGGTCGCCCTGGGCCTGGCCTGGGTGCTGACCGTGCTGGCCCTGCTGGGGCCGAGCTGGCAACGCGTTGAGCAAACCGGCCAGAAACCCGCTGACCCGCTGGTGGTGCTGCTTGAGTTGACCCCGGAAATGCTTGCCGCAGACGTTGCGCCAAACCGGCTGGAACAGGCCCGGCGCAAACTGCTGGATCTGCTGCAAAACCGCAGCGACGCGCAGACCGCCATCGTCGTCTACGCCGGCAGCGCCCATACGCTGGTGCCACTGTCGGATGACCTGTCGACCAGCCGCAATCTTTTGGATGCGCTCAAGCCGTCGCTGATGCCCCAGGCCGGTCATCGCGCCGATCTGGCGGTGGCCAAGGCCCTGACGCTGCTGGATCAGGGAGCCCTTGGCCAGGGGCGGATCCTGCTGATCGGTTCGTCGCTGACGGAACACGAACGCCAAGGGATTCGTCAGGCGCTGGACGCCAAGTCCACACAATTTCTGATGCTCGGCATCGGTACCGCCGAAGGTGCGCCGGTCGCGCAGGACGACGGCAGTTTCCTCAAGGACGATCAGGGCGCGATTCTGGTGCCGCATCTGGACGGCCCCAGCCTGAAAGCCTTTGCCAATGGCCTGGGTGGAGGTTACGCCCAGGCACGCCTGGACGATGCCGACCTGCGCGACCTCGGCCTGCTCGACGGCCCACGGGACCTGCGCAACGACGGCCAGACGTTGCGCCTCGACACCTGGGCCGATCAAGGCTACTGGCTGCTGCTGCCATTGTTGTTGCTGGCCGCCTGTGCCGGGCGTCGCGGCTGGCTGTTCTGCTTGCCGCTGCTGTTCCTGCTGCCGCAACCGAGTTATGCCTTCGATTTCGAAGACTTGTGGCTGCGGCCCGATCAGCAGGGTTTGCACTTGCTCAAACAAAAGCGCCCTGCCGAAGCCGCGCAGCATTTCGAAGACCCGCAATGGCAAGGTGTGGCGCTCTATGAAGCTGGCGACTACAGTGGCGCCGCCCAGCGGTTTGCCCAAGGCAACGACGCCCACGCCCACTACAATCGGGGTAACGCGCTGGCCAAAAGCGGCGAACTGGAAGCGGCGCTGGATGCTTATGAGCAAGCGCTGGAGCTTCAGCCAGACCTGCGCCCGGCGCTGACCAACAAGGCACTGGTGGAAACGCTGCTCAAGCAGAAAACCGCTACACCGCCCGTCGAGCCGGACAAAACCGCCGAGGGCGAAACCGAAACCATGCCTCAGGAACCGCCACCGGGCAGCGCCACCCAGCCGAGCGATGGCGAGCCGAAAACCGATGCCCAGCAGGCCACGCCGGACGCCGAGCAGCCGCCCACGGCACCACCGCAATCGGGCGCCAATGAAGTTCCGGGCAGCGAATTGGGGGATGAACAAAGCACCACGCCACCACGGCGCCCCGCCAGCGACATGCTCGAAGGCGAACAGCAACAGGCGCTGGAGCAATGGTTGCGCAAGATCCCGGATGACCCCGGCGAACTGCTCCGGCGCAAATTCTGGTACGAACAGCAACAACATCAGGATCAGGGAAAAACTCGATGACCCGCTTCACCGCCTTCTTGCTTGCACTGCTTCTCTGGACCGCTCAGGCCCAGGCCGCGGAGCTGGTCGCCAGTGTCGATCGCAGTCGCCTGAATTCCGGGGAGACGGTCGAACTGACTCTGGAATCCAGCGACGTGACTCAGTTCGGCAAACCCGACCTGACTCCGCTGGAGCCGCAGTTCGAGGTGCGCGGTACCCGTCAGGTCAACCAACCGAACACCCTCAACGGCAACACTCAAGCGACCACCCGCTGGATCATCACCCTGCTGCCCCGGCAGAACGGCAGTGTGGTAATTCCGTCACTGCAACTGGGCGAGGCGCAGAGCCAACCGATTACCGTGCAGGTGATCGAAAGCGAAACCCAGGACAGCAGCAACACGCTAGCGCCGGTGTTCATCGAAGCCAGCCTCGACCAGAACAGCGTCTATGTGCAGGCTCAGGCGATCCTGACCTTGCGCATTTATCATTCGGTGTCGCTGTACGACGACAGCAGCCTGACCCCGTTGCAGATTCCCGATGCGCGCATCGAACAACTGGGCGAGTCGCGCACCTACGAGAAAGCCATCAACGGTTTGCGCCACGGCGTGATCGAAATGCGCTACGCGATCTACCCACAGCACAGCGGTGTATTGACCATTCCGGCGCAAGTGTTCAGTGCCACACTGGTCGATGCCCAACCGTCCCAGGACGGATCGCCCCAGGGGCCAAAACCGGGCAAATTGATGCGCGTCAGTTCCACCGAGATTCCGCTGACGGTCAAGGCCAAGCCCGGCAGTTATCCAGCCGATGTTCCCTGGCTACCGGCCCGCAGCCTGAGCCTGAGTGAAAGCTGGAGCCCGGAACCGGATCATGCGCAGGTCGGCGACTCGCTGACCCGCAGCCTGACCTTGAGCGCCGAAGGCCTCGCCAGCTCTCAACTGCCACCGTTGCCCGCCACCGAGATCAACGGCCTGCGGCGCTACCCGGATCAACCGGTGCTGAGCAACCAGAGCGGAGAGCGTGGCTTGGTCGGCAGTCGCGAGGACCGTGAAGCCCTGGTGCCGACCCGCACCGGCGACATCGACTTGCCGAGCGTTGAAGTGATCTGGTGGAACACCTTCGAGGATCATCTGGAACACACCAGCCTGCCGGCCCGCACGCTGCAAGTGGCGAGCAATCCGAGCCTGATCGTCGACACCCCGGCGAGCAGCCCGCTGGTGATGTCCGGCGCCAGCAACGAAGCCCTTTGGTGGTGGAAACTCAGCACGGCAATTCTGGCCTGCACCACCCTGCTAGGCTTCGGCCTCTGGTGGCGCGCCCGCTCGCAACCGGCAGTCCTGCGGGCAGCGCAGACCGGCCCGAGCCCACGCACGCTGCTCGACGACCTCAAACGCGCCTGCCAGGCCAACGACACCCACGCCACCCGCCAGGCCCTCGACGCCTGGGCCCGGCAACAACCGGAAACCCTGGCCGACATGGCCGCCCGCTTCGTGCCGCTGTCCGATGCCCTCGACGGCCTGAACGGCGCGCTCTACAGCGAAACCGGCCAGTACTGGCAAGGCGAAGAACTCTGGCGCGCCATCCGGGCGATCCCGACGGCCGAAGGGTTTCAAGGCGTGGTCGGCGACAGCGGGTTGCCGCCGCTTTATCCCAAATAATCACTGGACCTTGTGGCGAGGGAGCTTGTCGGATCGCCGCACCGTCCCGTTCGGCTGCGCAGCAGTCGCAAATGGCTGATGCGTCATACCGGAAGAAATGAGGGGTGTGGTTTTGGGGCTGCTTCGCAGCCCAGCGGGAGCAAGCTCCCTCGCCACAGGCCTTCGGCTCGATCAGATCCGTCGCGCCATCCCAAGTATTTGCCAGTAAACTCTCCCCTCTTTAGCCGCCATCATTTCCCCCGCGGCCATCACCTTATTTTGTTGCGGAGTACGCCTTGCGTCTGTTCCACACCTCCGACTGGCACCTTGGGCAGAACCTGCACGGCCAGGAACGCGATTTCGAGCACGCCTGTTTTCTCGACTGGCTGCTGCGTCAGCTGAAGCTGGACCAGCCTGATGTGCTGCTGATTGCCGGCGATATCTTCGACACGGTCAACCCGCCGGTCAAAGCCCAGGAACGCCTCTACGATTTCATCGTCAGCGCCCACGAGCAGCAGCCCTTGCTGACCATCGTGATGATCGCCGGCAACCACGACTCCGGCTCGCGCATCGAACTGCCCGCGCCGTTGATGCGCCGCTTGCGCACTCACGCCCTGGGGCGCGTGCTGTGGCTGGATGACGGCCAACTGGATGCCGAACGCCTGTTGCTGCCGTTGCCGGATGCCAGCGGCGCAATCGCTGCCTGGTGCCTGGCGCTTCCGTTCCTGCGCCCCGCCGAAGTGACCGGCGCGCAGCTGGGTGACAACTATTTGCGCGGCATCGGCCAGGTTCACGAATGGCTGATTGAAGCGGCGAACGCCAAGCGCAAGCCGGGTCAGGCGCTGATCGCTATCAGCCATGCGCACATGGCCGGCGGTTCGGTGTCCGAGGACTCCGAGCGCAGCCTGATCATCGGCAACGCCGAAGCCCTGCCCGCCAGCCTGTTCGGACCGAGCATCAGCTATGTCGCCCTCGGGCATTTGCACAAGCCGCAGAAGGTCAACGGCGAAGAACGCATCCGCTACAGCGGCTCGCCGATTCCGTTGTCATTCTCCGAGATCGGTTATCAGCATCAGATTCTCGACATCAAACTGGATGGCGAAACCCTGCTCAGCGTCGAACCGAAGCTCATTCCCCGACCAGTGAACCTGCAACGCCTCGGCCCCGCGCCGCTGGCGGAGATCCTGCTGCAACTGGCCGACCTGCCCAACATTGACCTGCTCGCCGACATCCAGCGCCAGCCGTGGCTGGAAGTGCGGGTGCGCCTCGATGAACCGCAACCGGACCTGCGCCATCAAGTGGAAACAGCCCTGCAAGGCAAAGCGGTACGGCTGGTGCGGATTGCCGCCGAATACGCCGGCAACGGCAGCCGCGACGGCGTCGAGGACGGCGCCACCTTGATCGAACTGGACCAACTGACGCCGCAGGAACTGTTCAGCCGCGCCTGGCAGGACAACTATGGCAGCGAGGTCGATGAGCAAACGCTCAGGGACTTCGCCGAGCTGCTGCAAGACGTGCAGATGGAGAGCGAACAGCCATGAAAATCCTCGCGATCCGCTTGAAAAACCTCGCCTCCCTGGCCGGGCCATTTGAAATCGACTTCACCGCCGAACCCTTGGCCAGTGCCGGTCTGTTTGCGATTACCGGGCCGACCGGCGCCGGCAAAAGCACCCTGCTCGATGCGCTGTGCCTGGCGCTGTTTGGCGCCGTGCCGCGGCTGAACAATACCGGCCGCGATGCCAAGGTTCCGGACGCCGATGGCGAAATCGGCACCGGCGACCCGCGGACCCTGCTGCGTCGTGGCACCGGAGAAGGTTATGCCGAAGTGGATTTCGTCGGCATCGACGGTCGTCGCTATCGCGCGCGCTGGGAGGCCAATCGCGCTCGGGAGAAGGCCGGCGGCAAGCTGCAAGCCAGTCGCCAGAGCCTGCGCGACATCGATCAGGATCAACTGCTGGCCAGCCAGAAAGGCGAATACAAGACCCAGCTCGAAACGGCGCTGGGCCTGAACTTCGAACAATTCACCCGCGCCGTGTTGTTGGCCCAGAGCGAGTTCAGTGCGTTCCTCAAGGCGGACGACAACGACCGTAGCGAACTGCTGGAAAAGCTCACCGACACCGCGCTCTACACCCGCCTCGGTCGCCGCGCCTTCGACAAGACCAAAGAAGCACGCGAAGCCCACAAGCTGTTGCAGGACCAGGCCACCGGGGTCACGCCACTGTCGCCTGAAGCCCGGGCCGAGCTCGATGAGCGCTTCAATGACGCGCAGCAGCAACTCAAGACCCAGCAGGCGCAGCTCAAGCAATTGGAGCTGCAACACACCTGGCTCAAGGACCTGCGCCAGTTGCAGGACGCGCAACAGAGCGCCACCGAGCAACTGCAATCCGCCCAACAACACTGGGACAGCCTGGCCAGCGAGCGCTTGAAGCTGACCCGTCTGGAGCAACTGGCCCCGCAACGGCACCAATTCGCGCGAAAGACCGAATTGACCACCCAGCTCACACCGCTGGCGGCACAGATTCAGCAGCATACCCAACAGCAAACCGAACTGAACGCGCGTCAGGCTCAGCTCGAACACAGCCTGAGCGCGGCGCAAACGGCACTGGCCGCCGCACAAAGCCAACACAGCAACAGCGCGCCACTGCTGCGTCAGGCCTTCGAAGAGCAAAGCACCCTCGCCCGCCTGGTCAAGGACGCCAGTCTCAGCACCGACCTCAAGCAGCAGGCGGAACTGGCCTGCACGCAGGGCCAAAGCACGATTCAGGGCTTGCTTGACCAGCAGAAACAGGTCGCAGAACGGTTGCAGCGTATCGCCGGTGAGCTTGAGCAGAGCACTCATCTGGCGCCACTGAGCGACGCCTGGAACGCCTACCGCGATCGTCTGCAACAACTGATGCTGATCGGCAATCGCCTGAACAAGGGCCAGTCCGAACTGGCCGGCCTGGAGCAAAACGCCACCCGCGCCGCCGAGGATCTGGCCACCCAGCGCCAGAGCCTTGAGCTGCTGTACAAAGAGGCCGGCGCCGAACCTGAAGCGGTGGCCGAGCAGATTCAGATCCTCGGCAGCCTGCTACAGGACAACCGCAAGCAACTGCGGGCCATTGAAGAGCTGACGCGGCTGTGGGCCAGCCAGCAGGAACTGGACAAACGCGGCGCCGAGTTGCAGCAGCGCCAACTCGCCGCTCAGCAAGAGCGTGATCGTCTGACCCAGGACGGCGTGAAAACCAAAGCCGAATTGACCGTTGCCGAACAGACCCTGACCGTCACCCGCGAACTGCTGGAACGTCAGCGCCTGGCACGCAGTGCCAGCGTCGAAGAGCTGCGTGCAGAACTGCTGGACGATCAGCCGTGCCCGGTTTGTGGCAGCCCGGACCATCCTTATCATCAGCCCGAAGCCTTGCTGCAAAGCCTCGGTCGGCACGATGAAAACGAACAGGCCAACGCCCAGAAAGCCGTTGACCTGCTCAAGGAAAAACTCACCGATCTGCGCGCCGAAGTCGGTGGCCTGATTGCTCAGCAAAAGGAATTGCTGCAACAGCAAGAACAACTCGCCACTCAGCAACAGAGCCTGGCACCGAGCCTGGAAGCGCACCCTCTGTCTGCTCAACTGTTGGCCCAGGACGCAGACAAACGCGATGCCTGGCTGACCCAACAAAGCAGCCAGTTGAACCAGAGCATCACCCAGGACGAACAGCGGCAAACCGCCCTGCTCACCCTGCAACAAGATGCCGCGCGACTGGCGCAACAACTGCGCAGCGCCGAAGCGGCGAACCAACAGGCGACACAACACCTGCTCAACCAGCAACGGGAGTTGAGCAGCGATCGCCAACGCCTGGACGAAGAACTGAGCGCGTTCAGCAGCCTGCTGCCAGCCCAGACGCTGGAAGCGCTGCGCAACGAACCCGCCGCGACTTTCATGCAGCTCGACCAGCAGATCGCCCAGCGCCTGCAACAACTCGAACAGCAGCGCGATGAACTCGCTGAACAGCAACAACGCCAGCAGACGCTGGACAAAGAACAAGACCGCCAGCAGACCCGCACCCAGCAACTAGACGCCGCGCAGCAGCAGTTCAGCGCGTTGGCCGGGCAACAACAGGCTTGCCAGGTAAAACTGACGCAACTGCTGGGCGAACACGCCAGCGCCGAACAATGGCAGCAGCAACTGGATCAGGCCGTCGAACAGGCGCGCAATGCCGAAGCGACGGCCAATCAGGAACTGCAAAGCGTGCGCACGGGGCTGGTGCAACTGGCCGCCGAACTCAAGGCGCAACAGGAACGTGCACAAGCCCTGGAAAGCGAAGACCGCGAGCTCAGCAGCAAGATCGCCGACTGGCGCGCGCAGCATCCGGAGCTGGACGACGGTGGGCTGGAAGCGCTGCTCGGTGTCAACGACCAACAGCTCAGCGAGCTGCGTCAACGATTGCAGCAAAGCGAACAAGACATCGCGCAAGCCAAGGTGCTGTTGCAGGAGCGGGATCAGCGCTTGCGCGATCATCAGGCGCAGCACAACGGCAACCTGGACGCCGGACAACTGGCCACGGCACTGGCCGAGCTGCAAAACCTGTTCGCCGCCAGCGAGCATCGCTGCGCCGAATTGCGTGCTGAACAAACTGAAGATCAGCGTCGACAAAACGCCAATCAGGCGCTGACGCAGCAGATCGCCGACGCCTACGCCGAGTACCAGCGCTGGGCGCGCTTGAGTGCGCTGATCGGTTCGGCCACCGGCGACACCTTCCGCAAAATCGCCCAGGCCTACAACCTCGACCTGCTGGTGCATCACGCCAACGTCCAGTTACGGCAACTGGTGCGGCGCTATCGCCTGAAACGGGGCGGCAGCATGCTCGGGTTATTGGTGATGGACACCGAGATGGGCGATGAACTGCGCTCGGTGCATTCGCTGTCCGGCGGCGAGACGTTCCTGGTGTCGCTGGCGCTGGCGCTCGGTTTGGCATCGATGGCATCGAGCACGCTGAAAATCGAATCGCTGTTCATCGACGAAGGCTTCGGCAGCCTCGACCCCGAATCCCTGCAACTGGCCATGGACGCCCTCGACGGCCTGCAGGCGCAAGGACGCAAGGTCGCGGTGATTTCCCACGTACAGGAAATGCATGAACGGATTCCGGTGCAGATCCAGGTCCACCGTCAGGGCAACGGCCTGAGTACCCTGGAGGTGAAATGATCACGCTGTATTCGTTCCGCCGCTGCCCCTACGCCATGCGCGCTCGCATGGCCCTGCGTTATTCGGGGGTTGCGGTGAATATCGTCGAGGTCAGCCTCAAGGCCAAACCGGCCGAAATGCTCGCGCTGTCGAGCAAAGGCACGGTACCGGTGCTTAGCGTGGACGGCCGGGTGATCGATGAAAGCCTGGAAATCATGCGCTGGGCGCTGGCGCAGAACGATCCGCAGGACTGGCTTCTCAACGATGACCCTGTCGGGCAGCAATACATCGCCGGGCTGATCGAAGAAAACGATCAGGTGTTCAAGGTGCACCTCAATCGCTACAAATACGCCGAGCGTTATCCCGAGCAACCAATGACGTTTTATCGCGCCGAGGGCAAGGTGTTCTTGCGCAAGCTGGATCAATTGCTGGAGGGGCGCGCCTACTTGCTGGGCGAGCACCCGAGCCTGGCCGATGTCGCCTTGATGCCGTTCGTGCGGCAATTCGCCCATGTGGATCGCGAGTGGTTCGGGCAGGCACCTTATGTGCGATTGCAGGGCTGGTTGCAGCGCTTTCTGGAATCAGAGTTGTTCACATCAATAATGAAAAAATAGCGACCTCGTAGGAGCGAGGCTTGCCCGCGAAAGGGCCATAACATTCAACATTGATGTCGACTGACACACCGCTTTCGCGGGCAAGCCTCGCTCCTACAGGGAGATGGCGTTTCGGGGAATCAGGCCAACACCGAGCACATCCCCAGCGCCGAGCAATCCACCTGGAATGGCCCGAAAAATTCGCCATTGGATTTGCTCGGCGGATTACCCACCAGCAACTCCAGCGCCTTGGCGGTCTGGATGTTGTGGGCGATGTTGTGGTTGCATTCGATGGCCCGTGCCACCGAGCCCGCCGAGCCCTGCCCGATCCCCAACAACGAAGCGCCATTGGTCATGAACGCCAGAAAGGCGATGACCCAGAGTCTGCGTCCTTTCATGCCCCTGCCACCCCCGCCAAGTCGACGTCATCAACCACCGCGTGTTGAGCGCGGTGTTCGAACTGGATACCGGGATAAGCGACCTGAATCGGTGCTTGAAGGCTGTGTTGCGATTGAGCCGAAAGGCTGACGACCAACACCATGGCCACGTAAAGACCAATGGCCAGGTAGGCGCCGTGTTTGGCAGAAGTGAGGATGGTGCTGGCCATGGTGATCTCCGTGGGCATGTTTCAGTGCCCACAGAATCGATCAAAAAACAGAAGATAACTAGCGACCTTTATGCATAGTAGCTATCAGTTTTATTGATCTTTAACCCAGCGTGTTTCAGTCCTCGATAAAACTCATCAAGCGCTCACGGGCCGCGTCCGGCTCGTTGGGAACGGGCTGGGCAGCCGACAGAATCGGGGTGGAATAGAGAAACAGGAGAACCACTGCCAGACGCATTGCCATGCTGTCGATCCTTATTAGAGAAGGAGTCAAAAAATCAGCGCCAAATTTAAACGCATGGCTATGTGATATCAAGCAATACATTGATGGCAATATGATGCTGTCGTAAATGCGTTATGCAGGAGCGACATCACTTCGAGGCTTTTCGACGCCTGTTTGGGCCGATCGGCAAGTGACTTCGCTCCTGCATAAAGGGTGCAGGGCTGACATTTCAGTGTTGGTTTTTGTGATCCAGTGCGGCGTAGAAGTTGGCGCTCTGTTGCAGGTATTTCTGGGTGTAGCTTTGGGTGTGGGATTTTTTGTCGCTGATTTCAACGTTGGCGCTGGCAGGCAGAGCAACAGTGGCGGAAATAGCGGAAGCGGCGATAACAGAGAAGAGATTGAAGTTCATGGCGGTATTCCTCGATTCAGTTGGCTTGCTTGCCCGGTTGGGCCGTGAAGCAAACTTAACTCCCGAGGGTCGGCGCCTTGAAATGCTTTGTAGCATTAGCCGATATCAGTCTCATTAATAGAAGGTTGCAGGCCCCATCAACCGGGGCCTGCGGCCTATTGACGCAGCAGGAACTTGAGATCGCTCGGGGCATCCATCGGCAGTTTTTGCACGGTTTTGCCCAACAGACCGGTCTTGGCGTCACGCTCGATGACGACAATCTGGTTGCTCTTCTGGTTGGCAATCAGCACGAATTTGCCGCTCGGGTCGAGACTGAACTCGCGCGGGTGATCGCCGTCCACCGAGCGGCTCTGAAGCTCCTTGAGGTGGCCGGTTGCCGGGTCGATGGCGAACACCAGCAACTGATTGGCGGTGCCACGGTTACTGACGTAAAGGAACTTGCCATCGACCGAGGCGTGAAGCGCAGCCGCGGCCTTGCCCGATGTGGGCAGCCCCGCCGCCAGATCGACCAACTGCGTTTGTTCGAGTTGGCCGTCCTTGTAATCGAACACCGCCACCTGCGCGCTCATTTCCATGGTCAGCCAGGCGTGCTTGCCATCGGCGCTGAACAGTAAATGTCGCGGCCCGCTGCCGGGGGGCAACGGGACGGACGCGGGTTTGGCGGCAGTCAACGGCAGTTCCGGATTGGCCTTGGGGTCGAAGCGATAGATAAAGATCTTGTCCGCGCCCAGGTCATTGGAAAACACGTATTGACCATCCGGCGAAGAGATCGCCGAATGCACGTGCGCCGACATCTGCCGCTCGGGGTCGATCCGGCTGGACGGATGACCGCTCATCTGCACGACGGGTCTCAGCTTGCCATCGGGGCTCACCGGTAACACTGCCAGGGTGCCGCCCGGGTCCTCGGCCACCGAGTAGTTGCTGACAAACAGATGGCTGGCATCACCGCTGATGCTCGAATGGGTCGGCTCGTTGCCCAGGGTTTGCATCTGGTTGATCAGGCTCAGCTCATGGGTTTTCGGATCGATTGCGTAACTGCTGACGCGCCCTACCGGATCGGCCTGCCCCGGGCCGTTTTCGTTGACCGCGAACAAGCGACGTTGATCCTTGGACACGGTCAGCCAGGACGGGTTGGCGCTCTTCACCACTTGCAGCGGCTTGGCATCGATCTGCCCGGTGCGGCTGTCGAAGTTAAGGCGATAAATCCCCTGGCTCTGGCCGGCGGTGTACGACCCCACCAGCAATTCGTAGTTGTCGACCGGCGCCGCCTGCACGCCCATAGCACCGACGCTGCCGGCGATCAACAGTGGCCAGAAGTTACGCATCCTCATTCGTTTCGTCCTCGTCATCCTGACCACCAAACGCTTCCATAGGCACCAGACGGTGTTCACCGGAATCACCGGTGATGATCCAGCTCTTCAAATCGGGATCGAAAGTCGCCGCCTTGATCTGCGCCATGCTGAACTCCCAGCGCTTGAGCGCCCGACCGTCCATGCATTCGATGTGCAGGTTATCGTCTTCATCGAGAGAGAAGTCGAAAGCGTGCAGCCCGTCGATCTCCAGCATGTCGCAATGTTCGAGGGCGTTGAGCAAGGTGTCGTTTACGGCAGTCATGGCAGTCAATCTTTGAATGGGAAAGGGCAATGATAGCTCATCACACCGCAATGATCGTTCCCACGCTCCGCGTGGGAATGCCTCAACGGACGCTCTGCGTTCGGCTGTTGATGTGACGCGGAGCGTCACGGGCTGCATTCCCACGCAGAGCGTGGGAACGATCAGTTACAGCGGACCGAGCCAATCAGTTGTGGGCGGCTAGAGAGCATCACGCGATGGTTTGCCATCGACCAAACGTTGGATGCGCAAAGGATTGCCATTCTTCAACGCGTCCGGCAGCAGGCTATCGGGGTAGTTCTGGAAGCACACCGGGCGCAGGAAACGGTCGATGGCCAGGGTGCCCACCGAAGTGCCGCGCGCATCGGAAGTCGCTGGATACGGTCCGCCATGGACCATCGAATCGCAGACTTCCACACCGGTCGGATAACCGTTGAGCAAGATCCGCCCGACCTTCTGCTCCAACAAGGGCGTCAGCTCGCCGAAGCGTTCGAAGTCCGCCGGCTCACCGATAATCGTTGCCGTCAGTTGCCCGTGCAGGCCGTTCAGCGCAGCACTGAGTTGCGCCTGATCCGCCACTTCAACAAACACCGTGGTCGGGCCGAACACTTCCTCTTGCAGCACTTCATCGCCATCGAGCAACAGACTCACATCCGCCTTGAACAATTGCGGCTGCGCCTGATTGCCTTGTTGCGGATTACCGGCCAAGTGCTCGATTTTCGGATGCGAAAGAAGCTTGTGCAGGCCTTTGCCATAGCTGCTCAAGGTGCCGGCGTTGAGCATGGTTTGCGCCGGCTGATCGCCGATCAGCCCGGCCACCTGCTGCACGAACGCACTGAACTGCGGCGAACGAATGCCGATCACCAGCCCCGGATTGGTACAGAACTGCCCGCAGCCCTGCACCACTGAAGCCGTGAGGTCACGGGCGATGCTTTCAGCACGAGTATCCAGCGCCTGCGGTAACACGATCACCGGGTTGATGCTCGACATCTCGGCGAACACCGGAATCGGCTGCGGCCGTGCCGCGGCCATGTCGCACAGCGCCCGACCGCCTTTCAGTGAACCGGTAAAACCGACTGCCTGAATCGCCGGGTGCTTGACCAGTGCTTCCCCTACTCCACCGCCGTAGATCATGTTGAACACACCGGCCGGCATGGCGGTTTTTTCGGCAGCGCGGATCACCGCGTCAGCCACCAACTCTGCGGTTGCCATATGGCCGCTGTGGGCCTTGAACACCACCGGGCAGCCGGCGGCCAAGGCCGAAGCGGTGTCACCGCCAGCCGTGGAAAACGCCAACGGAAAGTTACTCGCGCCAAACACCGCCACCGGCCCCAGACCGATACGGTACTGACGCAGGTCCGGACGCGGCAGTGGCTGGCGTTCCGGCAGCGCCAGATCGATCCGCGCGCCATAGAAATCACCACGCCGCAGCACCTTGGCGAACAGACGCATCTGGCCGCTGGTGCGCCCACGCTCACCTTGAATCCGCGCCGCCGGCAACGCGGTTTCGCGGCAGACCACGGCCACGAACTCATCGCCAAGGGCGTCCAGTTCATCGGCAATCGTGTCCAGAAATTGCGCACGGCGCTCGGCGCTCAGGCTGCGATAGGCCGGGTAAGCGGCGGCAGCAGCCTTCGCGGCGGCGTCGACTTCTGCAGCGGTGGCTTGGTAGAAATCGTGGGGCAAGGCCTCGCCGGTGCTGGCATCGGCGCTCTGCAGTTTGACGGTGCCGGCAGCGCTGCGCTCACCGCCAATGTAGTTGTGACCAAGAATCCGGGTCATGGGTGTCTCCTTAAAGTGTGCCGACGGTGCCGGGTTCGAACGCTGCTTCAACCGGTGCGATGCCGTTGATCAAGGGTGCGCCGAACTCGGCCTGGCTGATCTCGAACACATCACCCGGCCGGGTACGGATGCCATCGGCGAAGGACAGGGTCGCGGTGCCAAAGAAGTGGATGTGCACGTCGCCGGGGCGCAGGAACTGGCTGTACTTGAAATGGTGATACTCGAGGTTTTCCAGGCTGTGGCACATGTTGGCTTCGCCACTGAGGAACTCGTTCTGCCACAGCACTTCGCCGTCGCGCAGGATGCGACTGGTGCCTGCCAGGTGTTGCGGCAGTTCGCCGACCCGAAGCTCCGGGCCATAGCTGCAACTGCGCAGTTTCGAATGGGCCAGGTAAAGGTAATTCTTGCGTTCCATCACGTGATCGGAGAACTCGTTACCCACCGCAAAACCGAGGCGATACGGTTTGCCGTCGTGGCCGATGACATAGAGGCCGCTGAGTTCGGGCTCTTCCCCGGCATCTTCAGCAAAGGGTGGTAGCGGGAAAGGCTTGCCCGGTCGCACGACGATGCTGCCATCGCCCTTGTAGAACCATTCCGGTTGCACGCCGGCCTGGCCGGCTGCAGGTTTACCGCCCTCCACACCCCACTTGAAGATGCGCATGGTGTCGGTCATCGCCGCTTCATCGCCGGCCTGCTGATGCATTTTGTCCCGAGCCGAGGCGCTGCCCAAATGGGTCAGGCCGGTGCCGCTGACCAGCATATGCGCCGGGTCCGGGTGATCCAGCGGCGGCAGGATGCGCAGCTTGGCCAGCAATTCGGCATAGTTGTGGCTGATGCCCAGCCCCAGGGTTTGAACCTGTCGCTCAAGAGTGGTGCCCGCCTCGATCGCCGCCAGCGCCAGATCCCGCACCGTGTGCGCATCCTGCACTTCACGCACCAGACCGTCTTCGACCACGCCGACGCGGCGTTCGCCATTACTCAATTCGAACTGAACTAAACGCATGAACCTTCTCCTGTTAATGCAAAACTTGTTGGCCAATCTCGCGTCAGGTACGGGTAGCACCGCGGGCACTTGCCGCGAACTGGTCGGCCGGCAGCACATGCTTGCGTTCCAGCAGGCGATACACCACGCCGGTCAGGACCAGACCGAACACCATCACGCAGGACAGGAAATACAGCCCCGACGCCAGGTTGCCGGTGTACTCCTTCAGCGCACCGATCACGAACGGGCCGATGTAGCCGCCGAGGTTGCCCACCGAATTGATCAACGCGATTCCTGCCGCCGCACTGGCGCCGGCGAAGAAGCGCCCCGGCAAGGTCCAGAACACCGCCGTGCAGGAAAACAGCGCGAACGCCACCAGGCACAGCGCCGCCAGTTGCAGCACCGGTACCGACAGCCAGGCGCTGAGGAACAGGCCGATGGCACCCAACACATACAGCACCGCCAGATGACCGTAGCGATCATTCAGGCGGTCGGAACTGCGCGGAATGATCAGCAAACCGATGATTCCGAAGATGTACGGCACCGATGACACGAACCCGGTCACCAGGTCCGTGCCACCGAACTGCTTGATCAGCGTCGGCAGCCACAAACCGAGGCCATAGATGCTCAAGGTCACCGGCAGATAGAACAGCGCCAGCAGCAACACCCGTTTGTCCTTCAGTGCATGCAACGGATTGCCGTGGCAGGTCTGGCCATACTCGGCGAGGTCTTTTTTCAGTTCCCCGGTCAGCCAGTCTTTCTCGGATTGATCCAGCCATTTCACTTGGTCCGGGCCGTCCGGCAAGTAGCGCAGCACCGGCCAGGTCAGCAGGATCGCTGGCGTACCGATGACGATGAACAGCCACTGCCAGCCGTGCAGGCCAAGCGTGCCGTCCATACCGAGCAAACCGCCGGACACCGGGCCGGTGATCATCATGGCGATGGGTTGGGAAAGGATGAACAGCCCGAGGATCTTGCCGCGATGGCGAATCGGGAACCATTGGGTGATGTAGTACAGCACGCCTGGAAAGAACCCGGCTTCGGCCGCGCCGAGCAGAAAACGCATCACATAGAAGCTGTTCGGGCCCTGGACGAACGCCATGCCGATGGTGATAGCGCCCCAGGTGACCATGATCCGCGCGAACCAGCGTCGGGCGCCGAAGCGGTCGAGCATCAGGTTGCTGGGGATCTCCAGCAGAAAGTAGCCAATGAAGAAAAGCCCGGCACCAAATCCGTAAGCCGCATCACCGATGCCGACGTCGGCGCCCATGTGCAGCTTGGCGAACCCCACGGCGGAGCGATCCACATAGGCGATCAGGTACAGCAGGATCAGGAAGGGAATCAGTTTCAACGTGATGCGACGGATAAGCCGCAATTCCTGGCTCATGAGTTCGGTCTCCGATTGTTGTTGTTATAGAACCTCGGGGGACGCCTCTCGCGGAAAACCATCAGGGCCATCCCTCCGTTGAAAACGACTATATAGTATTACTATTTAACCAACAACACTTCCAAACAGCCGAAATTGCGCTTATGTTACGCCACAGCTCGAACAATATAGTCATACAATAAGAGAACCGATCATGACTGATAAGAAACCCACCCTGCGCTCCGCCCAATGGTTTGGCACTGCCGACAAGAACGGCTTCATGTACCGCAGCTGGATGAAGAATCAGGGCATCGCCGACCATCAGTTCCACGGCAAGCCGATCATCGGCATTTGCAACACCTGGTCGGAACTGACCCCGTGCAACGCGCATTTCCGCCAGATCGCGGAGCACGTCAAACGCGGGGTGATCGAAGCCGGTGGCTTTCCTGTGGAATTCCCGGTGTTCTCCAACGGCGAATCGAACCTGCGCCCCACCGCCATGCTCACCCGTAACCTGGCGAGCATGGACGTCGAGGAAGCCATTCGCGGCAACCCGATCGATGGCGTGGTACTGCTCACCGGTTGCGACAAAACCACTCCGGCGCTGCTGATGGGCGCGGCTAGTTGCGACGTGCCGGCGATCGTCGTCACCGGTGGGCCGATGCTCAACGGCAAGCACAAGGGCCAGGACATCGGTTCGGGCACGGTGGTGTGGCAGCTCAGCGAACAGGTCAAGGCTGGCACGATCACCCTTGATGATTTCCTCGCGGCCGAGGGTGGCATGTCCCGTTCCGCCGGGACCTGCAACACCATGGGCACCGCCTCGACCATGGCTTGCATGGCCGAAGCGCTGGGCACGTCCCTGCCCCACAACGCGGCGATTCCGGCAGTCGATGCGCGCCGTTATGTGTTGGCGCACATGTCGGGTATGCGTGCGGTGGAGATGGTTCGCGAGGATTTGAAGCTGTCGAAAATCCTCACCAAGGAAGCCTTCGAAAACGCCATCCGGGTGAACGCTGCCATCGGCGGTTCGACCAACGCGGTGATCCACTTGAAAGCCATCGCCGGACGCATCGGTGTCGAACTGGACCTGGACGACTGGACCCGCATCGGTCGCGGCATGCCGACCATTGTCGACCTGCAACCGTCCGGGCGCTTCCTGATGGAAGAGTTCTACTACGCCGGTGGCTTGCCTGCGGTGCTGCGTCGCCTGGGCGAAGCCAACCTGATTCCGAACCCGAACGCCCTCACCGTCAACGGCAAAACCCTCGGTGAAAACACCAAGGACGCGCCGATCTACGGCCAGGACGAAGTGATCCGCACCCTCGACAACCCGATCCGCGCCGACGGCGGCATCTGCGTGTTGCGCGGCAACCTGGCGCCACTGGGTGCGGTGCTCAAGCCCTCTGCGGCGAGTGCCGAGCTGATGCAACATCGCGGGCGCGCGGTGGTGTTCGAGAATTTCGACATGTACAAGGCGCGGATCAACGATCCGGAACTGGACGTGGACGCCAACTCGATTCTGGTAATGAAAAACTGCGGGCCGAAGGGTTATCCGGGCATGGCCGAAGTCGGCAACATGGGCTTGCCGGCCAAGCTGCTGGCCCAGGGTGTGACGGATATGGTGCGGATTTCCGACGCACGCATGAGCGGCACGGCGTACGGTACCGTGGTGTTGCATGTGGCACCGGAAGCCGCCGCCGGCGGGCCTTTGGCGGCAGTGAAGGAAGGCGACTGGATCGAGCTCGATTGCGCCAGTGGACGTTTGCATCTGGACATTCCGGATGCCGAAATGGCCGCGCGCATGGCCGATCTGCAACCGCCACAACAGTTGCTGGTGGGCGGCTATCGCCAGCTGTACATCGACCATGTGCTGCAGGCGGATCAGGGCTGCGACTTCGACTTCCTCGTCGGTTGTCGTGGAGCCGAGGTGCCGCGTCACTCTCACTGACCCTCTGGATTCTGTAACCACAGCAGAACCTGTGGCGAGGGAGCTCCCTCGCCACAATGATTGTGCCCGCCACGCCTGCTATCATGCGCAGCACCCCATCGCACAGGACCGCGCCGTTCCCCATGGATTACCGCAAACCCTCCGACCGCAAAAGCATGCACTCGCGCATCGTCCAGGAATTGGGCATGCAGATTGTCTCGGGACGCTTCAAACCGGACGACAAACTGCCCGCCGAAGCCCTGTTGTGTGAGGAATACGCGGTCAGCCGGCCAGTCCTGCGCGAAGCGACCCGAGTGCTGGTTGCCAAGGGCCTCGTGTATTCCCGTCCGCGGGTCGGCACCGTGGTCAAGCCGCGCCGGGAGTGGCACATGCTCGACCCGGACGTGCTGCACTGGCTGATGCAAAGCAGCCCGCAGAATGAGTTCTTCAGCCTGCTGACCAGCGTGCGCAGCATCATTGAACCGGCCGCTGCAGCCCTGGCCGCGCAGTTCGCCACCGACGCAGACATCGCCTCCATCGGTGAAGCCTACCAACGCATGGAGTCAGCACCGACGCCTGAAGCCTTGTTGCAGCCGGACCTGGATTTCCACAGCCGCATCGCCGACGCGACCCACAACGACCTGCTGGCGAACCTGTGCAACATGTTGTCGGTGGCGATTGCCGAAGCCTTGAAACACTCCAACCAACGGCCGAACCTGCATGAACTGGCGTTGCCTCGGCATAAGGCGATTCTCACGGCTATCGAGAATCGCGATGCGCTGGGTGCGCGGCATGCGACGCTGGTGCAACTGGACGATGCGCGTAACGCGCTGAATGTGGTGCTCGGCACCGATCCCGCATAACCACCACAATTCCCCTGGGCTCATTGCCACCACGTAGTCATCCCTTAGATCATCGAATTGTCGGATCTGCGGTATCCCGTTACCGCACATCCATTCCGGCCTCGCCTTACTTTGCGTGACTCAACCCATGCAAAGGATTGCATCATGCCGATACCTGCATCCCCCCCTGCCACGGCGGACATGACCGATATAATCGCGCACGCCGTCAGCGCCCGCTTCAGCTCCCGCCCCACCCTGCGCTCGGAAACCGCTCGCCTGCTCAAGGACGGCGTACTGGAAAAGTACCCGCAACTGGACTTCGACCCTGAGCGAACCAAAATCGCGCAGCCGATTCCCAACGGGGCCTGGCGCCTCACGTTACTGCTGGACCTGGTACTGGATTATCTGGCCAGCGGCACACCTGTCGCTTTCAGCGAGCGGTTCGGTCGTGCCTGCTTTCTGACCAACCGTGCGCCCGCGCAACTGACTGTCGGCAAAACCACATCACGCCTGCCTGATCTCCAGGTGATTGCGGGGGTCATCCTTGAGCTGCCCGACTTGCTGCACATCGGGCTCCAGGAATCGCTGACCCTTTACTGGAACCAAAAGGACGAGGCCGGCGTCAGCCGCTGGCAATGGCTGGGAAACTTGCTGGCCGGCGTCCTGCAGACATCCGCGACCCGCCTGTCGAAAAGCAACCCGGTGCAGGCCGGGATTCTCGCGGAGCTGGCCAGCCACCCGGACAACCTGCAGCGTCTCCAGCAATCCTGGTCAAAAGGCCCCATACAAGCCTGCACCCTGCAAACCACCCTGACCAACGGTGACGTCTCCATTACGCTGCAGGCCTCCGAGCTCCTGGTGACTTGTGGTGAAACCCATTTGTTGTGCAGCGTGACCGGCAAAATCGAGCCCTTCTCTTCCCTGGAAGCTTTCGGCCTGGCTTGGGGCGCACGGTTTCAGCGGGCATACAAAGCCGATGTCATCACCTGGAAGCGGTTTGAGCCGGACGGCAACATCTTTGACATTCAGGCTGCCCTGCTCCTGAACCGGCAACTGGAAGATCTGGCTGCGCTCAAACTGCCCGCCAGCCAGGGCCTGGGCGAGTTGGCGAAACACGTTGATGCGATCACCGAAGTCGCCACGCTGTTCATCGACAGCCAACCGGACGAGGCCGTTTTTCAACCGATACAGGCGTCGATTCCCAGGTGGTTGCAAGCGGCGACACCCACTGACCGCATGGCCTATCGCAAGCACGTCCTGGCCATGGCCAGCGTCAAGCAACAGACCCAGGGGCGCACCTTCAACGATGGCATCGACGACCTTCGTACGTTTGCCCGAAAAGCCTTGCACAAGCAGATGCAGGAAGATTATCCGCTGGCGCCCGGTTATAACTCCGACGAGCTGGAACTGACTTTTCATGTACCCGTCGGTGACCTCGGCAGCGGCTACATCGAAACCGTCAAAATGACCCTGACCGAGCTGGCGATCAACAATCTCGCCACAAAACCCAAGGGCCGCATGACTGTCCGTCACACCGGAGACCAACTGATTCAGCAGTGGACTACCGACGCCTATCTGCTGGACCTGGTGAGCCGGGTCAATGTCGGCCAGCACTATCCCGAACTGATCGAAACCTTGCTGCTCGGCGAGACCGACGACGCACGGGAGCGGGAACGATTGTTCGCGCTGGAACTGTCGGTTCATCTCCCCCTGCTGGCCCTCGAACATTCGATCAAGGGTGAGCACGGGTTCACCCATCTGGGGTATCGCTATGTCGATGCGTTGATGAATCGCACCGCCGCCGAACGGGTCGTCAACGAACAAGCCGTGGTCATCCGGCCTCTGGCGTTCCAACGCAAGGACGGCGCCGACTGTGATGTGGCCGCCAACATGTTCATCATCGAGCCCAAAGACTTGCAGGCCAGTGCTCCGCATATCCTCTATCGCCCGTTGTACACCCCGTCACTGCAGCAATACGCCGCACGCAGCGACTTGCTCAAAGCGGTCGCGCAACAGGGCGCGCTGCAAACCAGCGTGCTGACCTGGCTCCCGGACCGCGCACGTCCGGTTTACGACAACAACGGTTTCAACGAACCGCATATCAACCACTTTCACATCGGCGACGAGTTCTCGCCGCCAGACAAGCCGAAACCGGCGATTCTGGCAGGCGACGAAGCTGCGGCCCAGTGGCTCAGTGCAGTGGAGGAAGGTCGATTGCCGGCCAGCCTGTTCGCCAGCAACGCCCGGGCGCTGGCCGATCTGGCTGACAGGCAATCGGTGTCCAATGCCGAAAGCCGTTGGGCGATCATCCTTGAGGGTGGCTGGCTGGTCTTTAACAACCTGGTACTGCCGCTGTTGCGCGGCCCGGCAATGCTGGTGGGCTGGATGCTGCAAATCACCCATAGCCTGATCAACGACCTGCCCGCACTGGACAGTGATGACCCAACTACCCGGAATCTGGCCTGGATCGATGTGCTCTTGAACATCGGCCTGCTCCTTTTGCATGTCGCACGAACTCAAGGTGAACGGCCTGCACTCGCGCCAGAGCGCATGGGCGAAGACGCTCCGGTGACCCTCGATCCGCTGCGCCGTCTGTTGCCACTGGACTTGCTGCATCCCGAGACAACCATCACTCAAGAAACACCCGGACTGCCCTCCGAACCGCCGGGCAGTGGCAATACGTTGCTGGATTTCAACCTGTCGACCGCTCGGGACTCGACCTCGGCGCGGCTGTTCAACAAGCTGCAGGCGGTCAAGGTTGCATGGCCCGCGTCTCTGCCAGAGCCTGTTGCAACCGGTCCGTTCAAGGGGCTGTACCGGATCGACAACAAATGGCACGTCACGGTCGCCGGCCTGCTGTTTCGCGTGAGTGTCGTGCCCGGTTTCGGTGAGGCCTACCTGGTGCATCCCGAGCATCCCGACCATCCGGGAATCAAGCTCAAAACCGATGGATACGGCCGGTGGACGCTGGATCAAGGGCTGAAACTGCTCGGCGGAGGACGTAACGCCAGGCGGGATGCCCTGCGCGAGAGCAAACAACAACGCATCAGCCTGCTGGAACTGAACCACCAGGAATTCTTGCAGCAACAGACGCAGGTGCAAAAACGCGTTGATATCGCGGAAAAGCTGATGGAGCTGAAAACAAACGACCCCGCCAGCAGCGAGCAGGATCGCACCACTTTTCGCCAACGGTTCGCAGACGAGCTGGACAAACAGAGCGAAACCTATGTCACGGCGCTTGCCGAAATCCGCGAAAAAAGCGCTCTGAGCAAATCCGATCCCGATCCAAACCTGCAGCGCAACTTGCTGGAGAATCTCATCAACAACGCGCGCAAACGTGTTGTCATCGCTGACCGGGAACGGGAAGCCACCAATCGAACTTACGCGGACTTGACCCGCGGTATCGAACACTTGCGCGAAGCAATCAAGGACAAGGGCAACGTCGTACTGGATCGATACTTCGAATTCATGCGCAGGACCTCCGAAGTCAACGAAACCATGATCAGGTTCTACGAAGAAACAGAGAGCCGACTTGCGGAGCTTAAACACCTGTCTCGCTTGGGCTTGGAGGACTGGAAACGGTTGACCGACAATCGCTCCGAGAATGAATTGACCGCTTTGCGAGTCAAATCCTACCAACTGAGCATCTTGCGTATTCTCAGCCTGAAGGAACTGGGTAGCGCCACCATGGCCCCACTCGAACGCGCACTCGATCCCCTGATGCTGCTGTCTCGCTCCCATTCCGAACTGCAAACTTCTCGCACTTATAACAATAGCGATCGGATCGCCGTTCTGGACAACCTGGTCGATCACTACCGCAAAGCACTGGATGGGCTTGAAAGTATCGGCATCTTCAATGCCGAAGAATTACAGCCGGCGGCCTTCAATCGCCTGCGAGAGATCATCGGTGAACTGCGCCTCGATGCCGAGCGACGTCTGGCCGATGACCTTCAAAATCTCCCGCAACCTTCGGTCTCCGAGCCCGGTCCGTCTTCACCCGGAGCCAGCAAGCCCCCGATCCAGCGCCCCTCTTCATGGGCCAGTCGCAAGCGGGTCATCAAAACCGCCAAGGGCACTCTGATCGGCGATATTCGCCCCCGCGTGGCTAACCAGGGCGGAGACATTGTTGATATCAACGGTCCACTCGAAGATGCACCACTGGCTTCGTTCCATGAACATGAACCGAATGTCTGGGTAGAAATGATCGAGGTCAGGCAGCCCGCACCCAAGGCCTCCGCGCACTCCTACGCACAGCTCAAAGGGGATGCCCGCAAGGCCATCGCCAATGTCGACAAGCAGGTAAGGAAAATCGAGGGTTACGCGCAACGCGCAAGCTCACCCAAGGAAATTGAAGAACAATTGCAACGCGAAGCACAAAAGCTGACCGGGTATGCCGAGGGTCTGGAACACCATGAGGCCCCCTCGCCAAACCGGGAACAAGATGCCTCGTTAATCCGCGATTTACGCGATCACGCGCGAGCCCTCGACAGTAAGGCATCGGAACTGCGCATCCGCATGACACTGGCCCAGCCCCCCAGCAGTGAGGGTGTGGAGTTTCTGTTACGGTGCAAGGAGGTTTACCCACGCATGATCGGTAATCGCGTACAACTGAAAACCGGACGTAAAGACTTCATGCAGGAGTACGTCCTGTTGAACAAAGACGATCAACCCTGGGGGTACGCGCATTTCCACTATGAGCGCTTCGATGATGCCAAGACGCAATATACCCAGGCCCATCTGAAAACCAGGGAACAACGCTTCGAAACCTACGAATCGGCGATGGCCAAGGCTACAGATCCGAAACAGAAAATCGATATCCACCGCGGGATCATCAGCAAGGAACTGGCCAACAGTGCATTCCTGACGCTACAACCACGCTGAGTGATTCGGTCCCCCATAAAAAAAGCCGCAACCTGAGTTGCGGCTTTTTGGGTCAGGCTGACGCCTAGTGAGCAAACAGCGAGTTGCCCTTCTGCCCCGCCAGTTTCTCTGGCTTGATCAGGAACCGCGCCAGCGCCGGCAGCAGCCACAACGCGCCAAACATGTTCCAGAGCAGCATGAAGGTCAGCATCAGGCCCATGTCGGCCTGGAACTTGATCGCCGAGAAGATCCAGGTGCACACGCCGATTGCCAGGCACAGACCGGTGAACAACACAGCTTTACCGGTGGACTTCAGCGTCTGGTAGTACGCCTCTTGCAGCGACAGGCCGGCACGCAGGAAGCTTTCCAGGCGACTGTAGATGTAGATCCCGTAATCCACGCCGATCCCCACCCCGAGTGCCACCACTGGCAAGGTCGCCACTTTCACACCGATGCCCATGAACGCCATCAGTGCGTTGCCGAGCACCGAGGTCAGCACCAGCGGCAGCACGATGCACAAGGTCGCCGCCCAGGAACGGAAGGTGATCATGCACATGGTCGCAACGCAGATGTACACCAGCACCAGAATCGTCAGTTCGGAACGCTTGATCACTTCGTTGGTGGCGGCCTCGATCCCGGCGTTACCGGCCGCGAGGAGGAATTCCAGGCCTTCCTTGTTGTTGTCCTTGGCGAAGTCCTGCACCGCATGAACCGCGCGATCCAGGGTTTCGGCCTTGTGATCGTTGAGGAACACCAGCACCGGCGCCAAAGAGCAATTGTTGTTGTACAGACCATCGGCACGGGCGATGGAGTTGTTCAGCACGTCCGGATTGCGCGACAGGGTTTCCCATTTCAGGTTGCCCTCGTTCATGCCCTTGATCATTTGCTTGGACACGGTCACCAGCGAGATCGCCGACTGCACGCCCTCGGTGTTCTGCATCTTCCACATCAGCTCGTCGATCGGTGCCATGGCTTCATAGCGCGAGCACCCTTCGGGCTTGGTCTTGACCATTACCACCAGCACGTCGGAACTGGTGGAATAGTTGTTGATGATGAAGCTGTTGTCCTTGTTGTAACGCGAGTCCGGACGCAGTTCCGGCGCACCCTGGTCGAGGTCGCCGATTTTCAGGTTCTGGCTGTACCAAAGGCCACCGCCAAAGGCGATCAGCGCCAGGAGAATGGAGACCGGTGCGACTTTCGGGCTGGCAAAGTTCGCCAGCAGGCGCCAGAAGGGATGCTCGCGGTGCGCGTCTTTCTTGCTGCGGTCGACGGCGCGTTTGCTGATACCCACGTAGGAAATAGCTACCGGCAGCAGGATCAGGTTGGTGAATACGATCACCGCCACGCCGATGGACGCGCCGATGGCCAGTTCACGAATCACGCCGATGTCGATGATCAACAGCGTGATAAAGCCCACCGCATCCGCGAGGATCGCGATCATCCCCGGGAGGAACAACTGACGGAATGTTCGCCGCGCCGCAGTCAGTGCGTTGTCCGCCTCGCTGGACTGCAAGGCGATACCGTTGATTTTCTGCACGCCGTGGGAAATCCCGATGGCGAAGATCAGGAACGGCACCAGCATCGAGTACGGATCCAGCCCGAAGCCGAAAAAGTGCATCAAGCCGAGCTGCCAGACCACCGCCACCAGCGTCGTACTCAGTACTGCCACGGTGCTGCGCATGCAGTTGGTGAACCAGTACAGCAGGATCAGGGTGATGACGAATGCAACGCCGAAGAACATCACCACCATGACCAGCCCATCGATCAGGTCGCCAACTTTCTTGGCGAACCCGACAATGTGGATCTTCACGTTAGGGTTCTGGGTTTCGAACTTGTTGCGGATCTTGTCTTCAAGTTCATGCGAGAACTTGCGGTAGTCCAGTGCCAGCAACTTGCCCTGGTCTTGCGGGTCCGGGTAGGACTCCAGCAGCGGGATGTCGACGATGCTCGACTTGAAGTCGTTGGCCACCAGCCGCCCGACTTGCCCGGACTTGAGCACGTTGTTGCGCAGTAGGTCGAGGCTCTGCTGGGAGCCGTTATAGCTCTGGGGAATCACTTCACCACCGGCGAAGCCCTCCTCCGTCACCTCGGTCCAGCGCACGCTCGGGCTCCACAGCGACTTGAGGCCGGAACGGTCGACGCCGGAGATGTAGAACACCTCGTCGTTGATCTGGCGCAGGGTCTCCATGTACTCCTTGGAGAAGATGTCGCCATCGGTGGCTTCAACGGAAATCCGTACGGTGTTGCCCAGGTTCGCCAGATCGTTGCGGTGCTCCATCATCTTTTCAATGAACGGATGCTCGAGCGGGATCATTTTTTCGAAACTGGTGGACGGCCGGATCAGCGTCGCCTGCCAGAACAGGAAAATACTGACCAGCAGGCAGATGACGATCACCGCCGGGCGGTTGTTGAAGATCAGGCGCTCAAGAAACGTCGCCTTGTCCTGATGAGGAGTGCTTAAGGATGTCATAGACCCGCCTTCTTATTATTTGCCCGGCTCATTTGGACGACCCGTTTGTGCCATTCTCTGCGCCCGTTGGCGAGGTGACGCGCACGCCGCCCTGGCCTGCCAGAATCAGATTACCGTTACCCGCCGCCGTGACCGATGAGACGGAAATGCGATCGGGACGGTTGAACACGCTGAAGGTTTCGCCGTCGTCGCTGCTGCGAATGACACTGCCACCATTGCCGACGATCACGATGGAACCGTCGTCGAGCAATGTGGCGCCGGACAGGCCGAATTCCAGCGCACCGCGTGCAGCCTTGAGTTCGACCTGATCCCACGTGGTGCCGAAATCCGTGGAGCGATAGAGATTGCCCCTCAAGCCGTAGACCAGCAGCGTGGCCGGTTGCGCGGTGCCGATGACGCCGAACAGCGAGCCCTCGTAGGGGCCTTCAAGCTTTTCCCAGGTCTGCCCTTCATCGGCGGAACGGAACATGCTGCCCTGCTCGCCGACGATGAAAATGCCGGAATCCTTGACTGCAGCTATGGCGTTGAGGTGGTACTGGTCTTCGTTGGCCAGGCGATCGCTGACGTCTTCCCAGTTTTTGCCACCGTCGGTGGTTTCCAGCAAGGCACCGTAGGCGCCCACGGCATAGCCGCTGTTGACGTCCTTGAACCAGACGTCGAGCAGCGGCGATTCGCGGCGCAGGTCTTCGAATTGCTTGGTCCAGGTGACACCGCCGTCTTCACTGGCGAGGATCTGCGCGTCATGGCCGACGGCCCAACCGTGCTTGTCATCGACAAAAAATACCGCTGTCAGCAGTTGCCGGGTCGGCACCTTGGCTTGGGTCCAGGTTGCGCCCTGGTCATCGGAATAAAGAATGTGCCCGCGATCGCCGACCGCCACCAGGCGTTTGCCGGCATGCACGACATCGAGCATCAGGCCTTTGCTGGCCTTGGCGGATTCAATGGAATAAACCACGTCGGTGGTCGGCGCGGCAGCGGCCAGCACAGGAGCCGACAACACGGCACAACCCAACAGCGAGAGCGCTGTAGCCAGCAACGCGAACCTGCGTAACGCCGGCGGGCGGCAAATACTCACACCCATGACAGGCTCACTCATAGACCTTCCCCCATTATTATTGTTAGGTCATTCAACCTTTCAGGGCGCCGTAAGGGGGTGCTCACCGGGACTGCCCTATTCCAGAGCATAGTCCTGAAACCCGCAATCCAGAGCCCCTTCGGAAGCTGGGCTTATCCTATCGGGGTTTGGAAAGGTCTGACAATCGACGCCACGTTATGTTTTGTTAACCGGGGGGATATGGGGTGTGGGTGAATGGGGAGGCATTCGGAGCGGTGATTGGAGTCTGGGGTCTGGGGTACATATCCGTTTCTGCGGTAACGGCGGCTATTGGTTCCGCTCTTACAGCGGGTCACTTTGGAAAAGCGCCAAAGTAACCAAAGCGCTTTTGCCCCTTTCGTTCGGTGCCTCGCCCAGGCTCGGCATGCCCTCGCTCCGGTCCTGCTCCGTGGGCCCGCCGCCATCGGCCATCCATGGCCGGGGGCGGCTAACCCGGCATCCATGCCGGGTTGCCCACTGCGCAGAACCTCCACTCGGCCTCTCGAGGGGGCGGTGCGTCAAAATCAAAAACAAGGCGGCCTACCGGCCGGCCTGATCTCAAGCGGACGCATTTCCCTGTAGGAGATGTCGAGCGAAGCGAGGCTGCGATCTTTTGATCTTGCATTTGCTTTGCTTTGGCTTTTGATCTTGATCTTGATCTACCCGCCCCTTCGGGAGGCTGAGCGCAGGTGTTCATCTGGGGATTGGCGCGCAGCGCCGTTCGACGCAGTCGAACCCATCGCATGTAGGTCGTAGCGAAGCAGACCGTAGGGCGATGCCCCCAGATGGATACCGGAGCGAAGGAACGCCGAGCCTCAGCGAGGGGCCGGACGCTTGGGGCGAGACCTTTTGGGTACTTTTGGGGCGTTTGCCAAAAGTGCCTCGCCGTAAGGGCGAAACCCTAAGTAGCCGTTACCGCAGAAATGGATATGTACTCCATCAAAAATCCCGGTCGGCTATCAGGCCGCCATCGCGAGCAAGCCCGCCCCCACAAGGTCCGAGTGAACACTTGAGAGAGCAGGCAACCAGATCAAGCCAGGCTTTTGCTGACCACTTCGTACACGTCGCTGGACAGCTGCCCCGAAGCGAGAATCCGCTCCAGTTCGCCTTTCATCAACGCCTGACGGGCGCTGTCGTACTTGCGCCAGCGGGTCAGCGGCGCCAGTTGGCGAGAAGCGATCTGCGGGTTAAAGCCGTTGAGCTCAATCACCAGATCCGCCAGGAACCGATACCCGGAACCATCCGCCGCGTGGAAGTTGATCAGGTTCTGTCCGGCAAACGCGCCGACCAGCGCGCGCACCTTGTTGGGGTTCTTGATGTTGAACGCCGGGTGTTGCATCAAGGCTTTGACCCGCGCCAGACCGCCTGGCAATACACTGCCGGCCTGAACGCTGAACCACTGATCCATGACCAGCGGATTGTCCTTGAAGTGCTCGGCGAAGCTCGCCAGTGCCTTGGCTTTCTGCGTTTCGAACGGCGAATTCACCAACACGGCCAACGCGGTCAGGCGCTCGGTCATGTTGTCGCAGCTGTCGAACTGCTCAAGGGTTGCCGCCAATACTTCTGGCTTGTCGCTGAGCATCAGGTAGGACAACGCAATGTTCTGCAGTGCGCGGCGGGCGAAGTGCTCGGCCTCGGCCACATACGGAGTCTTCTTCGACAGATCGCGATTGGCCTGATAACGCAGCCACAGCGCTTCGAACAGCGTGTCCGCCAGTTGCTTGCGCGCAAATTCGCGAGCGGTGTGGATCGCTTCCACATCAGCCACTTCGCTGATTTCGGTCAGGTATGCCTCGCTTGGCAGCGAGAGCATTTCAGCGACCATCGCCTGATCCAGCGTCTCGTCGGACAGCACGGTACGCAGGGCTGCAACCAGACGCTGATCCAGCACCAGCGCTTCACCCTTCTGCTGCTGGGCGATCAACTCTTGCAGCACCTGCACCGACAACTGCTGGCCGGCATCCCAACGGTTGAAACCGTCGCTGTCATGCTGCATCAGGAACATCAGTTGATCGCGGTCGTACGGGAAGCTCAGTTTCACCGGCGCCGAGAAGCCGCGCAGCAACGACGGCAGTGGTTTTTCAGCAATGTCGACGAAGGTGAAGGTCTGCTCGGCTTCAGTCACCGAGATCACCCGCGAAGTGCCTTGAGCACTGGCTTCACCGGACAGACGCAATGCAATTGCCGCGCCTTTCGAATCAAGCAGACCCAGCTCCACCGGAATCACGAACGGCAGCTTCTCAACCTTGTCCGGGGTTTCCGGGCAGCTCTGGCGGAAGGTCAGGCTGTAGGTTTTCGCCGTGGCGTCGTAGGACTCGCTCACCGCCAGACGCGGTGTGCCGGCCTGGCTGTACCAGCGCTTGAACTGGGTCAGGTCGACGCCATTGGCATCTTCCATGGCCTTGATGAAGTCGTCGCAGGTCACGGCCTGGCCGTCATGGCGTTCGAAGTACAGGTCGCTGCCTTTGCGGAAGCCATCGGCCCCGAGCAAGGTGTGGATCATGCCGACCACTTCCGAACCCTTTTCGTACACGGTCAGGGTGTAGAAGTTGGAAATCTCGATGAAGCTGTCCGGGCGTACGGCGTGAGCCATGGGGCCGGCGTCTTCGGCGAACTGGTGGGTGCGCAGGTATGCCACGTCCTGGATGCGCTTGACCGTGGCCGAGTTCATGTCGGCAGAGAACTCCGAATCGCGGAACACGGTGAAGCCTTCCTTGAGCGACAGCTGGAACCAGTCGCGGCAGGTCACGCGGTTGCCCGACCAGTTGTGGAAGTATTCGTGGGCGACGATCGCTTCGACCCGCTGGTGTGCGGCGTCGGTAGCGGTTTCGGCGCGGGCCAGCACGGCGCTGGAATTGAAGATGTTGAGGCCCTTGTTTTCCATGGCGCCCATGTTGAAGTCGTTGACCGCAACGATCATGAAGATGTCCAGGTCGTACTCGCGACCGTAGACTTCTTCGTCCCAACGCATGGACTTCTTCAGGCTGTTCATGGCGTGCTGGCACTTGTCGATGTTTTCTGGCTCGACATAAATGCGCAGCGCCACGGAGCGCTCGGTCATGGTGGTGAAAGTGTCTTCGACACACCACAAGTCACCGGCCACCAACGCGAACAGGTAGGCAGGCTTCTTGAATGGGTCTTCCCAGGTCGCCCAGTGGCGGCCGTCTTCGCCGGGACCGGAGGCAATCGGGTTGCCGTTGGACAGCAGCACCGGATAGCTGTGCTGCTCGGCGACCACCGTGGTGGTGAACGTGCTCATCACGTCCGGGCGGTCGAGGTAATAGGTGATCTTGCGGAAACCTTCGGCCTCGCACTGGGTGCAGAACATCGTGCCGGATTTGTACAGGCCTTCCAGGGCGGTGTTGGTTTCCGGGTGGATCCGGACGCTGGTGTCGACCGTGAAGCTTGTTGCGGTCGGGTGCAGGGTCAGATGGTTCTCGGTCAGTTGGTAGTCGGTGGCGCTCAGCTCCTGGTCGGCCAGGGTCACCGACAGCAGCTCGAGTTGCTGGCCGTCGAGCACCAATGGCGGCAGGCCCGGGCCACGCTCAGGGTTGCGGCGCATCACCAGTTGCGCATGGACCAGGCTGTGGTCCTCGAACAACTCGAAGGTCAGGTGCGTCTCGTCGATCAGGTACTCGGGCGCCTGATAGTCCTTCAGGTAAATCATCTTCGGTTGTTCGGTGCGCATGCTTGAGTCCTTACTGATGCACGGCGAGCTGGTAGGCCGTGTATTTACGAATATTGATCACGCCGGTGTCGAAAATCAGGTATTGACCCTTGATCCCCAACAGCGTGCCTTCGGCAATCGGGTTCTTGTCCAGGTTGAAGCTGACGATTTTGGCCGGGTACTGCTCGACCGGATAGCGGATTTCGAGCGGTTCGACATCGGTAATTGTCTGGATTGCTTGTAGGCCGAATCGTTCCTGCAAACTGTGCAAACCTTCGGCACAGCTTTCAAACAGCTGATCGCGAACCTGCGCCAGGTCCACCGACACCGCATCGCCCTTGAGCAAAGCACGCCAGTTGGTCTTGTCAGCGACTTGACTGCGGAACAGGTCTTCGACGAAGCCCGACTGCTGGCGGGTCGAGACGCGCACGATCGGCAAGGCCTGGCTGGCACCCTGATCGAGCCAACGGGTCGGCAGTTGGGTGGCGCGGGTAATGCCGACCTTGATCCCCGACGAATTGGCCAGGTAAACCACATGGTCGGTCATGCAGAACTTCTCGCCCCACTCAGGCTCCCGGCAAGTGCCGGCATCGTAGTGGCAACGCTCCGGGCTCATGATGCAGATGTCACACTGCGCCAGTTTGGTCATGCACGGGTAGCAGTAACCCTGGCTGAAACTGGTTTTGGTCTTGCGTCCGCAATGGGTGCAGTGGATCGCCCCCAGGTACTCCAGGCGCACCGTGGTGCCGATCAACGGATTGACCGGTACCTCGGCGTCGCCCAGACGAAAAGCGTACTGCACGTTCGGCCCGTCAAGGCGCGCCGACATTTTGCTGATTGCACCGCGGCCAATCTCGATCAATGGATGGCATCCGACTTGAACAGAATATTCGGCACTTCGATCGACTTCGACGCGCACTCCTGCGGGCCCATGTAACCGGTGCGCTGTTCTTCGGGCAGGTTCTGGATTTCCCAGGCGATCATCGCTTGCAGGGACAGTTCGCGCTGCTCGGCGGTGAGTTTGCCACCGTCGGACCATTTGCCGATTTCCACCGCCAGTTTCAGGCTCTGGTAGATATCCGGGGTAATGTTTTTGATCATTTCGTTAAAAGAGGACATCAAGGGCTCCGCGCTCTTCATTCATAACTGATTAGACGGCCAGTTTACGGCGGTTGTACAAACCGCCCAACAAACCGGTGAAGCATCCGATGAGTAACCCGCCGACGTGGGCCGCGTTGGCAATTTCGCCGAAACCGATCATCGAGACCAGCCCCGACAGGCACAACAACAGCCACACCAGCATCATCACCAACACCCCACGAGGCAGGCGATAAGCAGGGTTCGGCGACAACAACTGGAAGATCCAGCAATGCCCGAGCAGGCCGTACAGCACCCCGGACAACCCGCCAAACAGGGTCGGGCCGCTGAAAAAAAACTGGGCATAGTTGGATACCAGGCTGAACAGCAACGTCAGGCCGATCAGGTTGATGCTGCCCTGACGCGACTCGATGCGCCGCCCCAGCTCCCAATACCACATGCCGTTCATGGCCAGGTGCAGGATGCCGAAGTGGATCAGCATCGGCGTCACCAGACGCCACCACTGCCCCGCCGCCAGGCTGTCGGCCAGTGGCGTGAAATGGATGTATTCGCCGACCACGCGGAAATCGAGGAAGGTCAGCCAGCGCATCGTCTCGAGGTTTTCGCCCAGCAGCGTCACCACGCCGACGATCAGGCTCAGCAACAGCACGAACGCCGTGGCCTTGCTGTGGCGCAACTGCTCGACAAAACCCGGACGTTGCAGGGTCGGCGCCACCGGGATATCCAGTTGCTGATCGGGGTCGCCGGCCGGAAAGCGTTCGTACAACGAGCGCACGTCTTCGCTGATGCTGGCCGGTACCCACAGTACCTGCTCGCCCGCCTCTTCGCTGACCCGATGGGGCACTTGCATGCGCTGCAGCAGTTTGACGAACCCGCTCAAATCTACCGCCAGTGGTAGACGCAATACCGCCACCGCCGTCATTGCAACACCTCCGGCCGCTCGACATCGACCCAGACAAATTTATGCGGGTCGAGACGGGTTTCCTGATCCAGACGATAAGCGACCAGTTTGCCGTAGAGCACCGCGCTGTAATCCAGGCACGCCAGGTTCGGGCGGATCGGCGCCGGTTTGCCGCTGCGCCAGTAGTGGCCGACGAACAGCATCGGCTCATCGATGCCGTAGCGCAGCAAGTTGTCTTTTTCACTGGACGACAGCGGTGTGCGGGCCACCGGCTCGGGCAAGGCGTCGGGCTGGAACACGATGTCTCCGTAGGTTTGCGGGTCGTCTTCCCAGAATTTAGTGCGGAAAAACGAGCGCGTCAGGCCGTCGCCGCTGGTCATGGTCAAACCGTGGGGCAAGCGCATGTCGGTGCCGCGCAGCAGGCGATCGAACACGGTGCAGGCGAAACTGCCGGGCACTGCGGAGGCCTGGAGGAAATGCTCGTCGATGCAACCGTCGGGGAACAACCCGCGCAACGGCTCGATCAGGCTGGCATCCCAACAGGCATGCACCACGCGGAAACGCTCGGCATCGACGAACAATGGCAGCTTGTAGAACCATTGCAGGAAGTCGTGCCAATCCTGGGGATGATCTTCGAACTGGGTCAGGGTTTCCTGAAGCAGGCGGGCGTGGCGCGGGGTGTGCTCGCGCACGAACTGTTTGCCGCTGCCCGGCAGCGCCGGCGTGCTCCAACCGAGGGCGTTGAACTCATGGTTGCCCATGATGCACAGCGCCTGGCCGGCCTCGACCATGTCGTGGACGATGTGCAGCGCCTCGCGAATCCGCGGGCCGCGGTCGATGATATCGCCGAGGAACACCGCCATGCGCGACGGATGCCGCCAGACACCTGCCTGTTTGTGGTAACCGAGCCGGTCGAGCAAGTGCTCAAGGGTCAGAGCGCAACCGTGCACGTCACCGATCAGGTCGTAGCTACGCGCGGGATCGAGCATCAGTCGCCTCCACCACCCAACTTGCTGCCCCAGCCGAGCTTGGTCCGGCAGACTTCGTAGTAGTTGTGGTCGAGTGGGTGAATCAGCCGCAGCTTCTGCGCTTTCTTGCTGATGGTGATGGTGTCACCGGGCGCGCAGGTGAAGTGGTTCTGCCCATCACAGGAGACTTGCGGGTAAATCTGCATATCTTTGGACACGACGATTTTCAGCTCACTGTTGCCATCGACCACAATCGGCCTACCCGACAAGGTATGGGGGTACATCGGCACAATCACAATAGCGTCGAGCTTGGGATGCATGATCGGGCCGCCCGCAGACAGCGCGTAAGCGGTCGAACCGGTCGGCGTGGCAACGATCAGGCCGTCGGCCTTCTGGCTGCAGACGAACTGGCCGTCGATGTACAGCTCGAACTCGATCATTCGCGTCGACTTGCCGGGGTGCAGCACTACATCGTTCAGCGCATCGCCCTGGCCGATGGCCTCGGCGTGGCGCCGGACTTCGGCTTGCAACAGGAAGCGGTTTTCCACCAGGTAATGGCCGTCGAGCACTTCGGCGACTTTGACTTCCAGCTCATCGGGGCGAATATCGGTGAGGAATCCCAGGCTGCCACGGTTGATACCGAGCACCGGGATGTTGTGCCGGGCCAGCGCCCGGGCAGCGCCCAGCAGGCTGCCGTCACCACCGACCACAATCACCATGTCACAGACTTCACCGAGCATCTTGCGCGACGAAGTTTGCAGGCCATGGCCCGGCAGGACTTCGGCGATAGTGTCTTCGAGGATCACGTGCAGGTGACGATCGAGCAGAAACCGTTTCAGTCGGCGGACGGTATCCAGCACCTGAGAACTGCCCAGGCGACCGATGATGCCGATATTACGAAATTGCTCCATGAGGCCCCTAACGCGTGTGGCGGCGAAAAACACGATTATGGGCGAAAGCGCGGCGTAGACAAAACCCTTTCAGCCACAACGGTGTGCTCTAGTTTCGGGCTATGCTCGCAAGATGATCCTATTTCCAGACTTGCTCCAGTTACCTCACCAGTTGCGCCACCCTGAAGTGCGCGACCTGGCTTGGGTCATCCTCGCGCCGCCGATGCTCGACGCCACCCCGTGGCCGCAGCGTCATCCCCTGGCCGGCAGCGATTGGGTGCAGGCGCCGGAGCGCCTGGAACACTGGCTCAGGCATCTGGATCGTGACAGTTACGATTTGCTGCACTGGCTGGCCCAGGCCAGGACCCGGCGCCTGGGTTTGTACTACGAACGGCTGTGGCAGTACGCCGTGCGGCACGCGCCGGGGATCGAGCTGATCGCCGCCAACATGCCGATCCGTCGCGAAGGCCATACCCTCGGCGAGTTGGACATGCTGCTGCGCGATCGCGATGGTGTGCATCACCTGGAACTGGCGATCAAGCTCTATCTCGGCCCGCAGAACGGTGACGGCCGTGACACCGCGCAATGGCTTGGACCGGGTTGTCATGATCGGCTGGACCGCAAACTGGAACACCTGAGCCAGCATCAACTGCCGATTTCCGCACGGGCGGAAAGCCGTGAGGTGCTGGCGTCGCTGGATATCCAGCAGTTCAGCGCGCATCTATGGCTGGGCGGTTATCTGCTCTATCCGTGGCCGGGGCAGGCCGAACCACCCAGCGGTGCACATCCTCAGCATTTACGCGGTAGCTGGCTGCACCAGAAGGACTGGGCGGAGTTTGTCGTGCAGCGTCCGTTCGGTCGCTGGCAACCCCTGCCCCGCCATGCCTGGCTGGCGCCGGCGCACTATCCCGAGGAGCAGACCTGGAGCGCTGAACAGCTGAAGGCGTGGCTGAGTGATCTGGACCCGCTGGCACCGGCGCAATTGATGGTGCGGCTGACAGAGAATGCCAAAGGGGATTGGGAAGAGGCCGAGCGGCTGTTCCTGGTGTCCGATCTTTGGCCGAATGTGCCGGGCAGTGGTTGAGCGCTTGCAGTGTCCGCCCGGTCTAGATGGATAACCGCAACGCCAAGGCCGCCAACGTCACCAACAACACCGGCACCGTCAGCACAACCCCGACCTTGAAGTAGTAGCCCCAGCCAATCCGGATATTCTTGCGCTGCAGCACATGCAGCCACAGCAAGGTCGCCAGACTGCCGATCGGGGTGATTTTCGGCCCCAGGTCGCTGCCGATGACGTTGGCGTAGATCATCGCCTCTTTCGCCACGCCGGTCGCCTGACTGGCATCGATCGAGAGCAAGCCGATCAGCACGGTCGGCAGATTGTTCATCACTGACGACAGCAACGCCGTCAGCACCCCGGTGCCCATAGCCGCGCCCCACACGCCGTAACCGGCGAAGCCATCCAGCCAACCGGCCAGATACCCGGTTAGCCCGGCGTTGCGCAGGCCATACACCACGAGGTACATCCCTAAGGAAAAAATCACGATCTGCCACGGCGCTTCTTTCATCACCTTACGCGTGGAAATCTTGTGGCCACGGGCGGCAATGGCCAGCAGCAATGCAGCGCACACCGCGGAGATCGCGCTGATCGGAATGCCCAACGGCTCAAGGGCAAAGCAGCCGAGCAGCAGAATCACCAACACCACCCAACCGGCATAAAACGTTGCAGTGTCGTGAATCGCGGTGGCCGGGTCTGCCAACTGCTCGGGATGGTAATCACGAGGGATGTCGCGACGGAAAAACACCATCAACATTGCCAGGGTCGCCGCCACGCTTACCAGATTGACCGGAATCATCACCGCGGCGTAGCGGTTGAAACTGATCTTGAAGAAGTCAGCCGAAACAATGTTCACCAGGTTCGACACCACCAGCGGCAGGCTCGCGGTGTCGGCGATGAAACCGGCCCCCATCACGAACGCCAGGGTCGCCGCCGGGGAAAAACGCAACGCCAGCAGCATGGAAATCACGATCGGCGTAAGAATCAGCGCAGCGCCGTCATTGGCGAACAACGCCGAGACCAGTGCGCCGAGCAGCACCATATAAGCAAAGAGCTTGCGCCCGCTGCCCCGCCCCCAACGGGCCACATGCAACGCGGCCCAGGCAAAGAACCCCGCCTCATCCAGCAGCAGGCTGATGATAATCAGCGCAACGAAGGTGCCGGTGGCATTCCAGATGATCTGCCATACCAGCGGAATATCGCTCAGGTGCACCACCCCGGACAGCAGTGCCAGCACCGCGCCGAATACCGCACTCCAGCCGACACCCAAGCCTTTGGGTTGCCAGATCACCAGGGTGATGGTCAGCAAAAAAATCAACGATGCGATGAGCATATAAACCCGGTTCCAGCCCGACGGAAAAACGAAGCGCGGAATATAGGGAGGTTTGAATAGGCCGTAAAGTGAAGGTGGGATGAAATGCCCGATGCAGCAGCTGCCGAGCCTGCGAGACAGCCGCTACGAGCTAAAAGGAAGCGGTCATGGCTTTTTATGCTGCTCGACCCACTGCGCATACGCATTGATGAATTTCTGCAGGAACGGCTTGAGCGACTCCGACAACTTGCCCGCCTCGTCGAACGCTGAACCCGCGCCGCCCAGATAAGCTTCCGGCTGCTGCATGCACGGTACATTGAGAAACACCATCGACTGGCGCACATTGTGGTTGGCGCCAAATCCGCCGACGGCGCCCGGTGAAGCGCTGATCACCGCACCCGGCTTGCCGTCCCAGACACTCTGGCCATAGGGACGCGAACCGACGTCAATCGCATTCTTCAACGGCGCCGGCACCGAACGGTTGTATTCCGGGGTCACGAACAGCACCGCGTCGGATGAACGCACCTGTTGTCGGAAAGTGCTGTAGGCTGCCGGCGGTGAATCGCCATCGATGTCTTCGTTGTACAGCGGCAAATCGCCGATTTCGACGATCGTCAGCTTCAGATTGGCAGGCGCCAGCTCGGCCAGCGCCAGCGCGACCTTGCGGTTGATCGATGCTTTTCTCAGGCTGCCGACCAGAACGGCGATCTCGTAGACGTTGCTCATGGAAGATACTCGACTGTTCGATGGAAAGAGCTTCTAGTTATAGATGATCAAATGACGATTCAACCAGCGGGCGACAGAAAATCGCCGCCCCTGACTATTTTTTTCCTGTAGGAAAACTTACCTCGCCCAACCACGGTCTACAGAACCGCAAATTGAGTGATTTATCTCCAGAGGTTCTAAGCAGATGGCAGCAGTACTCGTCGGTCAGTTCCATGCAAGAGACGCGGAAGGCCGTGTTTATTCCGTGCATGAGTTCCAGGAATCCACCCTGTCGCACGACGGCCTCGCCGGCTCTGCGCCTGTCACCACCTATAAACTGGCCATTGGCGATCGGGTCAACAAACTCGACGACAACGCGTTTGTGCTGGTGCAAACCGGTGTCACCCTCATTCGCGAACCTGAAACGAACGTCGCTTCATAACCCGCTGTTATGAGCAGAAGTCATATGCGCGCACTTGAGTTAGGATTCAGTCACTGACTCCCTCACCTGCTGAACATGGACTTCACGCATGCGTTTACGTCATATCGAAGTGATCCAGGCGCTCCTGCAGACCGGTCACCTGGGCACCGCGGCCGAATGGTTGCAGTTGCCCGTGACCGAGGTTGAACGCACGTTGCGCGATGCCGAGGATCAGTTGGGTTTCATGCTGTTTGCCAGCGTGCGTGGCCGTCTGCAAGCCACGCGCGAGGCGCGGGAGTTGCAGGTCGAGATCGCCCGCGTCTACGAGGCCCTTGAGCCGGTCCAGCGACTGGCCAGCAGCCTCAAGCAATATCTGGCCCCGCCCCTGCGAATCATCTGCACCCCGCCGCTGGCGCAACAACTGTTGCCGCAGAGCATCGCGGCGCTGCGCCGACGCCTCCCCGATGCACCTTGCACCCTCCTGAGCCAACCGACCCGCGAGATTGTCAGAAGCCTGCTGCTGCGCGAAAGCGATCTGGGCCTGAGCCTGCACGACCCGGACCATGCCGATATCGATTGCCAGATCATCGCCCAGGGCAAGCTCCAGCTATTGGCACCCCATGGCTGGTTGCAACCGAAACAGAAGTACATCTCGCTGCAAGACTTGGCCGGCCAGTCAATGGTCGGCCTGGAAGGTCACGACCCGCTCAGCCCGGCGCTGGACAACAAGCTGCATGCGCTGCGCCCTGCCCCGGTCATCCAGACCCGGGTGCAGACGCATCAAATGATGCGCAGCATGGTCGAGGCCGGTGAAGGCCTGGCGATTGTCGATCCGTTTACCGCCCTTGGCGCCAAATCGGCCGGGCTCGATGCCTGCCCGCTGGCGCCTGCGGTACCGGTCAGCGTCTACGCCCTGCGCCTGAAAAACGCCGAGCCCTCTCCGGCGGTTCAGACGCTGCTGGACATCATCACGGAACAAGCCGTGGCGATGCTGGCGAGCTGATCGGTTTTTCCAGCGGGTTATCGAACAATCGATACCAGAACAATGCGACTTCGGCGGTGTTCGGGTCGATCCCGCGATAACGCAGATGATCGATCCCACCAACCACGTAGCCACAGCGTTCATACAGCCGGCAGGCCCCAAGATTATTGTTCTGGGTTTCCAGCATGATGCCCGGCAGCTTTTTCTTGCGGCTCCAGAACTGCGCTACGTCCAGCAACGCCTTGGCCACGCCATGGCGACGCGCCGGTGCATGCACCGCCAATTCATCGATATGGGCGAAACCGTTCCAGTTGGTGCTGACCACCAGGTGGCCCACCGGCTCATCATCCAGATAGGCCATGAAAATCGCACTGTCGGCGGCGTCGCGAAAGCTGCTGAACTCTTCGGGATCGATGCCGTAGCACTTGCGATACGGGGTGATTGGCGTCACCGGCCACTGCGCCACCGGCTTGCCGATTTCTGCTGCGCCATAGGCGGCGACTTCAAAACTGAAATCACTGCCCCAGATATAAGCCGCAAAACCCTCATCGGCGACACGCACCGAGAGGCCCGGGTATTTGGGATTCATGACGGGCTGCATACTCGCAAAGGTCCTCATTCCTTGATGCAATCGACGGTGTAGTGCCGTCCATTGCCCTCGTCTTCATGTTGCAAGCCATGCACATCGGCGACAAACCCGGGGAAGCTGCTGTCGAACGCCCGGGCAAACTTCAGGTAATCGATGATCGAGCGGGTCGACTCGGTGAAACGCTCGCCGGGCATGATCAACGGGATCCCCGGCGGGTATGGCACCAGCATCACTGCCGCGATCCGCCCGTCCAGGGCATCGATCGAAACGGCCTCCACTTCCCCGCGTACCAATTGATCATAGGCGTCCGCTGGCTTCATCGCGACTTCCGGCAACACCGTGTACATGCGTTTGAGGTGTTTGGCCGTGGCGTTGCTGCGATAACAGGCGTGCAATTGATCGCACAGATCGCGCAACCCCATGCCTTGATAACGGGCCATGTTCTGTTGCGCCACGCACGGCAGGCAGGTGGCCAGGCTGACGTTGGCGTCGTAGCTGCGCTTGAACTCCAGTAACTCGGTCAGCAGCGTGCTCCATTTGCCCTTGGTAATGCCCATCGAGAACAGCACCAGGAATGAATACAGCCCAGTCTTTTCCACGACCAGCCCGCGTTCCCAGAGGAACTTGCTGACTACCGCCGCCGGAATCCCCCGCGCACTCAGCGCGCCGCCCGCCGTCAGCCCCGGCATCACCAGCGTGACCTTGATCGGATCGAGCAGCACATAGTCGTCAGTCACGCCGCCAAAGCCGTGCCAATCGGCGTCGGGTTGCAGCAGCCAGTCTTCGGCGGCCACCTGCTCGATGGCTTCGACCGAGGGCGGCTGCCAGATGGAAAACCACCAGTCATCGGCGGCGATATGCTGGCGCAGATTGGCCAGCGCCCGGCGAAAACTCAGCGCTTCGTCGAACATTTCCTGTAGCAACGAACGACCGGCCGGCCCTTCCATCATCGCCGAGGCCACGTCCAGCGAGGCGATGATGCTGTACTGCGGCGAGGTCGAGATGTGCATCATGAACGCTTCGTTGAAACGGTCGCGATCCAGCTGCCGTGCACCGCCGTCCTGCACGTGAATCATCGACGCCTGGCTGAACGCCGCCAGCAGTTTGTGCGTGGAATGGGTGGTAAACACCAAGGGGCTGTCTTCGCTGCGGGACGTGCCCATGCCATAACGGCCGGCGAAGAACTCGTGGAATGCCGCGTAGGCGAACCAGGCCTCGTCGAAATGCAGCACCTCGACGCTGTTGCCCAGGCTCTGTTTGATCAGTTCGGCGTTGTAACAGAGGCCGTCATAAGTCGAGTTGGTCACCACCGCCAACTTGACCTTGGGCTCGCGGCCCTGGGTCAGTGGGCTCGCGTCGATCTTGGCCTGGATTGATTCGCGGCTGAACTCACTCAACGGAATCGGGCCAATGATCCCCAGCTCATTGCGCTCCGGGCACAGGTACAGCGGAATCGCGCCGGTCATGATGATCGCGTGCAACACTGACTTGTGGCAGTTGCGATCCACCAGCACCAGATCATCGCGTGCCACCATGGAATGCCAGACGATCTTGTTGGCGGTCGAGGTGCCATTGATCACGAAAAAGGTGTGATCGGCGCCGAAGTTGCGAGCCGCTCGCGCTTCCGCCTCAGCCAGCGGGCCAGTGTGATCGAGCAGCGAACCGAGTTCCGGCACCGACACCGACAAATCCGAACGCAGGGTATTTTCCCCGAAAAACTGGTGAAACGCCTGCCCTACCGGGCTCTTGTGATACGCCACGCCGCCGCCATGCCCCGGCGTGTGCCAGGAATAATTGG